>DASVWB010000174.1:0-10638 GCA_036389815.1 Pyrinomonadaceae bacterium | reverse complement strand
CCCACGTCCCCGCGTCTCCGCGGTTGATTCTTTCTAACGCGCGGCCGCCTCCCGCTCAAGCAGGCGGCTCGCCTTCAGTATCAGCGTGCAGGAGATGCCCTGCGTGATCTCGGCGTCCATCACCATGCGGACGGCCTCTTCGAACTTGACGTTGACGCTCTGCAAGTCTTCCGTCTCGTCGCGGTCGGTCGCGCCGAACGTCAGGCCGCGCGCGAGGAAGAGGCGCGCGGGCGAGTAGACCTGCGAGGTCACCGCGTCGAGCAGCCCCAGGTCGGTCAGCTCCTCGGCCTCGGCGCCCAGCTCCTCCTTCAGCTCGCGGCGCGCGGCCTCCGAGTCCGACTCGCCCTCCTCCGTCCCGCCCTGCACCACCTCGACCGACTCGCGCCCTATCGCGTAGCGGAAGGTCTTCACGAGGTGCGCCACGCCCTCGCCGTCCACGGCGAGCACGGCCACGCCCGGCTTCATCCGCATCGTCGCGCGCCGCTTCGGCCCCACCCCCTCCTTCGACACCTCGTCCACCCACACCTCCGCGAACTCGTCCGCGTACAGACGCTCCGAAGACCTCACCGCCCACGGCCCGTGCTTTCGCTCCATGAAACCTCCTTGAAAAAGTAGACAGTAGACAGTAGACAGTAGACAGTAGAAAAGCCGCCGTTAATTAATCGTCCGGGTAGAATCGTCAGCGTCGGCGGCGCGGAGCCCTACTGTCTACTGTCTACTGTCTACTGTCTACTATCTTCTCCCCTGCGCGATGCGCGCCGCCTCGGGCAGTCGGCGCAGGCGCAGCATCGAGGCGACGCCGAAGGCCGGGCCCGGTGCGAGCGCGACGAACGCCCAGCGCCAGCCCCAGCGCGCCTCCAGCAGCGGCACCAGCTTGATCGAGGCGGTCGTCAGCAGGAACCCGCAGCAGGTCTGGATGGTCAGCGCCGTCCCCATGTAGCGCAGGTCGCCCAGCTCCGTCACGCACGCCGAGAACTGCGCCGAGTCGGCCACGACGCTCGCGCCCCACACGCCCGCCACCGCCAGCAGCAGCGCCGGGTGCGCCCCGTAGAAGAGGCCGACGCACAGGCAGCACGCGCCGCTCACGACCATCGCGGCCGACGTGACGACCGTCCGCCCGACGCGGTCGGCCAAGAGCCCCGCCGCCACACACCCGACCGCCCCCGCGCCGATGACGAGGAACGAGGCGGCCTCCGCGAACGCCGCCCCGCCGCCGCCGCGCTCCGCGAGGCTCGCGCGTATCATCACGGGCGCCCACGTCCACATCGCGTACAGCTCCCACATGTGGCCGAAGTAGCCGAAGTTCGCCAGCCTCACCCCGCGGCTCTGGAAGACGCGCGCCACCTGCTTGAAGTCGAAGCGCGCCGCCGCCGCCGCGTGCGGCCCCTCGCCGACGAAGAGCAGCACGACGAGCCCGCCGACGGCCGCCAGCCCCGAGACGAACAGAACGTTCGCGCGCCAGTCGGCGCTCCCCACCGCGTTGACGAGGTAGGGCGAAGCCTTCCCCAGAGTGAGCGCGCCGACCAGCACGCCGAGCGCCGCCCCGCGCCCGCGCCGGAACCACGTCGCCATCAGCTTCATCCCCGGCGGGTAGACGCCCGCCAGGAAGAGCCCCGTCAGAAAACGCAGGCTGACTCCCGACCCGTAACCCCTCGCCGAGAGCGCGAGCGCCGCGTTCGCCGCCGCGCCCGCCGCGGCCGAGAGCGCGAACAGTCTCCTTGAGCTGAGCACGTCCGGCAGGTTCAGCAGCGCCGACGCGAGCGTGCCCGCGACGAAGCCCAACTGCACCGCGAGCGTCAGCCAGCCCGTCTGCGCGTCCGTCAGACGCCACTCCGTTTGCAGCGCCGGCGCGACCGCCGACGCCGAGAACCAGAGCGACATCCCCAGCAGCTCCGCCGCGCCCAGCAGCGCGAGCGCGCGCCAGCGCCCGCGCGCCTCCGCCTCCGCCTCCGCAGTTTCGACCGCCCCGCGCGTCACCTCTCCCCTTCGCCGGCCGTGTCGGCGAGCCTCTCCAGCACGACGCCCGTCGTCGCGCCCCAGACGACGTGCGCCGCCATCATCAGCGCGTTGCGGCGCGCGGGGTGCTCGGTCGCGGGCGAGATGATGCCCGCGGCCGGCAGCCACCCCAGATAGCTCCCGGCCCACACCGCCAGCCCGAAGCCCACCCCCGCGAGCGCCGCCCGCCCGTCCGCGCGCTCGCCCGAGAGCGCGCCGTAGAGCGCGCCGCACGCCGTCCCGTACGCGAAGTGCGAGACCCACGTCGCGGCCTCGCGCGTCTCCTCGTCGAGGTGCTGTTCGACGCCGGCCTTCTCAGCCACGCCTTCGGTCACCTGCCGCGGCGGCAGCGGGTAGCGCTCTTCGCGCGGCAACTGCTCGTGCATCAGCTTCATCGCCAGCGTCATCGGCGCCGTCGCGGCCAGACCGGCCAGCGCGCCGAGCAGGACTCTGTTCATAAACCCCTCCGTCGCGGGGGACTCGACCTCCGCGCCCGAGTCTTTCGAGAGCTTTCGTTTCCACGCATCATAACCCGCCGGCGCCGGTTTGTCCGCACGTTTGCCGACGCGCGCGGCGCGCGGCTAAACTCGGACGCGATGACGACGACGGGGACGAGGCGCGCGGCGCTGTGGGACGTGGACGGCACGCTCATCGACTCGCGCGAATACCACTGGCTCTCATGGCAGGGCGCGCTCGCCGGCGAGCGCTTCAAAGTCACCCGCGAACAGTTCGAGCAGACCTTCGGCCGGCGCAACGACGAAATACTGCGCGGCTACTTCCCCGACTACGCGGCCTCGGACATCGCCCGCGTGGGCGAGGCGAAGGAGGTCGCCTACCGCGCGCTCGTACGCGAGCGCGGCGTCGAGCTGCTCCCCGGCGTCCGCCGCTGGCTCGAACGCCTGAAGGCCGAAGGCTGGCTCCAGGCCGTCGCCTCCTCCGCGCCGCTCAAGAACCTTGAGGCCATCGTCGAGGCGCTGTCCCTCGGCGAATACTTCTCGGCTGTCGCCTCGG
Source organism: Pyrinomonadaceae bacterium (assembly GCA_036389815.1). Taxonomy (GTDB): domain Bacteria; phylum Acidobacteriota; class Blastocatellia; order Pyrinomonadales; family Pyrinomonadaceae; genus QHXN01. The sequence goes on along the minus strand of DASVWB010000174.1, from coordinate 7,632 downwards.
CCGAGGACGTGACCGAGGGCAAGCCCGACCCGCAGGTCTTCCTCGCCGCCGCCGCCAGGCTCGGCGTCAAGCCCGCGGCATGCGTCGTAGTCGAGGACGCGCCCGCCGGCACCGAGGCCGCGCGCCGCGCAGGGATGCGCTGCGTCGGCGTCCTCTCGTCCCACGCCGAACTGCGCGCGGACATCGTCGTCTGCACGCTCGAAGAACTCCCCGCAACGGCCTTCGACGAACTGCTCGACAAGGAGACTTAAACGATGAGATTAAGGGTCACACTCCTGGCCACGTTCGTCATGCTCGCCGCGCTCGGCTGCACGAAGACGACGGGCGCTGACTCGCGCGCCAGGGCCGCCGCGCCGGCGCAGACCGCCGCGCCGCGCCAGCCGACGCCGGCCGACATCGCCCCCTACTTCAAGGACTACCCGACGGGCGCGTTCGTCCTCTACGATTTGAAGAAGGGCAGCTACCTCCGCCACAACGGGGCGCGCTGCCGCGAGCGCTTCTCGCCCTTCTCGACCTTCAAGATTCCTAACTCGCTCATCGGCCTCGACACGGGCGTCATCCGCGACGCCGAACACGTCATCAAGTGGGACGAGAAGAAGTACCCCGCGCACGACCGCGACACGCCGCCCTTCAGCACGTGGTGGCAGGATCAGACCTTGCGCACGGCCATCAAGCGCTCGGTCGTCTGGTACTACCGCGAGCTTGCGACCGCCGTCGGCAAGCCGCGCATGCAGGAGTACGTGCGCCGGCTCCGCTACGGCAACGAGGACGTGTCGGGGCCCATCAACAACTTCTGGCTGCACGACTCGCTGGAGATTTCCGCCGACGAGCAGGTCGAGTTCCTCCGGCGGCTCTACAGGGAGGAGCTGCCCGTCTCGAAGCGCTCGATGCAGATCGTGAAGGAGATCATCACGCTCGAAGAGACGCCCGACTACAAGCTGAGCGGCAAGACCGGCGGCGGCCCGCTCGCCGAGGGGCGCTTCCTCGGCTGGTTCGTCGGCTACGTCGAGACGAAGGACGACACATACTTCTTCGCCACCGAGATCGAAGGCCCGACCTACCTCGCCGTCCGCGACGAGCGCATCGCCCTCACCAAGCGCGTCCTCGCCGGCCTCGGCTACATTAGAGGCTAGAGGCTAGAGGCTAGAGGCCAGTTAAGCCTTCGCCGCGTCGCCCGACTCTTCGAAGTGGGTGCGCTTCGGAGTAGGCGACAACTAGCCTCTAGCCTCTGACCTTTGACCTCTGGCCTCTCTCCTAGCCTCCAGCCCCTCTCTTTGGTAGATTCTTCCCTGAACTTCTAAACCACATAATTCGAGGAGCGCGGCGCTGATGAGCCTGATAGATTCCGTCCACGCGCGCGAGATTCTGGACTCGCGCGGGAACCCGACCGTCGAGGCCGAGGTCTATTTGGCGAGCGGCGAGGTCGGCCGCGCGGCCGTCCCCTCCGGCGCCTCCACGGGCGAGCACGAGGCCGACGAGCTGCGCGACGGCGACAAGCGCCGCTACCTCGGGCGCGGCGTCACGCGCGCCGTCGAGAACGTCAACGACCAGATCGCGCGCGAGGTCGAAGGGCTCGACGCCTTAGACCAGGCCGAGGTTGACTCGGTGCTCCTCGCGCTCGACGGCACGCCGAACAAGTCGAGGCTCGGCGCCAACGCCCTGCTCGCCGTCTCGCTCGCCACGGCGCGCGCCGCGGCCGCGCACCTGGAGCTTCCGCTCTACCGCTACCTCGGCGGCGCGAACGCGCGCACGCTCCCGCTGCCGATGATGAACATCCTCAACGGCGGCGCGCACGCCGACAACAACGTGGACTTTCAGGAGTTCATGGTCATGCCCGTCGGCGCCGAGACCTTCGCCGAGGCGCTGCGCACGGGCGCCGAGATTTTCCACTCGCTCAAAGGCGTGCTCAAAAAGCGCGGCTACGCGACCGGCGTCGGCGACGAGGGCGGCTTCGCCCCGAACCTCCGCTCGAACGAGGAGGCCGTCGAGACGATACTTGAGGCCGTGACCGCGGCCGGCTACAACGCGGGCGTCAACGTCATGCTCGCCTTAGACCCGGCGGCCAGCGAGTTCTACGACGGCAAGTCTTACGTCTTCAAGAAGTCTGACGGCCGCCGGCTCTCGTCCGACGAGATGGTCGCCTACTGGAAGTCGTGGTCTGAGCGGTACCCCATCATCTCCATCGAGGACGGCATGGCCGAGAACGACTGGGAGGGCTGGAAGCTGATGACGGACGAGATGGGCGCGCGCGTCCAGCTCGTCGGCGACGACCTCTTCGTGACGAACGTCGACTACCTGCGCCGCGGCATCGAGCTGGGCGTCGCCAACTCGATACTGATTAAGGTCAACCAGATCGGCACGCTCACCGAGACCCTGGACGCGATAGAGCTGGCGCGCACGCACCGCCGCACGGCCGTCATCTCGCACCGCTCGGGCGAGACCGAAGACACCTTCATCGCAGACCTGGCGGTTGCCACCAACGCCGGCCAGATCAAGACCGGCTCGCTCTCCCGCACAGACCGCATCGCCAAGTACAACCAACTGCTCCGCATCGAGGAAGACCTGCGCGACGCCGCACGCTTCCCCGGGCTCGCGGCCTTCTACCAGCTAGAGCGCCCCGGCGCCGCGCGCGCCGAGACGAAGGCGGGCGGCGCGAAGAAGGCGGCGAAGAAGTCCGCGAAGAAGGCCGGCGCGGGGCGCGGCTAGGAGTCGTTCGGGCAGGCGGTTCGGACGTTTTCGACAAGGAGACAAGGGGTTTTGCTCAAACAGAAAGGCCCGCTCGCGCTCATCATCCTCGACGGCTTCGGCCACAGCGAAGCGCGCGAGGGGAACGCCGTCGCGCTCGCCGAGACGCCCTTCTACGACGAGGTGCGCGAACGCTACCCGCACACGCTCATCGAAGCCTCGGGCACCTGCGTCGGGCTGCCCGCGGGCGTCATGGGCAACTCCGAGGTCGGCCACCTCAACATGGGGGCGGGGCGCGTCATCATGACGGACATCCGCCGCATCGACTACTCGGTCGAGACCGGCGAGTTCTTCCGCAACGAGGCGCTGGTCGCGGCGATGGACGGCGCGAAGTCGCGCGGCGGCGCGCTGCACCTGATGGGGCTGCTCTCCGACGGGCTCGTCCACTCCTCGCAGGAGCACCTCTACGCGCTGCTCCGCATGGCGAAGGGGCGCGGGCTCGCGCGCGCCTACGTCCACTGCTTCCTCGACGGCCGCGACACGCCGCCCTCCTCCGCGCACCTCTACGTCAAAGCCTTGCAGGACAGGATCGCCGAGATGTCTTTCGGCGAGGTGGCGAGCGTGTGCGGCCGCTACTACGCGATGGACAGGGACAACCGCTGGGAGCGGACCCGGCGCGCCTACGACGTGCTCGTGAGCGGCGCGGGCGCGCGCGCCGCTGACCCCGTCGCGGCCGTCAGAGACTCTTACGCGCGCGGCGTGACGGACGAGTTCGTCGAGCCCGTCGTCGTCACGCGCGCCGACGGCTCGCCCGTCGCCACCGTCGAAGACGGCGACGCGGTCGTCTTCTTCAACTTCCGCGCCGACCGCGCGCGCCAGCTCACGCGCGCACTGGCCGTGGACGACTTCGACGGCTTCCCCGTGCCCGACCGGCCGAAGGTCGGCTACGTCTGCTTCACGCTCTACGACCAGACCTTCGGGCTCCCCGTAGCCTTCCCCCAGCTCCGTCACCAGAACATCCTCGCCGAGGTCTTCGCCGCCGTCGGCGTGCGCAACTACCGTCTGGCCGAGACCGAGAAGTACGCGCACGTCACGTACTTCTTCAACGGCGGCACCGAGCGCGAATACCCTTCGGAGCGCCGCCTCCTCGTCCCCTCGCCCAGGGTCGCCACCTACGACCTGATGCCCGAGATGGCGGCCTTCAAGGTCACAGACAAAATCCTCCGCGCCATCGACGAGCGCGAGACCGACGTCTTCATCGTCAACTTCGCCAACCCCGACATGGTCGGCCACACCGGCAACCTCGCCAAGACCGTCGAGGCCGTCCAGTACGTAGACACCTGCCTCGGCTGGATAACGAAGGCGCTCAAGACCGCCCGGGGGCGCTGCCTCATCACCGCCGACCACGGCAACTGCGAACAGATGATAGACCCACACACGGGGCAGCCCCACACAGCCCACACCACCAACCTCGTCCCCTTCCACCTCATCGACGACGACTCGCTCGGCGTGAAGTTGCGCTCGGACGGCGCCCTCGAAGACGTGGCCCCAACAATCCTCGGCCTCCTCGGCCTCGACCAACCCCGGGAGATGACCGGCCGCGACCTGCGCGAAACCCTTTAAGGCGCACGGGCGTTATAAACCCTCGATGAGTTTCGAGCCACACAACATTCTGGTCATCGACTTCGGGCAGTTGGGGGACGTGATCCTGAGTCTGCCGGCGCTGGCGGCCGTGCGGCACAGGTTCCCGCGGGCGCGCGTGACGGTGGCCGTGGGCGGGGCGGCCGCGGCCGTCGTGGAGATGGCGGGCGTGGCCGACGAGGCGCTGGCCGTCGACCGCGTGGCGCTGCGCGACGGGCCGAAGCACCTCTCGGTGTGGCAGATCGGGAGGCTCGTCCTCGACGTGCGCCGGCGCAAGTTCGACTTCGTTATTGACCTGCACAGCCTCTCGGAGACCAACCTGCTCGGGTTCCTTTCGGGCGCGGGGCAGAGGCTCTACGCGCGCCGCCCCGGGCGCTCGCTCGACTACCTGGCGAACTTCACCCCCGCCCCGCCCGCCGAAGACCGCTCGAAGCACGCCATCGACCGCTACCTCGACGTCGTCGCGCCGCTCGGCGTGGGCGAGGTCTCGCGCGTGCCGCGCCTCGCCGTGCGCGAGGAGGACGGCCGCGCCGTCGAAGAGATGCTGCGCAAGGCGCTCGCCGGCGGCAGGTCGAAGGGCGCGAGGCGCGCCGCGGCCGGCTCGGCCGGCGACGCTCCGCTCGTCGGCATCTTCCCCGGCGCGGGGCACCCGAGCCGGCGCTGGCCCGTCGAGCGCTTCGCCGAGCTGGCCTCGATGCTCGAACGCAACGACTCGGTCCGCGCCGTCCTCTTCGCGGGCCCCGAGGAGCGTAAGCTCGTGCGCGACGCGCGCCCGCTGTTCCCGCCCTCGACCGTCGTCCTAGACCGCCTGACCGTGCCGCAGCTCGCGGCCGCCGCCGCGCGCCTCTCCGTCTTCGTCTCGAACGACACGGGCCCGATGCACATCGCCGCCGCCGTCGGCACGCCCGTCGTCATCCTCATGCAGCACCACCCGATGTTCAACTGCTACATCCCGCCCGGCGACCGCCACCGCGTCGTCGCCGCCCGCACCATCGAAGGTATCGGCGTCGAGACGGCCTACGCCGCCGCCCGCGAAGCCTTCACGACCGAGCGCGCCTCCTCGCTCTTCTCCGCCTGAATTCCCCGCAAAAGCCTCCGCATTCCGCACGGGTTTGGCAAATGTTTTGTATGGACAAACAATGTCGGCCGTGTATAATATAGTCGCCGTCCGGGGTCTGACTTCGGCGGCGGGCGCCCGTCGGGCGCACACTCTTCGAGGGGTCGCGGGAGGGGCGCGGGAAGGGACTTAAATGTCGCGCCCCCTACCCGTTACAGGTCGGCCTAAAAATCTCACGCCCCGACTCTTTCAAAGGACGCCGCCTTCAAACCTCCGCCGGTAATCCTCGCGCGGGCGTCCGCGAAAAGAGCCTCCCGCACGGCCTCGGAACGCTCCGGAACCCTTTCGCACAACACGCATGTCAGGAGTGACCGCAATGTCGAAACGTACGAGTCTGGCGCTGCTGCCGCTGGTTCTCCTCCTCTCCCAGGCCGCCTCCGCGGCCGAGGGCGCCGGACGTTCGCCGCTCGCCTTCCGCCTGCGCCCAAGGGCCGGGGCGACCGCCGCGGCGTCTAACGAGCGCGAGCAGGACGGGCTCTCGGGCCCCGTGCGCCGTGTCAAGACCGAGACGGCGAAGATCACGGTCAAGGGCGGCCAGCCGGTCGAGGGCCAGCGCCAGGTTCTGGAGACGACGACCTACGACCAGAAGGGCAACCGCGTTGACAACGCATACTTCCTCGCCGCGGGCGGCTCGCTCACGGGCAAGGAGGTCTACAAGTATGACGAGCGCGGCAACATCGTCGAGATGACGCTGCACAACGACGACGGGACGCTGCTCGCCAAGGAGGTCTACGCCTACGAGTTCGACGCGGTCGGCAACTGGGTGAAGATGACGACCTCGGTGGCGGTCATGGAGGGCGGCAAGGTGAGCTTCGAGCCCTCCGAGGTGACCTACAGGACGATATCCTATTACCTCGACGAGACGGTGATGGCGAAGATGTCGAAGCCCGCCGGGGGCGCGCCCGCCGCCGCCGCCGCCGCGGCCGCGCAGCCTTCCGCGTCGCCCGCTTCGCAGGCGGCCAACGCGAGGCCGCAGGCCGCGCCTTCGAACGCGGCCGCGAACCCCGCCGGCTCGCAGCCGAAGCCCGCGGCCAACAACCCCGCGGCGCAGCAGCCCGCGAAGGGCGCACCGGCGCGCACGACGGCCGCGCCGCTGCTCTCGGCCTCGCTCGACAGGGCGACGGTGTCCGCGCCGAACGTCGCCGCCGCGGCCGCAGCCCCTAACGCGCCCGCGGGGGCCGGGCCGGCAGTCAACGCCGACGGCGACGCGCCGGCCGTCCCCTTCCGCAGCGGCCCGCTCAAGCCCATCTCGGGCGGCATCCTGAACGGCAAGGCCATCAGCCTGCCCTCGCCCTCCTACCCCGACGCCGCCAAGCGAGCGCGCATCGGAGGCGTGGTCGAGGTCGAGGTGGTCATAGACCTCAACGGCAAGGTCATCTCGGCGAAGGCCGTGCGCGGCCCCGGGCTCTTGCAGAACGCGGCGGAGATGGCGGCGCGGCTCGCGCGCTTCACGCCGACGCTGCTCTCGGGTCAGCCGATGAAGGTCGTCGGCGTCATCACGTACAACTTCACCATGCAGTAACGCCGGGGCTTCGTGCGGGCCGCGCCGGAACCCTCCGCGCGGCCCGCGCGCCGAACCCGGCGGACACGAGCCCCCCTCATGGACAGTCCCGCCGCCGACCCGCCGTAAGAGAACCCGACCGACAGGCCGCGGACGCGCGACGGCGCGGCGCCTCCCCGAAGGAAGACAGTCTAGTCCCCACACCGAAACGAGGAATCATTCAAATGGCACTGACCGGACAGTTGAGCGACATGTCTTTGGCCGAGCTGATCGAGTTCTTCTGCAACCAGCGCAAGACGGGCCGGCTCAAGATAGACTACCCGCGCGGCCACAGCGTCTTCTTCATCAAGGAGGGCGAGCTGGTGGACGCCAAGGTCGGCTCGCTCTCCGGCCCGGAGGCCGTCTACTTCTCGCTGACGCTGCCGAACGCGGCCTTCGACTTCAGCCCCGACGTGCAGGCCACGCGCCGCACCATCCACAGCGCGTGGACTCAGGTCGTACTCGAAGGGCTGCGCCGGCTCGACGAGGGGCTCGCGCCGACCGAAGCGGACGCCTTCGGCACATGGTCGCCGAACGAGTCGGAACTGGCGCAGATGCTCGACCAGGTCGAGCACCTCGACGCCGCCGGGCAGCAGAAGTCCGCGCGCGACAGGGACAAGTTCCAGCGCGAGAAGCCGCCGAAGGCGTC
>DASVWB010000173.1:0-2831 GCA_036389815.1 Pyrinomonadaceae bacterium | reverse complement strand
AGCCCTTCATGCCCTTCTCGAAGATGAAGGCCGTGATGCCCTTCGAGCGCATGGCGCGGTCGGTCGAGGCCATGGCGACGCAGGTGTCGCCGTGGATGGCGTGCGTGATGAAGTTCTTCGAGCCGTTGACGACCCAGCCGCCCCCGCGCCGGACGGCCGTCGTGCGCGTGCCCGAGGCGTCCGAGCCGGCGTGCGGCTCGGTCAGCCCCCACGCCCCCAGCTTCTCGCCCGACGCGAGCGGCGTGACGTACTTCCGCTTCTGCTCCTCCGTGCCGAACATGTAGATGTGGTTCGTGCAGAGCGAGTTGTGCGCCGCCACCGAGATGCCGACCGAGCCGTCGACGCGCGACAGCTCCTCGATGATGGCGACGTACTCGACGTAGCCCATCCCGGCCCCGCCGTACTCCTCGGGGAAGATGACGCCCATGAACCCCTGCGCGGCGAGCTTCGGCACCAGCTCCGACGGGAAGTGCTGCTTCTCGTCCCACTCGCGCACGTGCGGCGCGATCTCGCCCTCCGCGAACTCGCGCACGCTCATCTTCACCTGCCGCTGGTCTTCGTTAAGCTCGAAATCCATCGCGCCCCCTGAAAAAAGTAGACAGTAGACAGTAGACGGTAGACGGTAGAGATACCGTCACTAGCGAATCGTCCGGGTGTCAGCGTCAACAACAGCAGGGCGGAGCCCTACCGTCTACCGTCTACTGTCTGCTGTCTACTTACTACTAATTGTACTTGGGAATCGGCCGGGCGGCGAGTCCGCGGGCGGCCTCAGAAGGCGTCCTTGAACTTCCCCTTCGCGTCGTAGGTGACGGACTTGTGCTGCCAGTCGGGCGGCGTCCCGCGCTCGACCATGAAGGTCCAGACCGGCGACTCGCCCTTGTAGCGGACGATCTGGTAGGCGAACCTGGCGCCCGTCACGCGCCCGCCCTCTATCCCCGCGCGCGCGACGGCGTCCTGCGCGAGCTTCGGGATGAGGCCGAGGTCTGCCGCCGACGGCTCGTAGAGGCTTTCGGCGAGCGGGCTGTCGCCGATGAGGTTGACGGGGCTCGGCCCCTCGGCCTGCCTGCGGCCGCGCCGGAGGGTGAACTGCTGTACGCCCTGGCCGTCGGTCGAGAGGGTCGCCGTCGTCTGTTCGTCGGCGAAGTGCAGCTCCATCAGCTTGAAGTCCTGGCCGACGGTCTGGCGGATGGCTTCGAGCGCGTCGCGCGGCCGGTCGCTGGCGAACATGTCGCGCGCTTCCTCGTAGGCGTCGGCCGGCGTGGGCGTGGGCGTCGGGTACAGGCGCTGCTCGCGCTGGACGCGCGCGAGGTCGTTGATCAGGCGCTCCATCCGCTCGCGCTCGGACTTCTGGTGGTAGTGGCGCGCCACCATCCCGGCGACGCTGACCGCGATGAAGACGACGAGTAAGACTTTTCTCTTTTTGTCCACTTGAAACCGCGGGGCGTCGGCGCGCCGGGGGTTTGCGCCCCGTCTCAGGCGCGCCCGCCGCCCTTGTGACTCCTTCGAGGTTTAGCCGAACGCTTGCCCACTGCCTTGCTACCCTGACCGCCGCCCTTATCGACCTCGCCGCGCTTCGCGCCCCCTTGCCTGCCGCGCGGCGCGCCCTTCGCCGCCCCGCCCTTGAGGCGCTTGACCTCGGCGGGCGTCAGGTGTCGCCACTGGCCGATGAGTATGCCCTCGGCGTTGACGGGGCCGATGCGGACGCGGCGGAGCTTGATGACGGAGTGGCCGACGAGGTCGAACATGCGGCGTATCTGCTGGTTGCGCCCCTCGCGCAGCGTCACCTCGTACCACGCGTTGGTCTTCGTCTCGTCGGTCTTGACTATCCGTGCGGGCGCCGTCTTCGCGCCGTCGTCGAGGCGGACGCCGCGCCGCAGGCGTTCTACCTGCGCCTCGGGCGGCACGCCCTTGACCTTCACCTCGTAGACCTTCTCGACGTGGTTGCGCGCCGCGGTGACGTGGTTCGTCAGCTCGCCGTCGTTCGTCAGGATGAGCAAGCCTTCGGTATTGAAGTCGAGCCGACCGACGGGGTGGAGGCGGCCGAGCGACTGCGGCACGAGTTCCGAGACGAGCGGGCGCCCCTCCGGGTCGGAGAGCGCCGTCAGGTAGCCGCGCGGCTTGTTGAGCAGGACGTAGGTCTTCTCCTGCTTCTCAAGCAGGGGGTTAATCAAACGCCCGCGCACCTTGATGTGGTCGCGCGCCGGGTCGGCCTTCGTGCCCTGCTCGCGCACGACCTCGCCGTTGACGGTCACCTCCCCGGCGGCTATCAACTCCTCGGCGTGGCGGCGCGAGGCGAGCCCCGCGGCGGCGATAAGTTTTTGCAGACGTTCTTCCAAGAACCCTCCCCGGCGCGGCGCGACAGACTCAGGCGAAGACGACGGCCGCGCCCGTCTCGACCGACGCCTCACAGGCGCGCGTGAGTTGGACGCAGGTCAACGACTCGACGCCGTAGCGCTCCCACTGCGCCTCGCCCTCGCCCTGGTTCTCGGCGGCCTCCCACAGCGCCTCGTCCTCCGCCGAGAGACCTTCAGGCAGCCCGAGCGCCCGAGCCAGCTCGCCGCACTCCCGCAGGAGCGCGTGCGACGAGCCGATGATGTTGCCCGCGATCTCCTGAGAGGCGTCCAGGATGATGACCGCGTCGAACTCGACGGGCACGTAGTAGCCTTCCGCGTCGCTGTGGACGATGAGATGCTGGAAGGGCATCTCCGCGGCCTGCCCCTGTGCGAAGGCCGCCTCGAAAATTTTCTTGTAGTCGGCGAGGACGGGGTCGTCCGCCGCGTCCTCGTCGCCCGGCGGCGGCAGCTCGCCCCTGAGCGCGAGGTGCGCGGCGA
>DASVWB010000172.1:0-2442 GCA_036389815.1 Pyrinomonadaceae bacterium | reverse complement strand
CCTGGAGGCTAAAGCGCGCCGCCCATGTTTTTCCTACTGTCTACTGTCTACTGTCTACTGTCTACTCCCTACTCCCCACCGTCTACTCCAATCACTTCGTCAGCACGCTCTTCAGAAAGTCCACGGCCGCGGGGTCGCCGGTGCGGCCGAGGAGGACGAAGGCGTGCTTGCGTATCTCGGGCTTGGCGTGGGTGCGCGCGATTTGGATGAGGAGCGGGACGGCCTCCGGGGCGGGGCGGCGCGCGATGGCCGAGACGGCCTGCTTCTGGAGTTCGGTGTCGGCGTCGCCGCTCGTCGCCGTCTGCCGCAGGGCGCCCATCGCCTGCTCGCCCGCGATCTCGCCGAGGCGGGCGAGCGCCGTCTTGCGCGCCTCCAGGTCCGCGTCCGTCGAGGCGACGCGGATGAGGAAGGCGGCGGCCGCCTGCTGGTTCTCGTTGCGCGCGACCTGCGTGAGCGCCGCGCGCCGCAGGTCGCGGTTCGTGAGCGACGCGTAGAGCGCCTGCATGAGCGCCAGCGCCTGCGCGTCGCGCGCGCGCCCGTAGGCCGCGATGGCCGCGCCGCGCACCTTCACCGACTCGCGCTCGTCGCGCGCCAACTGCGCCAGGTACTCGCGCACGGCGTCCGCGACCGGCGCCGCGCCGAGCGAGCGCACGGCGCGTGCGCGCACGTCCTCGTCCGTCGCGGCGCGCGCCACCTGCATCAACACCTCGGGGACGCGCCGGTCGTCGTGCAGCGAGATGGCGCGCACGGCCTCCATCGCCAGGTCTTCCCGCAGGGCGGCGCCCTCCGAGACGGCGGCTGCGCGCAGGAAGTTCAGGCTCTCCTCGTTCGGCGCGCGCCCGAGCCAGTAGACGGGGTAGCCCGAGTACTCGTGCCGCCGCGCGAGGTTGAAGATGTCTATGCGCTCGACCCGCCCCGCCGAGTCGCGGAGCGCGAAGACGCCGAGGCTGCGCGTCTCAAGGCCGGGGTAGTTGAGGACGGAGACGCCGTCGCCGACGAAGTAGGTCCCGCCGTCGCCCACGTCCCACGTGCCGCGGATGGTGAAGCGGCCGTCGTCGCTCACGTAGTCCACGTCCACGGCGACGCCGGGGCGCACGTCGAACGAGTAGGCCGTCCAGTAGCGCGTCTGGCGGGCGGAGGCGGCCTGCGCGGCCGCCGACTCCTGGCGCGCCTGGAGCGTCGGCCCCTGGGTCGGCGTGAAGCCCTGCTCCTGCTGCGGGGCGATGGCGGCCGGCGCGAACGCGAGCAGGAAGGCGGTGACGAGTGCGAGCATATTTAACTCCTTGCTTCGTGGGCCGCCGGCGCGCGCGCCCGAGGCGGCGCGGAGGGGACGCGCCGACGTACCCCGGCGCGCGCCTCGTGCGGCCGCGTGCGCGGTCGCAGGTGGACTTCGCGCGCGCGCGCCGGCGGATTTCGGCGACACCCTCCCCGGCCCGTCCCGGGGGACGGCGCCGGTCGTCGCCTGTCGAAAGAACCTTCGGGGTGTCGGCGCGTGGCCGCGCTCACGGAGAGCGCGGCCACGCGCGCGGCGTGCGGGAGACTACTTGAGCAGCGATTCGAGGAACGCCATCACCTGCGGGTCTTTGCTCCGGCTGAGGTAGCTGATGGCCGCCTTGCGGCGCTCCAGCGGCTCGGCCGGGTTGCGCACGACCTGTTCGAGCTTCTGGTAGGCGCGCTGGCTCTGGTACTGGGCGATGGCGCCGAGCAGGTGGTTCTTCAGGTCGTTGTCGCGCTCCGAGTCGTAGAGCGGCAGCAGCACGTCGAGGTCCTGATCCTCGCCGCGGTTCGGGATGGCGCGGATGGCCTGCGCGCGGAGCTGCACGTCCGAGGCCGAGCGCGCTATCTCGACGAGCTTGTTCATGGCGCGCGGGTCTTTGCGGTTGCCGAGCGCGGCGAGGACGTACTTCTTGACCTGCACCTCGGGCACGGCGTCGTAGAGGCGGAGCAGCTCGTCCACGACGTTGTCGCCGCGGCGGCGCGCCATCAGCTCGACGGCGTGCGTGCGCGCCTTCAGGTTCTGGCCGCGGGTGACGATCTCGCCGAGGATGGCGACGGCGCGCGGGCTCTCGTGCGAGGTGAGCGCGTGGATGGCCGAGTCGGTCGGGCTCTGGTCGGCGTAGGTCGGGCTCATCGCGATCTCGCGGAGCACGTCGAGGGCGCGCTCGTCGTTGGTGGAGCCGAGCGTGCTGATGGCGCGCATGCGCAGCTTCTCGTCCGGCTCGGTGCGCGCGAGCTGGATGAGCGGCTGCACGGCGCCCGCGCCGCCGTAGCGGCCGAGCAGGATGATGGCCGCCTCCTTGAGCGCGCCCGGGTTGTTCGCGCGCAGCACCTCGGCGACGCGCGCCGAGCAGCCGACGCGGTCGTTCTCGCAGAGCGTCTTGAGCGCGATGATCTTCAGCTCGATGGTGGCGTCCTTCTCGTCGATGGCCGTGACGGGCTTGC
>DASVWB010000171.1:0-19767 GCA_036389815.1 Pyrinomonadaceae bacterium | reverse complement strand
GTCAGGCTCTCGGGGAACTCCGCGCGGAAGGCGGGGCGGGCGACGAACTCTTCGGCGTAGGCGCGGCGGTTAGCCGCGAGCCTCGAAGGCCAGTCGCCCGGCCCGACGACGACGCCCTCGCCGACCGCGTGCGCGTCGCGGACGAAGGAGTGGTAAGACACCTGCGCGCCGAACGCCAGCCGGTAGAGCCGCGCGACGAGGAAGCCCGTCTCCTGAAACTCAATCGAGAGGAAGAAGGCGGCCGAGACGCTGACGCGCCTGACCTCGCGGCACTGCTGGTCGGCGCCGCACTTCTCGATCTCGTTCGTCCAGAAGGCGAGCCCGTCGGCGTCGGGCTCGCGGTTGAGGAAGTCGAGGTAGTGCTGGCGGACGAAGAAGGCCGAAGAGTCTACGGGGTTCGACGGCGCGGGGCGCGCGTCGTCGTCGCGCACGGCGAGGAGGGCGGAGGCGGGCGCGGCGAGCACGGCCGGGCCGCGGAGGTTGAAGAGGGTCAGGCTCAAAGTCTCCTCGTCGTCCTCGACCGTGTTGTCGTCCGTGACCGAGACGTTGAAAGACTTCCGGGACTCGCCCGGCGCGAAGCGGAGCGTGCCGCGCGCCGTCGTGTAGTCCTGTCGCTCCGAGGCCGTGCGGTCGCCCGTCGAGTAGTCCACCGAGACGGCCCGCGAGAGGTCGCCCGAGCGCGTCACGAAGACCTCGACGGCGCCGCCCTGTTCCGACACGCTGTAACTCGAAGACTCGAACCGCACGCCCGAGTCCTGACCCGGCGGCGGCGCGTCCGTGAACTCCGCGACGAAGCTCGCGCCGCGCGCGTACGGGTCGCGGTAGGGGTTGACGAGCGGCGTGTCGTCCGAAGAGGTGTAGCCGAGCAGGTAGACCTTGCCCGAGGCGTCGGCGTAAACGTCGGCGCCCTCTTCGCCGGAGCTTCCGCCGAAGTAGGTCGAGTAGAGGGGCGCGCCCGCCGGGCTGAGCTTGATGAGGAAGGCGTCGCTCGGGCCGTTGAGCCCGTCTTGCAGGGCGTTGACCGGCGCCGGGAAGTCCTTCGAGACGGTGTTGCCCGTGACGTACGCGTTGCCGGCGGAGTCGGTGGCGACGGCCGTCGCGGCCTCGCCGGAGCAGACGATTGGCGTGAAGTCTAAGCGCGTCGGGACGCTGCACGGCGGCAGCGTGCCGCGGAGGTAGGTCGAGTAGACGAGCGCCGTGCCCGACGCGTTCAGCTTCGCGAGGAAGCCGCTGTCCTGCCAGCGGGGCGGCGGCGTGTAGAGCGCGTTGAGGGTGGGGAAGTCTTGCGAGGTCGTCGTGCCGACGACGTGCGCCTGGCCGGCGGCGTCCACGGCGAGGCCGTAGCAGAAGTCTATGTCGGTGCCGCCGAGGTACGTGGAGTAGACGAGCGAGCCGCCGCCGGGCGCGATCTTCGTCACGACGAGGTCGGAGTTGAAGTTGCCGGGCGGGGTCTTCGTCGCGGGCTGGAAAGCGCCGGGCGTCACGGGGTAGTCGAAGGAGTACGAGGTGCCCGCGACGTAGGCCGCGCCCGACGAGTCCACCGCGATGTCTCCGAGGTAGCCGGTCTCCATGCCGGTGCCGCCGAGGTAGGTGGAGTATTCGAGCGCGGAGCCCGAGGGCGCGACCTTCGTCACGAAGAAGTCGAAGCCTTTGAGCGTCGGCTGCAAGGCGTTCTTGAGGGGGAAGTCGGGCGAGAAGGTCTCGCCGAAGACGTAGGCCGCGCCGGCGGCGTCCACCGCGACCGCCCTGCTCCACTCGGTGTCACTGCCGCCGAGGTAGCTCGAATAGACGAGCGCCGTGCCCGCGGGGTTGAGCTTCGAGACGAAGCCTTCGGAGCCGCCGCCGCCGCTCGCGGGCTGGAAGGCGTTCCTGACGGGGAAGTCCTTCGAGTAGGTGAGCCCGGTCACGTAGGCGTTGCCGTCGGCGTCCACCGCCACGTCCTGCCCGTACTCGCCGCCGGAGCCGGTCGCGTCGGGGCCGCCGCCGAGGTAGGTCAGGTAGGAGAGCCGCGTGCCCGTCGGGTCGAGCTTGGCGACGAAGGCGTCGCTGTCGCCGCGCAGCGTCGTCTGGAACGCGCCGGGCGTCGGGGCCGGCGGGGCGTAGAAGTCGGGCCTGTAGGCCGTGCCGACGACGTAGACGCCGCCGGCCGGGTCGACGGCCATCTCGGACGCCTCGGGGAAGTAGGTCGAGTAGACGAGCACGGGGTCTATCACGAGCGGCAGGCCGCGGTCGTACTCGCCGAGCCGAAAACCGACCTCGCGCTTGCCGCGGACGACGAAGCGCCCGGCGACCTCGCGCCGCGCGCCGCCCCGCTGCTGGTAGACGACGGGCGCGCTCTGGCTGACGGTCTCGGTGCCGGCGCGCAGCAGCAGCTCGCCGCCCTCCCCGATGCTCAGACTGTCCGCGCCGTCGAAGCGGAGGCGGATGTCGCCGGGGTCTGCGCCCGGCGCGAGACGGAAGTCGTATTCGAGGCCGCCGCCGCCGCCGCGGTAGACGAGGTCTATCCCTCTGTAGAGTTCGCGGTAGCGGACGGAGTCGTAGGCGGGCACGCCGGCGCGCCACTTCGAGGGGTCGCGGCCGACGAGGTAGTTGACGCGCCCTTCGAGCAGTCCTTCGCCCGAAACCTGCGCGCGCGTGTTCGCGCCGACGAAACGCATCCCGACGAGACGGAAGGAGGGCTCCGGCGCGCGAGCGCGGCGTGCGCTCTCCCCTTGCGCACGCGCGCGCGCGGACGCGCCGCGCGAGCCCTCCCCCCTCCGCCCGCCCGCACGTAGTGCGAGCGTAGCCCCTTCGGCCGTGAGCGCGAGCGTGTGGCCGGGCCCGCGCGAAAGGAACTTCACGCGCGCGCCCGCCTGCCCCACGTTCGCCTCGAAGCTCGCCGGCAGCCGCGCACGGGTCTTGTCGGGACGCGCCGCCCGCGCGTCGGCCCGCGCCGGAGGGGGCGGCCGGAGGGCTTCGGAGCCCGAGCCGTCCGCGCGCGGCGGCAGCGCGGCGGCGAGGATCGTCAGGGACAAGATGACGGCCGAGAGAGGTTTGAAATTTGAGGTTTGAAATTTCAAATTCGAGATTCGAGGTTTCACTTCTTTAACTCTTATCCTGCTATTCACTTCTTTAACTCTTGCCTTGCTAGAAGACGAGCCGCAGCGCGAGCTGCACGGAGCGCGGGCCGCCGACCTGATAGAGCGGGCTCAGGCCGCCGTTGACGCCGCCCGTGCCGAGTCCGCGCGCGAGAGTCTGCGTGCTCAGGCCGAAGAGGCGGCTGCCGATGTCTGCGACGGGGTCGCCGAAGTTCGGGTGGTTGAGGACGTTGAAGAACTCGGCGCGCGCCTGCAAGCGCGCCCGCTCGCCGAAAGAGAACTGCCGCCGCACGGCGAGGTCGAGCTGCGCGAGCCCGAAGCCGCGCAAGGCGTTCCGCCCGAGCGAGCCCTGCCGGCCGGCGACCGCGCGGAAGGCCGCCGGGTTCAGTCGCCGCCCGCCCGGCGCGCGCGGGTCGGCGAGGTAGGCGGGGACGCCTTCGACGAGGTCGGGTCGCAGCGCCTCGACGAGGTCGCCCGTGAAGACGCCGGTCGTCTGAATCACGTTGATGGGCGTCGCCGTGCGCGCGCGGAAGATGGCGTCGGCCGACCAGCCGCGCAGGAGGCGCGCCCACGCGGCGCCCGGGGCCGCGGGCAGGTCGTAGCTGAACGCCCCGCTCAGCGAGTGGCGCACGTCGAAGGTCGAGGGGCCGCGCTCGGTGCGCGTGTTGAACGAGCCGACGAGGAGGAGGCCGCTCGCCGAGTCGTCCGAGTCGTCGTCAATCGAGTGCGACCACGTGTAGGAGGCGTGCGCCTGTAGCCCCCTTGAGAGCCGCCGCGCGTAGACGGCCTGGAGCGCGTGGTAGTCCGACGAACTCGTGTTCGCCACCACGCGCACGACGGTGAAGTCCGGGTTGGGGCGCAGCAGCGCCGTCTGCCTGAGCAGCCGCCGCCCCGCCGCGCCGACGTAAGAGACTGTGAGCGACTGCCCCCCGCCGAGCGGCTGCTCGACGGCCGCGCTCCACTGGAGCGTGAGCGGCAGGCGCAGGCGCGGCGCGTAGGCGTAGACCGTCCCGTAGGGCGGGTCGAAGCCGAGCGGCGGCGGCTCGGCCCCCGCCGCGTCGAGCGGGAACGCGACGTCTGCGAGTAGCTTCTCGCGCGCGTAAGGGAAGACGCTGCCGAAGGCTTGCGCGGCCTGCCCCGTGCCGAGGTCGTAGAAGATGCCTAAGCCCCCGCGCAGGGTCGTGCCGCGCGCGGGCGAGAGCAGGTAGGCGGCGCCGGCGCGCGGCGCGAAGTTGAAGAGGGGCGTGCGCCAGAGCGGCGCGCCGCGCGGCGCGAGCGTGACGACCCGCCCGGGCTGGTTCGCGCCGAGGAAGAAGCCGCCCCCGTCTTCGCCGATGCCGCTGACGACGGCCGGGTAGTTGCCCTCGCGCTCGGACGGCGGCGGGTTCAGCTCCCAGCGCAGGCCGTAGACGACCGTCAGGCGCTCCGTCAGTCGCGCCGCGTCCTGCGCGTAGGCCGAGAGGTTCGTGAACAGCGGCCGGCGCGGGCCGGCGTCGGCCGTAATCTTGACCTGGAAGGCGCGCCCCGTCGTCGAGGCCGCGGCCGCGCCGTTCTGTACGGCGCTTCCGAAGACGACCGTCTGCGCGTAGTTGAGAGGGCCGTAGACGGGCGTCAGGCGGCGGTAGTCGACGCCGAACTTCAGCTCGTGGCCGCCGCGCACGACCGAGAGGTTTGAGACGAGGTTGTGCTGACGCTGGAAGTTGTTGACGTTCTTCCCCGTGCCGAAGCCCGAGTTGAGCCCGCCGCGCAGGGTGACTTGGAAGCCCGACGACGCGGGCGCGGCGAAGGGCGGGAAGAGGAGCGACGCTTCGGGGACGGCGGCGCCGCCGAAGTCGTCGAGCGCGAGTTCGGTGCGGCCGCGCGCGCGGCTCCAGTTGAAGCGCAGGTCGCCGGTGACGCGCGGCCCCGGCGCCCACGTCGCGCCGGCCGTCAGCGTCTGCGTGTCGAGCGAGGTGCGGTTCGTGGTGTTGAGGCTCTGGCCGGCCTGCCCGGGCGAGCCGACGCCGCCGCGCTGCGCGGTGCGCGACGGCGCGTGCGCGTAGCGCGCGAAGAGCGTCAGCGTGTTCGAGGCGACGAGGTCGAGGCGTGCGCTCGCCGCGTCGAAGCGCGACGGGTCCGAGTAGCTGGCGGCGAACTCCGCGAAGCCGTTGCCGAGGTCGGCGCCGTTCGGGACGGGGAAGGCCGCGAGCAGCGGGCGCACCTGCGCCGGCGCGGCGGCGCGCGCGGCGAGCGAGGGCACCTCGATCAGCGCCACCTGCGGCTGGCGCAGCCGCATGCCCTCGTAGGAGGCGAAGAAGAAGGCGCGGTTGCGCTTGAGCGGGCCGCCAAGCGTCGCGCCGAAGTCGTGCTGGCGGACGGCCGGGCGCGGCAGCCCGCGGCTGTTGGCGAACCAGTCGTTGGCGTCGAGCCCGCCGCCGCGGAAGTACTCGAAGGCCGAGCCGTGCAGCTCGTTCGAGCCGGCGCGCGTGGCGATGGCGACCTGAGCGCCCGGCGTGCGCCCGAACTCCGGCGCGTAGGACGAGGTGTGCAGGCGGAACTCTTCGAGCGCGTCGAGCGAGACGAGGTTGTTCGCGCCGCCGAGCACCGTTAGCGCCGGCAGCCCCCCGGCGGCGGCCTGCCCCGGCGCCGCGCCCGCGCTCACGCCGACGTTGGCCGAGACGCCGTCAACGGTGAAGTAGTTGGCGTTGGCGCGCTGCCCGTTGACCGAGAACTGCCCCTGCTCGTTGAAGCTCGCGCGCGTCAGGACGGCGCCGGGCGCGAGTTCGAAGAGGGACTGGAAGCTGCGGCCGTTTAAAGGGAGGTTCTCGACGAAGCGGCGGTTGACGACCGTGCTGACGGAGCTTGAGGCCGAGCGCTCGACGCCCCGCACCGTCGCGTCGATGACGGTGACGGACTCGCCGATTTCGCCCACGCTCAGGCGTATGCGCAGCGCCCGCCGGTCGCCGACGTTGAGCACGACGTTCCTGACTTCGAGCGTGGCGAACCCTTCGTGCTGCGCCGTCAGCGTGTAGCGGCCGGGCGGCAGCAGCGGGACGACGAACGCGCCCTCGCCGCCCGTCGTCGCGTGGCGCTGCACGGCCGTGCTCAGGTTGAGCACGGTGATCTCGACCGCGGGCACGACGGCCCCGTGCTCGTCGAGCACCGTGCCGCCGAGCGTCGCCGAAGGCGACTGCCCGCGCGCGGCGGCGGCGAGCAGGAGCAGCGCCGCCAGCATCGCGCCGCGCGCCGCACCCACGCCCCGCCTGTCCTTACTCGTCGCCATCGTTAACCGCGTCGGAACCACCCGCGGTAGCGGGCGGAGTGTTGTGTCAGAAGCGGAAGCCGAAGCCGACGCCGCCCTGGAAGTTGTGCGTCGTCTCGCCGGCGACGGGCACGGCGGCGTCGTAGGAGAGTCCCCTCGTGACGGGGACGCGGTGCGCGCCCGTGAACAGGATAGTATCACCCGCGTCGAATCGGACGACGGTGCGCGCCGACGGGTAGAGTTCCACGACGCCGCCCACGTCTAAGGCGAAGTCAGTCCGCCCGCGCGACTCGAAGCAGGCGAGCGGCGGCGGGAAGATGGCGATGCAGCCCGCGTTCGGCCGCTGTTCGAGGTCGCCCCCCGAGAAGTTGACGAAGCCGGGGCGTGCCTTAGCGAAGAGGCCGAAGCTCTCGTAGCGCCGGCCGGCCTTGACGCCGAAGAGACCCTGGAGCTTGCGGCCGCCCGTGAAGTCGGGGTCGGTCAGCCCGCGCCCGCGGGGGAAGTAGTTGACCTCGGCCTCCGCCGTCACGTAGCGGTTGAAGCCGTAGCCGAGGCGCGCGCCGAAGCCCGGCTCGTGGCGCCTCTGCTCGACGGTCGTCGTGACGACGGGGCAGGGCGGCAACTGGCACGGTGCGACGCGCGAGACGGTCGCCGTGCCGTTGGTGGCGTCGAAGTCGTAGAGCTGCCCGCCGGCCTCCCAGCCTCCGGCGTCCGTCTGCGCGCGCGCCCCGCGCGAGCCGGAGACGAGTATCGCGGCCGTGAAGATGGCGGCGAGCAAGAGAGACCTGCGCATGAGTGTTTCCTCCACGTTCGAGAATCGTCCCCGCGCGGCGGCCGGGAGACGCGGCCGCCGCGGCGCGCCTATGAGATTGATTCGTCGGCGCGCGCTCAGCGCTCGTAAGCCTGCTGAATCTCCGCGGCGAGCCTTTCCGACGAGGCGAGCGCGCGCCAGAACTGCTGCGACTTGATGGCGGCGGCGCTCCCCCCGCCCTCCGAGATGGTGAAGGCCGAGCGCACGGCCGCGTCCTGCTCGTAGCTCAGACGAAGGAGGCGCTCGGCGGCCTGCGCTGGCGCGTCGCCCGCGCCCGCGCCCCCGCCGCCGGCCGCGGGGAAGACGGTCGAGAGCTGCGCGCGCAGCGCCGAGACCTCGCGGCGGTACGCGCCCGCGTGCTCGCGTATCATCGAGAGCCACTTGTCGCGCGCTTCGGGCCGGAGGGCGCGCGCCTCGTCGGGCGTGAAGCGGCCGGCCAGCCGGCCGAGCGCCGACGCGTGCAGCAGCGCCTGCCGCGAGTGCGCCATCGCGCGCGCGGCGAACTGCTTGATCTCGGCGTCAACGCGCGCGCCGTCCGCGAGCCGCGCGGCGAAGTGCGCGCGCAGCTCGGCGTCGGCGGGGATGCGGCCGGGCGCGACCAGCACCTCGCGCTCGCCCGCGTCGTGCGCTTCACTCTGCCCGCGCGCGCGGCGCGCCAGAGCCTCCTCGACCGTCGAGACCTGGACGACGACCGCGGGGTTGCCGATGACTGGGCCGAGGGCGCGCAGGATGGCCTCCTTGCGCCCCTCGGACTCGACGAGCGCTTCGACGCGCAGGGCCCCTCCTGTGGTGCGCCCCATGCTGACTTGCTCGCCGAGATTCGCCTTGATCCGGTTGAGGAGGTACGCCACCTCGACCTCAAGCTCTGCGGACGCGACCGCGGCGACGTGCGGAGACGGGGCGGGGCGGGCCGGGTCGTCGGCCTGCGTCTTCGACGACGCCGCCGCTTCGCCCGAAGCCTGAGACGCGCCGAGCAGCTCCGGCTCAAGGCGGTAGACTTCCGAAGGCACTTCGGCCGCGCGCCGCCGCTCGAAGCCGCCCTCGATGAGACGGTACTCGAACTCTTCGCCGCCGCGCGCGACGACCACGGTCATGCGGAAGGCGCGCAGGTCTGACTTGTTCAGCCAGAGCGCCGCGCCCAGCATCCCCTCGACGCTCGGGGAGCGGCCGCGGCCGACGACGTACGCGCCGAGCCTGTCGTCAACCGTCAACGCCTCTTCGCCGCCGAGGGCGCCGAACGTCTTCGCCGAAGGCTCGACGCGCCAGACCTCGCCGGCTCCGAGCAGTTCGGAGACGGACGCCGCCGCCGCGCCTTCGGCGGGCGCGGCCCCGCGGCGGTAGACGAAGACCTTGCCGCCGGAGTCCGTCAGCTCGCCCGCGGCCAGACGCCCCTGCTCGTCGTAGAGCCTGCGCAGCCGCACGCCGCTCGCGCCGCCCTGCCACGTCTCGACCCTCCGGCGCGTGACGCGCCCGCGCCCGTCGGCCCTCGCCTCCTCGACGTAGACCGTGCGGTGCAGCACGAGGCCGGGCGCGGCCGCCGCCTCTTCGGCCGCGGCCGCGCGGCGCAGAAGCTCCGCCGCCGAGACAGGCCGCACGTAGAAGCGCGTGAAGAGCAGCGCCGCGACGACGAGGACGGCCAGCGCCGCGGCCGCCGCGCCGGGGCGGAAGGAGGTGAAGGGGGCGAAGAGACGGCCGAAGAATCTTAAGACTCGCGCCCACACGGACGCGGCGGACGCGGCGGCGTCGGAGGGACGCGCCGCCGTGCCGTGTTCGTCCTGCGCAGGCTGTCGGGCGTCGCCTTCGAACGCCTCGGCCTGCGCCGACGGCTCGAAGGCCATGAGCGGGTCGCGGTAGACGACCCGCAACGTGGGCGCGGAATCGACGTAGGAGAGGCGCGCTTCGAGCGTGCGCCGGTCGCTCAAGGGTACGCACACCGCGCAGCCGCCGGCGCCGCCGGCGGGCCACGCCGCCGTGTCGAGGTAGAGGAGCCGCACGTCCTGCTCGCTGAAGACCTCGACGAAGCTGACCTCCTCGCCCGCGCCGACGTTCAGCTTCTGCTCGCTCAGGACGGAGCCGACCTTCTGCGCCGCGAGCACGCGGCCGTTGACCGAGACGCACAGCTCGCGCGGCCTGTGCTCGAAGACTTCGCGCGCACGCCTGCGGCACGCGCGCTCCTCGGCCGCGCCGGCGCGCCCGCCGCCCGCATCGCCGCCGCCGTCGTCGTCCCCGCCGTCGCCGCCGCCCTTACGCCGCGGCTCGTTGCCGAGCGAGTCGGTCGGGTGGCGCTCCGACAATCCGGGCAGCCCGCGCTGCCGGTTCGCCTCGTCCGCGCAGGCGGGGCAGCTCACGAGGTGCGCGAGCGTCGGCGCGTCGGGCCGGCCGCCTTCCGCGCCGTAGATGCCGGCGAGGCGCTCGCCCGTGTAGCACTCGCCGCGGCACGACTCGAAGACGCGGCGGCGCAGGTCGCGCAGGAGTTCTTCGGGCGGCTGCGCGTAGCCGGTCGGGTTCGCCTCCGCGCGGGGGCCGCCCCCCCTGTTGATGAAGCGCAGGCTGTCCGGGTCTTTCAGGAACTGCCGCGCCTCGCCGCGCGCCACGCGCAGGCGCTCCTCGACGGCCTCGCGCGTCAGCCCCGTGAAGCGCACGATCTCGCTCGGGTAGTAGCCGTGCATGAAGCGCAGGATGAGGACGCTGCCCGCCTTCGAAGTCTCCTTCCGCAGGCACGCGTAGCGGCAGACCTGCCGCAGCTCGTCCTGCACGCGGATGAGGTCGCGCGGGTCCGTCCCGCGCAGCACGCGCTCGGCCGAGTCGTACTCGTAGACGGCGGGCTCGTCGCCGCGCCGCCGTGCGGCGCGCCGCCTCTGCGAGATGTCGAGGTTGCGCAGCATCCGGTAGAGGTAGCCGTCGAGGTTCTCGACGCGCGCGAGGTCCGGGCGCGCGAAGGTGAACTGGACGAAGGCGTCGTGGACGAGGTCTTCGGCGCGCGCGGCGTCGCCGCCCGCGAGCCGCAGGGCCCAGGAGCGCAGACTCCCGTAGCGCGCGAGGAAGACCTCCTCGTGCGTCGCCCCGGCGCGTGGGATTTCCGAAGGCTCCTGCATCGCTCTCGAACTTTAAGACGCGCGGGGCAGCGGGAACCCACGCGCCGTGGCGGGGAAAAACTTTGACAGTTTACAGCAGCGCGGGCGCGTCGCGCCTCGGCGTCGCGGCCCTGCCCGCGCGTGTACGCGGGGCGACGAACACGGTGTACGTATGGAGACAGACGCGAGGCGAACGAGCGACGATAATAGGCGTCAAGCCGAAAGCCCGAATAGCAAGTGCTTCGACGCGGAGAACCCCACCCGCGGGCGGCAAGGTTTCTTCTGGCGGCCGACAACGTTTCGGGACGCTTCGGCCCTATAATCCCCTTAGATAACGCAACGCTTCATTACGGCGGGCAAGTTTTTTCGCCCTCACCCGCCGATGCTTGTCGGGGCCGGCCGCCCATAAGGAATACCCCGGCCGCCCTCCCTTAACGCCGACGAAGGCTCGGCGTGTGGCGCAGGCGAGGCTCCGACAGTCCCGCCCGCCGAAACCGGAAGTCACGGCACAAGAGACAGCGAGTGCGGTGGCGGCAGCGCAAGACCGGGGCCTCGGGGCCCTTGCGCCGCGGCGTCAGTGTCGTCTGCGCGCGGTCGGCTCATAAAGATTACGGGGGGTTGTTTGATATGAGAGGTGGTAACGGATTCATGGACGGGGGCGCTTTCGACCTCGTGTGTCTTTCGCACCTGCGCTGGGATTTCGTATACCAGAGGCCGCAGCACCTTTTGAGCCGCTGCGCGCGGCGCCGCCGCGTCTTCTTCTTCGAGGAGCCTACTTACGGCGACGGCCTCGGCCTCGAAGTCAGCCGCACCGAGGAGGGCGTCATCCGCGCCGTGCCCCGCCTGCCCGAGCGCGTGCGCGGGAAGAGGGAAGAGGAGGAGGGCCTACTCCGGGCGCTGCTCGCGCGACTCTTCGCCGAGCACAAGGTTCGAGAGCACGCGCTCTGGTTCTACACGCCGATGGCGCTCGCATGGACGCGCCACCTCAAGCCCCTCGCGGTCGTCTACGACTGCATGGACGAACTCTCCGCCTTCAAGTTCGCGCCGGCCGATCTGCGCGACCGCGAGGAGGAGCTGTTCCGCCGCGCCGACCTAGTCTTCACCGGCGGCCAGAGCCTCTACGAGGCGAAGCGCGGCAAGCACCCGCACGTCTACGCCTTCCCCTCCGGCATCGACCTTGAGCACTTCGGGCGGGCGCGGAACATCACCTCAGACCCGGAAGACCAGGCCGGCATCCCGCACCCGCGCCTCGGCTTCTTCGGCGTCGTGGACGAGCGCTTCGACCTCGAACTGCTCGACGGGCTCTCCCTCGCTCGCCCCGGCTGGCAGTTCGTCGTCATCGGCCCCGTGGTCAAGATAGACCCCGCGACCCTGCCGCGCCGCGCCAACATACACTACCTCGGCGGCAAGTCCTACAAGGAGCTTCCCGCCTACCTCGCAGGCTGGGACGTGGCGACGCTGCTGTTCGCGCGCAACGAGCACACGCGCTTCATCAGCCCGACGAAGACGCCCGAGTACCTCGCCGCCGGAAAGCCGGTCGTCTCGACCTCCATCCGCGACGTGGTGCGCCCGTACGGCGAGACGGGGCTCGTGCGCATCGCCGACGACGCCGAAACGTTCGCCGCGGCGGCCGGGGAGTTGATGCGGGCGGGCGCGGACGCGGACTGGCTCGCGCGCGTCGACGCCTTCCTCGCGCAGCAGACGTGGGACAGGACGTGGGCGCGGATGGGCGAACTCATCGAGGGCGTTGCCGGTCGCAGGCTGGCGGCGCGCGCGGAGCGCACGGCGCGCGGGGCGGAGCGCCCGGCGCGGGGGGCTGACACCGGCGCCTTCGCGGCCGCCGGCGACTGACGCGATGGCGGTCAGTACCGCCCGCGGGCAGTGCTGACCCGGGTTTCAAAGGGAAAGGCAGGGCGGTGAGATGTTCGACTACTTGATAGTGGGGGCGGGCTTCGCGGGGAGCGTCATCGCCGAGCGGCTGGCGAGCGTCGCGGACAAGAAGGTGCTCGTCATCGACCGGCGCAGCCACGTCGGCGGCAACGCCTACGACCACTACAACGACGACGGCCTGCTCGTCCACCGCTACGGCCCGCACATCTTCCACACCAACTCGCGCGAGGTCTTCGAGTACCTCTCGCAGTTCACCGAGTGGCGGCAGTACCAGCACCGCGTCCTCGCCTGCGTGGACGGGATGCTGCTGCCCATCCCCATCAACCTCGACACGATCAACCGTCTCTACGGGCTCAGCCTCAACAGCTTCGAGGTCGAGAAGTTCTTCGAGTCGAAGGCCGAGCGGCGCGAGCGGCTGAAGACGAGCGAGGACGTGGTCGTCGCGAAGGTCGGCCGCGACCTCTACGAGAAGTTCTTCCGCAACTACACGCGCAAGCAGTGGGGACTCGACCCGTCGGAGCTGGACGCGTCGGTGACGGCGCGGGTGCCGACGCGGACGAACCGCGACGACCGCTACTTCACCGACGCCTACCAGGCGATGCCGAAGCACGGCTACACGCGCATGTTCGAGCGGGTGCTCGACCACCCGAACATCAAGGTCATGCTCAACGTGGACTACCGAGAGGTGGAGCGCATCGTCCCCCACCGCGAGCTGGTGTTTACGGGCCCCGTGGACGAGTTCTTCGACTACCGCTTCGGCAAGCTCCCGTACCGCTCCCTTGAGTTCAAGCACGAGACGCTGGACAGGGAAGTCCACCAGCCCGCGCCCGTCGTCAACTACCCGAACGACTTCCTCTACACGCGCGTCACCGAGTTCAAGTACCTGACGGGGCAGGAGCACCGCAAGACGGCCGTCGTCTACGAGTACCCGCGCGCGGAGGGCGACCCCTACTACCCCGTGCCGCGCCCCGAGAACGCCGAGTTGTACCAGAAGTACAAGGCGCTCGCCGACGCGACGAAGGGCGTGCACTTCGTCGGGCGGCTGGCGACCTACAAGTACTACAACATGGATCAGGTGGTGGCGCAGGCGCTGACCACCTTCAGGAAGATCGCCGGGGAGAGCGCCCGGCCGTAAGCCGATGGAGTCTTGCCCCATGCCTGAGCGGCCTCACGCCGGAAGCGACCCGGAGCTTTGGGCCGGGGTGGAGTGCACGGTCAACCGCGTCGGCAGTCGCTACTTCGACCAGTTGGAGCGCGGCGGCCACGCGCGCCGGCCCGAAGACCTCGACCTGCTCAAGTGGCTCGGGGCGAAGGCCGCGCGCTACCCCGTGCTGTGGGAGCGCACCGCGCCGGGCGACCTGAAGGACGCCGACTGGACGTGGCCCGACGAACGGCTCGGCCGGCTGAGGGAACTCGGCATCCGCCCCATCGTCGGCCTCCTGCACCACGGCAGCGGCCCGCGGCACACCTCGCTCACCGACCCCGCCTTCCCCGAAAAGCTCGCCGCCTACGCCCGCGCCGTCGCCGAGCGCTACCCCTGGGTCGAGGACTACACGCCGGTCAACGAGCCGCTGACGACGGCGCGCTTCAGCGGGCTCTACGGCCACTGGTACCCGCACGGGCGCGACGGCCGGACGTTCGCGCGCGCGCTCGTCAACCAGTTGCGCGGCGTCGCGCTCGCCATGCGCGAGGCGCGCGCCGTCAACCCCGCGGCGCGGCTCGTGCAGACGGAGGACATCGGCCACTGCCTCTCGACCGAGAGGCTGCGCTACCAGGCCGAGTTCGAGAACGAGCGCCGCTGGCTCACCTTCGACCTCCTCGCGGGGCGCGTCACACGGGCCCACGCGCTGTGGGGCTACCTGCTGCACGAAGGCGTCGGCGCGGGCGAGCTCGAATGGTTCGCCGAGAACGCGTGCGCGCCCTCCGTCTACGGCGTCAACTACTACGTGACGAGCGAGCGCTTCCTCGACCACAGGCTCGCGCGCTACCCGGCGCACGCGCGCGGCGGCAACGGCCGGGACGCGTACGCCGACGTGGAGGCGGTGCGCGTCTGCGCCGAGGGCGTGGGCGGCGCGCGCGCCGTCCTGCGCGAGACTTGGGAGCGGTACGGCTCGCCGCTCGCGCTCACGGAGTCGCACCTCTACTGCACGCGCGAGGAGCAGATGCGCTGGCTCGCCGAAGCCTGGGCGGCGGCCGCGGAGCTGCGCGCGGGCGGCGTGCCGGTGCTGGCCGTGACGGCGTGGGCGCTCCTCGGCTCGTACGACTGGGACAGCCTCGTGACGCGCGACGCCGGGCGCTACGAGCCCGGCCCCTTCGACACGCGCTCGGCCCGCCCGCGCCCGACCGCGGTCGCACGCATGCTGCGCGACCTCGCGCGGCGGGGCGAGCACGCGCACCCCGCGCTCGACGCGCCCGGCTGGTGGCGCCGCCTCGGCCGCCTGACCTACGCGCCCGTGCGGCTCGGCGCGCGGCGCGCGGCGGCGGCGGGGAAGAAGGCGGGCGGCTCGTCGAGGCCGCTGCTGATTACGGGCGCGACCGGCACGCTCGGCTCCGCCTTCGCGCGCGCCGCCGAGTCGCGCGCACTCTCGTACCTGCTGCTCGCGCGGCGCGAGATGGACATCGCCGACGCGGCGTCGGTCGCGGAGGCACTGGAGTCTTCGGGGGCGTGGGCGGTCGTCAACGCCGCCGGCTACGTGCGCGTGGACGACGCGGAGCGCGAGGCGGCGGCGTGCTTCCGCGAGAACGCCGAAGGGCCGGCCGTGCTCGCCGCCGAGTGCGCGCGCCGCGGCGTGCGGCTCGTCACCTTCTCGTCCGACCTCGTCTTCGGCGGCGACGGCGGCGCGCGCCGCGAGCCTTACCTTGAGGGCGACGCCGTCTCGCCGTCGAACGTCTACGGGCGGAGCAAGGCCGAGGCCGAGCGCCGCGTGCTGGGCGCGTGCCCCGCGGCGCTCGTCGTGCGGACGAGCGCGTTCTTCGGGCCGTGGGACGAGTACAACTTCGTCCACGCCGCGCTCGGCGCGCTCGGGCGCGGTGAGGAGTTCGTCGCGGCCGACGACTGTGTGGTCTCGCCGACCTACGTGCCGGACTTGACGCGCGCGTGCCTCGACCTGCTCATCGACGGCGAGTCGGGCGTCTGGCACCTCGCCAACGCGGGCGCGCTCGACTGGGCCGAGTTCGCGCGCCTCGCCGCGCGCCGCGCGGGGCTCGACGCGGGGCTCGTCGTCGGCCGGCCGGTGCGGGAACTCGGGCTCGCCGCGCCGCGCCCCGCCTACAGCGCGCTCGGGAGCGAGCGCGGCGCACTGCTGAAGCCGCTCGAAGAGGCGATAGACTGCTACCTGCGCGAGCGCGCCGCGTCGCGCGACGCGCCCGGCGTCGAGGCGCGTGGCCGCACCGCCGCCCGCTGAAGGCTTGCCCGCCGGCCGCCCCTTCCGGCACGACGTTTGAAGACACACGCGGCAGAGAAGATTTGACGAGCCGTTTCCGGACAGGCCGTGCTCTGTCCGGCGGCCGGGGTGTCCGGAAAACGTTTCAAGTTCAAGAGGAGAAGTGGAGATGGCAACAATAGAAGAGAGACTGACGGCCTCGGGGCAGGCGCCGCTTTCGGCCGGCGACGAGTTGACCGGCGCTTCGCAGTCGGTGAACGTCGGGCGGCCCGAGCGCTGGGCGTGCGCCGTCGGCGGCGGCGCGCTCGCGCTCTACGGCGTGACGCGCGGCAGCCTCGGCGGCATCGCGCTGGCGCTCCTCGGCGCGGCGCTCGTCCAGCGCGGCGTGACGGGGCACTGCAACGTCTACGAGGCGATGAACTTCAGCACGGCGGGCGACTCGCCCTTGCGCAACAGCGAGAACGTCTCGGTCCCGGCCGAGCGCGGCACGAAGGTCGAGAAGAGCGTCATCGTCAACCGTACGGCCGCGGAGCTGTACAGCTTCTGGCGCAACTTCGAGAACCTGCCGCGCTTCATGAACCACCTGGAGTCGGTGCGCGAGACGGGCGGCGGCCGCTCGCACTGGGTGGCGAAGGCGCCCGCGGGCACGAGCGTCGAGTGGGACGCCGAGATTTACAACGAGAAGGAGGGCGAGCTGATCGCGTGGCGCACGCTCGAAGGCTCGCAGGTGGCCTCGGCGGGCAGCGTCCGCTTCGAGCCGGCCGACGCGGCGGGCGGCGGCACGCTCGTGCGCGTCTCGCTCAAGTACGACCCGCCGGGCGGCAAGCTCGGCTCGCTGGTCGCGCGCCTCTTCGGCGAGAACCCCGACCAGCAGATCGAGGAAGACCTCGGTCGCTTCAAAGAGATGATGGAGGGCGGCTCCGCCACGTCCGGCGGCGGCTCGTCGGCCGGGCGCGGCGCGTCGGCCGGTAGCTGAGGCTCGCGCCGCGCCTCACAGCGCGCGGCGCGGCCGTCTTATGAAATAAGGGCCCGGCCTTCGCCTCAACCGCGAGGGGCGCTCTCGGAGCGCCCCTCTTTTTTATTGACTTGTGGCGGCCCGCCGTCTATCTTCCCGTCCCTATCGAGCGGGCCGGTCGCCGGCCCGCGTCTTCGACAGCCGGCCTCGCTGTCGAAACAAAGACTTCATCCGGGAGAGACAAGATGAGCGACGAGAGCGTGCGAGGGAGGCGAGTGGCGTCCCGCGCGTCGGGGCGTCTCGCGGCCAGCGCGGTCAGCTCGCCCACCGGCAACATAAGTTTCACGCGGGGCGTGGTCTGGATTCAGCCCGCTTACCTCGCATACCTGAGGTTGCAGGAGTTGCACCTCAGGCACCACGGCGACCGGCGGCCGCTCGTGCTCGAATCGGTCGCGCGCCTGAGCCGCGCTCGCGCGGGGGCAGAGCACGAGGCGGCGCTCGCCTGCGCCGTGGGCCAGCTCATGGTGAGCCCGCCGGCCGACCAGCTCGCGCGCTTCGCCGCGCTGCTCCACTTCGCGTCGCAGCGCGCCGCCTTCGACGGGCTCGCGTCACTCTTCTGGAGCGGGATGCACACGGCCCGCGACCTGCGAGCCGACGGGCTCTTCCGGCGCGGCGCGTGGCTCTGGACGCGACTCGGCGCGCCGCGCCACGCCGACGGGAGGCTCGGGCGCTACCCCGTCTATCACGACCTGACGCGGACGGTCTCCTTCCTCCGCGCCTCCGAGCTGGGGTCGCCCTTCGTCGCCGCGCGGCCCGAGTTGGCTCTGGCGCGGCCGGCGGCGGGCGTGCGCGCGCGCGGCGTCACGCTCAGCGCCGACGACAACACGGAGCCCGACCCCGCGGAGGAGCAGCGCGAACAGTCCGCGGCGCGCGGGTGGGTGACGAGCGCCGTCGTAAGCGCCTTCGCGTTCGCCGGCGCGAAGGGGCTCGTGCTGGCGAACTCGCTCGCCGGCGACAACTCCGTCTACCGCGAGCCGGGCACGCAGGAGACGCAGCAGTCGCCAGACCGCCACATCATGCCCGGCTTCAACAATACCGCCGACCTCGGCGCGCTGGGCGGCCTGCTGGGCGAGGCCGTCGGCAGGATAGTCGCCGCGATTATCCTCAACCGCTACGGCAACGAGATCGTGGGCGGCCTTGAGAGGCTCGGCATCGTCGCCGCCGTCGAGGGGATAACGTCGGCGCTCGACGCGCTCAAGTCCGGCGCGCAACGCTGGACGAGGGAGCAGGCCGAGGCCGCGCTCGACGGGCTCAGGCAGAAGATGGGCGAGTTCAAGGACGCCCTGACCACCTGGGTGCAGGGGCTGACCGACCAGGACTTTGAGGACTTCGGCCGCGACTTCGCCGACGCGCTCTCCGGCCTGGCCGACGAGTTCGGCGGCGCGGCCGACAGGTTCGTCGAAGGGCTGGAAGGCGAAGCCGAACGCGGCTGGGGCGAGTTGAACGACGCCTTCGGTTTCGGGCTCGGGGCGCTTGAGGGCGCGCTCGACGAGGCGGGCGAGTTCTTCGGCGGCCTGATGAACGAGGCGGCCGAAGAGGGTGGAGCAATGCTCGACGGCGTCATGTCATTCCTCGACTCGTCCTCCGACGGCGGCGGCGATGGCGACGAAGGAACCGGCGGCGGGGGGGAGGACGGCGGCGACTCCGACGGCGGCGACGACTCCGACGGAGGCGACGACTCTGACGGCGGCGGCGACTCCGACGACGACGAACCCGAGGAAGAGGATACGGAGACGGATGAGCCGGACGAGGAGCTGCCGGAGCTGGACGACGACGACGAGGATACGCCGAACCCGATGTCGGACAACCCGCCGCGCGGCAACCCGCACGTGAGCCGGACGGTGCCGGACGGGAGGGGCGTGTCGAGCCTCCTGGTCGAGATAGCCGACAGCGGCGTCTTCGTCTGCGGCCTCCCGCGCCTCGGCCGCGGCGGCCGCGACCTCGCCGAGTTGGGTCTGCTCGCCGCCTTCCCGCAACTGCTCCGCACCTACGTCAGCAACACGAGATCGCACGACCGCGACCCCTCGCCCATAGATGAAGGCCCGCGCGGGGGCGGCTCGGTGGTGCGCGTGCGCGGCCACGCGGGGGCCACCGACCCGCCCAGAGACGCGCTCGACAAAGCCGTGCTCGCCCTACTCATAAACGGGCTGCTCGGGTCGGGCTCGAAGCCTTGAGGGGCGGGGCGGCGGCGGGTTGACTAATTCGATAGACTTTCGCCAAGCAATCCCAACCCCCTGCGGGTAACTTTCGCGTGTTCCGCATAGAGACCTCCGACGACAGGAGTCAGGACACAGATGGCAGAAGAGACGGAGAACGACGACGAGTTGATCGGGCACGACTCGACGACCGCGCCCGGCGGCAACAAGGAGCGCACGTCGGGCGACCCCGGCCGCACGCCCGGCAAGGCCGAGGGCGACGAGGAGACCGCGGACGAGGGCCTGAGCCGGCAGGACGCTTAGGGGAGCGCACGCACGTTGCGGGGGCGAGTCGCCCCCCGCGCCTGCAACTACGACGGGGGACGGGCTTCGGCCTTCGGAACCCGAGTCGCGTTGCGGGCCGGGGAGGGCGGCTCGCCCCCGTTTCGTCTTGCGGCGGATATTGTTGGCGCGTCGCGCGCTGTGCTATATTCCCCGCGCCTTTTGGACGCGGGCGGCCACCCCTACCCCGGCTCGCCCCGGCAGAGTTGACCAAGCCTCCTAGCTTTAAGTTCAGCCTTCAGGCCAAGCCTTATGAAAGAGCATCCCTTCCCCCGTGCTCGCGCGCGCGCGTCGCGCTGGCTGTGCGTGTGCTGCGCGCTCCTGCTGGCGCAAGCCCCTCCCGCCTCGGCGCAGACCCCGCCGCCCGGCTTCCCGCCCGGCGGCCCCGTGCTGCTCACGGAAGGGACTGGGCAGACGACGCGCGGCGTCGCCTACGAGGCCGTCACCTTCAGCGCGGAGCCGTTCCCGGTGGTCTCCCCCTTCAACTGGAACGCCGACAAGTCGAACGCGCGCGACCAGCAGACGCGCGTGATGCTCTTCGCGACGGGGCTCCAGCTCCTGCCGGGCGAGGGCGCCAACGCCTTGACGGCCGACGCGCAGGACGCCGCCGGAAGGGTCTACCCGCTCAAGGTCGAGGCGCTCTCGAAGCCGAAGTACGTGCAGCTCATGCCCGTCCCCGGCGACCCCGGCCGGCAGGCCCCGACCGAGGTGCAGCAGGACTGGCTCTGGGCCGTCACCGTGCGGCTCGACGAGGCCATGACGGACACGCTCGGCGACGTGCTCGTCCGCATCAACCTCC
>DASVWB010000170.1:0-24119 GCA_036389815.1 Pyrinomonadaceae bacterium | reverse complement strand
TTCAGATTCTCAAGGGGCACGCCTCCGTAGTTTGTCCCCTCGCTCTAAAATTTCCTGCCACGAAACCGCGCCCCGCGGTGTTCCTCGGTTGCCACGACGGAAATTATTCGGAACCCGAGGAGAATGTTCTATGGCAAAGAGCGCCCGCCTGCTAGCGACCTTCGTATTCACACTGGCCCTCGTCGCCCTGGCGTCGGACGGCCGCGCGGCGAACGCGCAGACCACGATCACGGGCGAGTGGAGGGCCACGCTCGTCCGGGACATGCCGGACAAGACCCGCGACGACAAAGGCGATACCGACGAGGCCAGATTCAAGCCGGGCAAGCTCAGGGAGAAGGCGGGCGAACTCAACCTGTCTTTCGAGCGCTTCGAGAGCGGCGGCAAGAGCCAGATGAGTCAGAACTACGACTTCGCTGACTTCCAGGGGCTCGGCCGCGAGCAGGTCGAGCGCGGCGGCGCCGTCCGGTTCCAGTTGGTGCGCGAGGCCGGGACGATAGAGTGCGAGGGCACGTTCGCCGACCGCAAGGGGACGGGCACCTTCCGCTTCACGCCCAGCCAGAGCTTCGTCGCGGCGATGAAGTCGCGCGGCTTCGACTTCGAGAAGGAGTCTTGGGGGCGGCGCCGCGAGCGCGAGGCGGGGGACGCACTCTTCGCCGCGGCGACGCTCAACGTCACGACGGCGCTGGCCGACGACCTGCTCTCGGCCGACTTCGGCAAGCTCGACGTGGACGACCTCTTCAAGGCGGCCATCTTCAAGGTGGACTCGAAGTTCATGCGCGAGATGAAGGCGAGCGGCTTCCCCGGTCTCGGGATGGAGGAGCTGGTCAAGGCGCGAATCTTTAAGATAGACGCCGACTTCGTCCGCGATGCCGCGCGGATGGGCTTCGACAAGGAGCCTTTCGAGAGCCTCGTCAAGATGCGCATCTTCAAGGTCACGCCCGAGTTCGTCGCCGAAGTCCGCGGCGAGGGGCTCGGCGACCTCTCCATCGAGGAGTTGGTCAAGCTGCGCATCTTCAAGATCGACTCCGACTTCATCCGCCGCGCCAAGGCCGATGGCGTGCCGCTCGAAGTCGAAGAGCTTGTCCACCGCCGCATCATGGGCGGGCGCACGCGCAGCCGCAGCTATCAGGAATAGCAGGCGGCCTGGAAGGTCATAAAAGCGGGGCGGAGGAACGAATCCTCCGCCCCGCTTTTGTCGTCCGTCGAAGTGGGCGTCCTCCCCGGCGCGAACGGCCGGCGGGGCTATTCGGCGAGCCTGTAGTCGAGGAGGAAGCGGCCGATCTGGATGGCGGCGCGGCCGCCGACTGGCGGGTTGATGAGGAGCGAGCGCACCATGCTCCCCTTCGCGCGGCGCGCCTCCGCCTCGCCGACCGGCTCGCCGTTCGAGGCGCGGTAGAAGCTGATGCGGATGGCGTCCTCGCGCGCGCGCTTGTAGCCGAAGACGTACTGCCCCGCCGGAAGGCTGAGGTCGCCCACGCGCAGCGG
The DNA here is from genome assembly GCA_036389815.1 of Pyrinomonadaceae bacterium. Classification (GTDB taxonomy): domain Bacteria; phylum Acidobacteriota; class Blastocatellia; order Pyrinomonadales; family Pyrinomonadaceae; genus QHXN01. The sequence goes on along the minus strand of DASVWB010000170.1, from coordinate 22,634 downwards.
CGCCTGCGTGACGAAGTAGTGCGAGTAGTTGCCCTCGGCCGAGTAGCCGGCCGTAATCATCACGACGCCGGCGATGAAGCGCCCGCGCCCGTCGGTCACGCCCGAGGCGGTGCGGAACTCCGTCTCGATGTTCTCCTTTATCACCGGCGCGCGCGCGGGGATGACGCGGCGCAACTCCTGCTCGCTCGCCGCGCGCCAGCGCGCGCGCTGCGCCGAGGCGCCCGGCGCCAAGGCGCAGAGCAGCAGCAGCGCCGACGACAGCAAGACTCTCCACGACTTCGCGTCCCACATCACGCCGATACGTTAACCGACCCGGATAAGAAAACTCAACGCCGCCCCGCGCCCGCGCCGCCCGCGCGGTCGGCAAAGCTGTCGCGGAGTGACGCGCGGGCGGCGGGCTTTCGCCGCCGCGCATCCGGTATAATCGCGGCCCGCCCGCGCCGGCCGGCCCGGCGGGCCGAGCCCTTCCGATGCTTCGACGACTCTTCCCCTTCGAGCGCCGCGTGCGTCTCTTCCCCGTGCTCTTCCTGTCCGCGCTGCTCTGCGGCGTGACGGCGCGCGCGCTCGACCCCGCGGCCGACCTCGGCCAGCTCAGCCGCCGCGCGTGGCAGACCGAGCAGGGGCTTCCGCAGAACACAGTCCACTCCATAGCGCAGACGCTCGACGGCTACATCTGGGTCGCGACCGAAGAGGGCGTTGCGCGCTTCGACGGGCTCGGCTTCACCGTCTTCGACCGGCAGAACACGCCGCAGCTTCTGAGCAACGACGTGCGCGCGCTGCTCGCGTCGGCGAAGGGAAACGCCCTCTGGGTCTGCACGGACAAGGGGCTCGCGCGCTTCGACGCGGGCGGCTGGGTCACCTACACCGCGCGCGACGGGCTCGCGGGCGACGACGTGGTCGCCGCCTACGAGGCGCGCGACGGCGCGGTCTGGGTCGCCACCACGAAGGGCCTGAGCCGTCTGCGTGACGGCGCGTGGGCCAGCTTTACGACGAAGGACGGGCTGGGGAGCGACCTCGTGCGGACGGTCGCCGAAGACTCCGGAGGCGCGCTCTGGGTCGGGACGGGCGAGGGCTTGAGCAGATTCGAGGGCGGGAAGTTCACGAACTACTCCGGGGCGGAAGGGCTCGCCGCCGGCGGCGTCTCCGCCATCGAGCGGGGCGCCGACGGGTCGCTCTGGCTCGGCACGGACGAGGGCTTGAGCCGCTACGCCGAAGGGCGCTTCGAGAGCTACACGACGCGCGAAGGGCTCCCGAGCGACCGCGTCATCTCGCTGCGCGCCGACCGCGACGGCTCACTCTGGGTCGGCACGGCCGGCGGCCTGTGCCGCTTCCGCGACGGCCGCTGCGAGGGCTTCCGCGACACGGAAGGGCTCTCCGACGGCATCATCCTCTCGCTCTTCGAGGACAGGGAAGGGAGCCTCTGGGTCGGCACCGAGTCGGGCGGGCTGCACCAGCTCCGCGGCAAGAAGTTCACGACCTACACGACGCGCGAGGGGCTTTCGAGCGACCTCGTCAAAGCCATCTACGAAGACCGGTCGGGCGGCGTCTGGGTCGGCACGTACGGCGCGGGGCTCAACCTCCTGCGCGACGGCCGCTCCCGCGTCTACACGACGAAGGACGGGCTGCCGAGCAACATCGTGCTCGCGCTCTTCGAGGACGCCGAAGGGTCGCTCTGGGTCGGCACGCCCGACGGCCTGAGCCGCTTCCGCGACGGCCGCTTCACCACCTACACCTCGGCCGACGGCCTGCCGCACGACTTCGTCCGCTCCATCTACGCAGGGCGCGACGGCCTCTGGGTCGGCACGCGCGGCGGGCTGGCGCTGCTGAAGGGCGACACGTTCACGACCTACACGACGCGCGACGGCCTGCCGAACGACATCGTCGGCACCATCTACGAAGACTCGGCGGGCGCGCTCTGGGTCGGCACGCTCGGCGGCCTGAGCCGCTTCGCCGGCGGGCGCTTCACGAACTTCACGACGCGCGAGGGCTTGTCCGACGACGTGGTCATCTCCATCCACGGCGACGCGGAAGGCCGCCTGCTCGTCGGCACGAACGGCGGCGGCCTGAACCTTCTGCGCGACGGCAAGTTCTACCCCGTCACCACGCGCGACGGGCTGCCGAACGACACCATCTACCGCATACTCGAAGACGGCGGCGGCCGCCTTTGGATGAGCTGCAACAAGGGCGTCTTCAGTCTGTCGAAGGCCGAGCTTGACGACTTCGCCGCGGGGCGCGCGCGCGCCGTGAGCCCCGTCCTCTACGGCACGGCCGACGGCATGCCGACGCGCGAGTGCAGCGGCGGCGGCCACCCCTCGGGCTGGCGCGACCACGAAGGCCGCCTCTGGTTCTCGACCATCAAGGGCGTCGCGACCATCGACCCCGCGCACCTCCCCGTCAACACCGCGCCGCCGCCCGTCGTCGTCGAGCAGGTGCGCGCGGACGAGGAGGCCGTCCCCGCGGGGCGGAAGGTCGAGCTGCCGCCGGGCAGGAGTCGCTTCGACTTCCACTACGCGGGGTTGAGCTTCGCCGCGCCCGAGAAGGTGCGCTACCGCTACAAGCTCGAAGGCTTCGACAAGGATTGGGTGGACGGGGGCGACCGCCGCGTCGCCTACTACACGAACCTCGGCCCGGGCTCCTACCGCTTCCTCGTCGTCGCCTGCAACAACGACGGCGTCTGGAGCGACGCGCCCGCCTCGTTCGCCTTCACGCTCCGCCCACACTTCTACCGCACTTACTGGTTCTACGCGCTCTGCGTCGTAGGCGCGGGGCTGCTCGCGTGGCAGCTCTACGCGCTGCGTCTGAGGCAGGTGCGCGCCCGCTTCAACGCGGTCTTGAGCGAGCGCAACCGCATCGCGCGCGAGCTGCACGACAGCCTCGCGCAGGAGATTCTGGCCGCCTCCATCCAGCTCGAACTCGTCTCGCGCCTGCTGAACACGTCGGCCGCGGCGGCGCGCCCGCACCTCGACCGCGCCCGCGCCCTCGTCCGCAGCAGCATCGCCGAGGCGCGCCGCTACGTCTGGGACTTGCGCTCGCAGTCACTCGACGAGCGCGACCTCCCCGCCGCGCTCGCGGAGCTGACGCGCAGGCTCACGGCCGGCTCCGACGTGCAGACGCAGTTCCGCGTGGGCGGCACCTTCCGCCCGCTCGCGCCGAAGGTCGAAAACGGCCTGCTGCGCATCGGGCAGGAGGCCGTCAACAACGCCGTCCGCCACGCGCACGCGCGCAACATCTCGGTCGAGCTTTCGTACGACGCCTCGACCGTGCGGCTCGACGTTCGAGACGACGGCCGCGGCTTCGACCCCGCGGTCGCGGCCGACGGCGCGGCCGGCCACTTCGGCATCGTCGGCATGCGCGAGCGCGCCGCGGAGCTGGGCGGGAGCGTCGAGATAGAGAGCGAGCCCGGCGCGGGGAGCCGCGTCGCGGCGGTCTTCCCGGCGGCCGCGCGCGTGTTGGAGCAGGAGGGGCGAGGGCTTAATATGCCGGGGTGAATCTTTCGCGGCGCGCCCGAGCGGGAGGCTTACTTGAGCGGAGAGAAGATAGGCATCATGGTGGTTGACGACCAGGCGGTCGTCCGGCAGGGCTTCGTCTCGCTGATTAACACCGTGGCGGACATGGCCGTCGTCGCCGAGGCGACCAACGGCCGCGAGGCCGTCGAGCTGTACCGCAGGCACCGGCCCGACGTGGTGCTGATGGACTTGCGCATGCCCGTCATGGGCGGCGGGGACGCCATCGCCGCGCTCCGCCGCGAGTTCCCCGGCGCGCGCGTCATCGTCCTGACGACCTTCGACGGCGACGAGGACATCTACCGCTCGCTCCAGGCCGGCGCGCAAGGGTACCTGCTCAAGGACATGTTCTTCGAGGAGCTTGAGGAGGCCATCCGCACCGTCCACGCCGGCGGCCGGCGCATCCCGGGCGTCGTGGCCGAGCGGCTGGCGGAGCGCATGGCCGGGTCGGATTTGACGGCGCGCGAGCTGGAAGTCCTTGAGCACATCGTCGGCGGCAAGAGCAACAAGGCCATCGCCGCCGCGCTCGGCATCAGCGAGGCGACCGTCAAGAGTCACATGAACAACATCCTCAGCAAGCTCGACGCCGAAGACCGCACGCAGGCCGCGACCAAGGCTCTGCAACGCGGCATCGTCCACCTGCCTTAAGTCCTGAGCGGGCTCAACCAAAAGTTGGAGGCCGCGCCCCCCCTTCGTGACCATGACACGCGGGGGCGCCGGGTGTTAACTTTCGCCCGCCTGGTTCTTTTACATCCCAGCCCCGGGTGAAGCGCTTCGGAGGTCACTCCCTCCTACTTGTTGCAAACCGAACGCGGCCCCCGGCGCGCCCGAGAGACGGCTCTCGGCCCGGGGCTGGGCATCCCTTCCCGAACACCTTCCTTTAATAACGTGAGCACGGCCTTCAGGCGTCGCCGGAGGCGGTCGCGCGCGCGGCGCAGCCGGCGAAGCGGTAGCCGACGCCGACGACCGTCTCGACGCAGCCGGAGCACGCGCCGAGCTTCTGGCGCAGGCGGCGGACGTGCACGTCGAGCGTGCGCGTGTCGCCGTAGTACTGCTGCCTCCACACCTCGTCAAGGAGTTGCTCGCGCGTCGCCACCTTGCCCGGCCTGCGCGCCAGCGCGGCCAGCAGGCCGAACTCCTTGCGCGTGAGTCTGACCTCCTCGCCGTCGCAGCGGACGTGCATCTCGTCGAAGTGGATGCGGAGTCTCGCGTCCTCGTATGAAGGCGCGGCCTCCTCGCCCGTGCGCCGCAGCACCGCGCGGACGCGCGCCAGCAATTCGCGCATCGAGAAGGGCTTGGTCACGTAGTCGTCGGCGCCGAGTTCGAGCCCTTCGACCCGCTCCGCCTCCGACCCGCGTGCCGTCAGCATGATGACGGGCGTGCGGCGCGTCCGCGGCTCCCTGCGCAGCCTGCGGCACAGCTCCTCGCCCGACATGCCCGGCAGCATCAGGTCGAGGATGACGAGCGCGGGCGTGCGGCCGGGGTCGAGCGCCGACCGCAGCCCCTCCTCGCCCGTCGCGGCCAGCACGACCGAGAGCCCCTCGCGCTCAAGGTTGTAGCGCAGGCCCTCGGCGATGTCCGGCTCGTCCTCGACTACCAATACAGACCTGTTCATAAGTTCCCAAACTATACAGCGCCGCGGCGGGGGCAGAAAGTTGCGGCCGTAAACGTTTGCCGGGCGGGACTCGGGCGGCGGCACGCGCGAAAGCGCTTGACTCTGTAGTCGGCTACAGATGTTAGACTCTTCTCGTGGCGGAAAAAGGCTTGAAAATGTCGGGTGGAGGATTCGTCATGGGAAAGAGAAAACTTGCTTCTGTATTTCGGAAATCATTACTGGCGGCGTCCGTTCTCCTCTTCGCCGCGGGGGCGGAGGCCGCGGCGCAGCACCACCAGCACGGCCAGCCGCAGCCGTCTCCCACGGCGACGCCGGCGGCCACGCCGGCCGCCTCGCCCGCGCCCGCTCAAGGGGGGCACGACCACACGCATCACGGCGCGGGCGCGGCTCAGCCCGAAGCCGGCGGGGCGGAGGCGAAGTCGCACGAACACGCCGGCATGGAAGGTCACGCGATGCACGGCGCGGGCGGCGAGGGGGCCGGCAACCCGGAGGGCTCGGGCACGTCCTGGCAGCCCGCTTCGACGCCGGGCAGCATGTTGCATAAGCAGTCGGGCGATTGGACCATCATGCTGCACGGCGAGGCGAAGCTCGGCGTCAACGCGCAGGGCGGCCCGCGCGGCGTCACCAAGTTCGAGTCGCAGAACTGGATCATGCCGATGGCGACTCGCCCCGTCGGGCGCGGGCGCGTCGAGCTGCGCGGCATGTTCAGCCTCGAACCCGTGACCTACTCGGGCGCGGGCTCGCCGCAGCTCTTCCAGACCGGCGAGGTCTACCGCGGCCAGCCCATCCTCGACGCGCAGCACCCGCACGACCTCGTGATGGAGCTTTCGGCGAGGTACACGCACCCCTTAGGCGACCGCGCCAGTTGGTTCGCATACTTCGGCTACCCGGGCGAGCCCGCGCTCGGCCCCGTCGCCTTCATGCACCGCGCGTCCGCCTCGGAGAACCCCGCGGCGCCGCTCGCGCACCACCTGCAAGACTCGACGCACATCTCCTTCGGCGTCTTCACCACGGGCTTCACCTACCGCTGGCTGAAGGTCGAAGGCTCGGTCTTCAACGGCCGCGAGCCCGACGAGCACAGGTACGGCTTCGAGGCAGGGCCTTGGGACTCGCGCTCCGTGCGCGTCTCGGTCGCGCCGAACAGGGATTGGGTCTTCCAGTACTCATACGGCCTGCTGAAGAACCCCGAGCCGCTGCACGAGGGCGACACGCGCCGGCAGACGGCCTCCGTCCAGTACAACCGCCCGCTGCGGCGCGGCAACCTCGCCGCCGCCTTCATCTGGGGGCGCAACCGCGAGGAGCACGACGGCGAGGCGTTCACCTTGAACGGCTACACCTTCGAGACGACGCTCAACTTCCTCGAACGCAACTACCTCTACACGCGGCTGGAGCTGGTGGACAAGCGCGACCTGCTGCGCGAGGAAGACCTGCAACGCCTCGGCTTCGACCACCACGCGCACCCCCAGTTCCGCATCGGCGCCTACACCTTCGGCTACGTGCGCGACATCTACCGCGGCGACAACTACTCGCTCGGGCTCGGCGGCGACGCGACCCTCTACTCGAAGCCGGAACTGCTCGACGCGGTCTACGGCCGCAACCCGGCCTCCTTCCGCGGCTTCCTGCGCATACGGCTCGGCGGAGGCTCCGCGGGCGCGCACGCCGGGATGTGAGGCCGAAAATTTTCCGCTTGACCCTGTAGACGGGTACGGGCTTTAGACTGAGTTCACCGAGTCGCCGGAGGGCGACGGGAGGAGAGACGGAGATGAGGCGAGCGGCAAAGTTGGTGGACGAGGAAGAGGGTCGCCGGATGCTGAAGATAGGCGACGTCTCGCGCCGGAGCGGCGTCGGCGTCGAGGCGCTCAGGTTCTACGAGAAGAGCGGGCTGCTCGACAGCCCGGCGCGCACGCACGCCGGCTACCGCGTCTACGGCGAGGACGTGCTCGACCGGCTGGCCTTCATCAAGCAGGCGCAGGCGCTCGGCTTCTCGCTCGAAGAGGTGAGGCGAATCATCGCCGACGCGCGCAAGGGCGAGAGCCCGTGCGACGAGGTGCGCGATATCGTGCGCCGCAGGCTGGCCGAGCTGGACGAGCGCCTGCGCGAGCTGCGCCGCTACCGCGAGGAGCTGAAACAGACGCTCCGCGAGTGGGACGAGGTCGGGCGCGCGCCCGGCCACATCTGCGGGCTCATCGAGGGCTCGGAAGTCGAGCACGCGCACCACGCGCACAGGGCGGAAGGGCTGAAGAAGGCCAAGCGCCGTTCGTGAGAGTCCCGCGCCGCAGGGAAGCGCGGGGAAGGAGGGTGAAATTATGCAGGCGATTGCACGCCACCCGGAGGCGCACGCAAACGCGCCGGCCGGCGCGGCGCATCATGGGGCGCACGGTGTGTCGCCGTCGCAGGACGGCGAGGCCGAAGAGGCGCAGGAGCAGGGCTACCGCACGTTGATGCGAAAGTTCCGGTTCGCGTCGGCCGTCGGCCTCCCGCTCGTGCTGATGATGTTCGCGGAGTTCGTGCCGGCGTGGCGCGAGGCGCTGATGCCGTATCACCGCGCGGCCGGCGTCGCCTCGGCGATCTTGACGCTGCCGGTGCTCGCGTGGTCGGGGCGGCAGTTCTTCGAGAGCGCGTGGAACGGGCTGCGGAATCACAACACGAACATGGACACGCTCGTCGCGCTCGGCACGGGCGCGGCGTGGGGCTACTCGACCTTCGCCGTCCTCGCGCCGGGCCTCTTCCCCGCGGGGACGACGGGGATGTACTTCGAGGTCGCGGTCATCGTCATCGCGCTCATACTGCTCGGGCAGGCGCTCGAAGCGAGGGCGAAGAGCCGCTCGGGCGCGGCCATCCGCAAGCTGCTGGAGCTTCAGGCGAAGACCGCCCGCGTCATACGCGGCGGGAGGGAGCTGGACTTGCCGGTCGAGGAGGTCGTCGTCGGCGACACGGTGCTCGTCCGCCCCGGCGAGAAAGTCCCCGTGGACGGCCGCGTCGTCGAGGGCGAGTCGGCAGTGGACGAGTCAATCGTGACGGGCGAGTCGGTGCCGGTCGAGAAGCGCGCGGGCGACGACGTGATCGGTTCGAGCGTGAACAGGACGGGCGCCTTCACCTTCCGCGCGACGAAGGTCGGCGCCGACACCGCGCTCGCGCGCATCGTCGAGATGGTGCGCCGCGCGCAAAGCTCCAAGCCGCCGGTCGGGAGGCTGGTGGATTTAATCTCCTCCTACTTCGTGCCGTCGGTGATGATAGCGGCGGTGCTGACCTTCCTCGCGTGGTTCAACTTCGGGCCCGAGCCGGCGCTCAACCACGCGATAGTGACGACGGTCGCGGTGCTCGTCATCGCGTGCCCGTGTGCGCTGGGGCTGGCGACGCCCGTCAGCCTGATGGTCGGCGTGGGGAAGGCCGCGGAGCACGGCGTGCTGATACGCAACGGCGAGGCGCTGGAGACGGCGTCGCGCCTGACGACCGTGGTGCTCGACAAGACGGGCACGCTCACGAAGGGGCGGCCGGAGTTGACGGACGTGCTGCCGCTCGGAGGGTTCGACGAAGAGGAGCTGCTGCGGCTGGCCGCGACGGCCGACCGCCGGAGCGAGCACCCGCTGGCCGAGGCCATAGTTGACGGCGCGCGCGCGCGGGGAATCGAACCGGGCGAGCCCGCGTCGTTCAAAGCCGTGCCGGGTCACGGCGTGGAGGCGGAAGTAGAAGGCCGCCGCGTGCTCGTCGGCAACCGGAGGCTGCTTGAGCGCGAAGGCGTCGCGCCGGGCGGGCTTGAGGAGGCGGCCGCGCGCCTCGCGGACGAGGGGAAGACGCCGATGTTCGTCGCCGTCGGCGGGCGCGCCGCGGGCGTCGTCGGCGTCGCCGACACGCTCAAGGAGGACTCGGCCGCGGCCGTGCGCGCGCTCCGACGGATGGGCGTCGAGGTGGTGATGCTGACCGGCGACAACGAGCGGACGGCGCGCGCCATCGCGCGGCAGGCCGGCATCGAGCACGTGCTGGCCGAAGTGCTCCCGGAGGAGAAGGCGCGGCAGGTCGAGAGGCTCCAGGCCGAGGGGCGCGGCGGGCGGCTCGTCGGGATGGTCGGCGACGGCATCAACGACGCGCCCGCGCTCGCACAGGCTGACGTCGGCTTCGCGATGGGCACGGGCGCCGACGCCGCCATCGAGGCGGCCGACGTGACGCTCGTCGGCGGGAGCCTGCGGGGCGTCGTGACGGCCGTCGAGGTCTCGCGCGCGACGCTGAGGAACATCAAGCAGAACCTGTTCGGGGCGTTCTTCTACAACGTGCTCGGCGTCCCCGTGGCGGCGGGCGCGCTCTTCCCCGTGACGGGGATGCTGCTCTCGCCCATCATCGCCGGCGCGGCGATGGCCGCGTCGAGCATCACGGTCGTAACGAACGCGAACCGCCTGCGGCTCTTCGAGCCGAAGCGGTGGAAGGAGTGAGGTCATGGACACGACTCAGATAGTAGTCACGCTCGCAGGCGCGGGCGTCATCGGCTGGATCGTCTGGTACTTCTGGCTGTGGAAAGGCGAGTCGGTCGCGGCGCGCGCCGCGGGCGGCGGGGCGCAGGTGGTAGACGTGACGGTGAAGGGCGGGTACCGGCCGGCGTCAATCGTGGCCGAGGCCGGCCGGCCGCTGCTGCTCAACTTCACCCGGCGCGAAGCGACGCCGTGCGGCGAGGAGGTCGTGCTCCCCGAGTTCGGGCGGCGCGCCCGCCTGCCGGAGGGCAAGACGGTCGCCATCGAAATCACGCCGCCGCGGCCGGGCGAGTACGAGTTCACCTGCGGCATGAACATGTACAAGGGCAAGATCGTCGTCCGCTGACCTTAAACGTCGCCGGGCGGGGGCGCGTCGCGCGGCAGCTCGACGGTGAAGGTCGAGCCCTCGCCCCAGACCGAGCGGACGCCGACCTCGCCGCCGTGCGCGCGCGCGAGGTGCTTGACGATGGCGAGGCCGAGCCCCGTCCCGCCCAGCTCGCGCGAGCGCGCGCGGTCTACGCGGTAGAAGCGCTCGAAGATGCGCGTCAGGTGTTCGGCCGGGATGCCCTCGCCCGTGTCGGCGACGCTCACCACGTCGCGCTCCGCGCGCGCGTGTCTGACGGAGACGGCCCCGCCGCGGCGGCTGTACTTGATGGCGTTGTCAACGAGATTCAGAAGCATCTGTTCGAGGCGGCGCGGGTCTGCGCGGACGCTCGCCCCCTGCGCCACCTCGTTGACGAGCGCGACGCCGCACCCTTCCGCCTTCGCCGCCAGCGCCCCGAAGGTCTCCCGCACCGCCGCGCGCAGAGGGACCTCGCTGACTTCGAGCCGCATCCCGCCGGACTCGATGGCCGACAGCTCCATGATGTCCTCGATGAGCGACCGCATGCGCTCGGCGTTGCGGGCGATGACCGACAGGAAGCGGCGCGCCGTCTCGGGCTCTTCGAGCGCGCCGTCCTGCAAGGTTTCGACGAAGGTGACGATTGCCGTCAGGGGCGTGCGCAGCTCGTGGCTGACGTTGGAAAGAAACTCCTGCCGCACGCCTTCCAGCCGCTCAAGCTCCGTGATTTCGAAGAAGACGCCGACCGCGCCGCGCACGTCGCTGCCGTAGACGACCTCGCGCTGGCGCAGCGGCGCGACGTGCAGGTCGTAGACGCGCCGGCCCGCCTCGCCGCGCGTCTCGACCTTCACCTCGGCGCGCTCGCCGCGCGCGACGGCCGCCGCGAAGGCCGAGTAGATCGAAGGGTTGCGCGTCAGGTCGCTCAGGCGGCCGGGGCTCAGCGACGCGCCCCCGCCCGAGCGGAAGGCCGCGCGCGCCGAGTTGTTGAGCGCGACCACGCGCATGCGGCTGTCGATGATGACGACGGCCTCGCGCATGCTGTCCATCGTCACTTCGAGCAGCGCCGCCGCGGGCACCTCGCCCGCCGCCACCGCCCCGGCCACGCCCGGCGTCGCCCCGTCGCCGCCGCCGCGCCCCCCGTCGCCCCCGCCCGGGGCAAACGCCCGCCGGAAGAGGAGCGCGGCCGCCGCCCCGGCGAGCGCCGCCGCGAGCGCGACCCGCGCCGCGGAGGGGCTCGAACTGTAGAGCAGGAGCCCCGCGGCCACGAGCAGCGCCGCGAAGGCGAGGGCGATGAAGGTGCGCGGGCGCATAAGGGTTGCCGCGCGGCGGGCGGCGGCTAGAAACCTAGCAGGAGGCGGCGCCGCCTGTCACGCCGCGCCGCCGTTCGTCCGTAGTGAGCCCGCGCCCCCAATCTTGCCTTGACACTCTAGGCATGGGGCCGTATGATGCCTACCCGTTCTAGGTATCAACGGCTTCGGAGGCCCCGATGACGAAACACAAGGCGGACCTGCTCCAGGGGACGCTCGACATGCTCATCCTCAAGGCGCTCTCGTTGGGCGCGCTCCACGGCTACGGCGTCATCCAGCGCATCCGCCAGATGTCGGAGGAGATGCTCGACGTGGAGCAGGGCTCGCTCTACCCGGCGCTCTACCGCATCGAGCAGAAGGGCTGGGTCACGTCGCGCTGGGAGACGAACGAGACGGGGCGGCGGGCGAAGTTCTACACGCTGACGAGGGCGGGGCGCAAGCAGCTCGAAGCCGAAGAGGCGAGCTGGGATCGGCTGTCGCTCGCCATCGCCAAGGTGCGGCAGGCCACTTGAGGGCGCGAGCAGTGTCGGGCTGGCTCAACATCATCGCGGCGCGGCTGCGCGGGCTCGTCTCGCGCGAGCGCGTCATACGCGACATAGACGAGGAGCTGCGCTTCCACGTCGAGATGGAGGCGCAGGAGAACGTGCGGCGCGGGATGGCCGAGGGGGAGGCGCGGCGCGCGGCGCTGCGCAGCTTCGGCAACGTCGGCGCGGTCCGGGACGCGGCCTACGAGGTGAGGGGGGGAGGCATGTTGGAAGGCATCCTGAGGGACGCACGCTACGGGGCGCGCTCGCTGGCGAAGAACCGCGGGTTCACGGCCGCGGCCGTGCTGACGCTCGCGCTCGGCATCGGCGCGACGACGGCCATCTTCGGAATCATAGACGCGGTGCTCCTGCGGCCGCTGCCTTACCCGGAGGCCGGGCGGCTGGTGACGCTGCGCGCGCGCGACGCGCGGGGCGACGACTTCTCCGTCTCGCCGGCCGACTTCCTCGAAGGCTACTCGCGCGCGAACTCGTTCGAGCACCTCGCGGCCTACAGGGAGTCGTCCTTCAACATGGCCGGGCGCGAGCGGCCCGAGCGCGTGAGCGGCGCTGTCGTCTCGCCCGAATTCTTCGAGGTGTTCGGCGTCAACCCGCAGAGCGGCCGCACCATCGCCCCCGCGCACGACGCGCCGGGCGGGCCGCGCGTCGTCGTGCTCAGCCACGCGCTCTGGCAGAGGCGCTTCGGCGGCGACGCGGGCGTGGTCGGCCGGAGCATCGACCTCGACGGCGAGCCGCGGACGGTCGTCGGCGTGATGCCCGAGGGCTTCCGGTTCCCGTCGGGCGCGGAGCTTTGGGCCTCGTCGCGCTACGCGGTGCCCGAGCACCCGCTGCGCCCGACGCAGGACGCGACCGTGCACCGCGACTGGCAGTACTTCGACGTGGTCGGCCGACTGCGTCAGGGCGTCGGCCTTGAGCAGGCGCGCGCCGAGGCGAAGGCGGTCGCGGGCCGCCTCAAAGGACAGTACGGCGAGGAGGAGGAGTCGGTCTCGGCCACCGTCACGACGCTGCACGAGTACGTGGTGGGCGAGACGCGGCACGCGCTGCTGCTCCTCGTCGGCGCGGTCGCAATCCTGCTGCTCATCGCCTGCGCCAACGTCGCAAACATTCTGCTCGCGCGCGGGGCGTCGCGCCAGAAGGAGATCACGCTCAGGCTGGCGCTCGGCGCGGGGCGCGTGAGGCTCGTGCGCCAACTGCTGACGGAGAGCGTGCTGCTCGCGCTCGCGGGCGGGGCGCTCGGCGTGCTGCTCGCGCTCTGGGGCGTCGCGCCGCTGAAGGCTTTCATCCCGGCGGAGATGTCGGGCGGCGGCTCGCCCCTTCTGGACGTGCGCGTGCTCGCCTTCACGGCGCTGGTCTCGCTCGGCTCGGCCGTGCTGTTCGGGCTCTTCCCGGCGCTGAACCTGGCCGACCAGGACTTGAACAGCGTGCTCAAGGAGGGAGGGCGCGGGCCCGGCGGCGGCGCGCGCTCGAACCGCGCGCGCAGAGTGCTGGTGGTTTCGGAGATAGCCCTGGCGGCCGTGCTGCTGACGGGGGCCGGGCTCCTCATACGCAGCTTCAACCGCCTGCTCGACGTGCCGGCGGGCTTCGACGCCGGGAAGGTCTTGAGCGCGCAGTTGACGCTGCCGCAGGCGCGATACCCGGAGAAGGCCGCGCGCGCGGCCTTCGTCCGCCGCCTGCTCGCGGGGCTCGACGGCGCGGCTGGCGTCGAGTCGGCCGCGGTCATCTCCCGCCTGCCCTTAAACTCCGGCCGCAGCACGCGCAGCGTCGAAGTCGAGGGGCGCACGCCGCCGCCGGGCGGCGAGGTAAACCCCGACTACCTCTCGGCCAGCCCCGGCTACTTCCGCAGCATGGGCATCCCCGTCGTGGCGGGGCGCGACTTCGACGAGCGCGACGGCGAGGGGAGTCAGCAGGTGCTCATCATCAACGAGGCGGCCGCCCGCTACTTCTGGCCGGGGCAGGACGCGGTCGGGAAGTTGATGAAGGTCAACGAGGAGTCGGCGCGCGTGGTCGGCGTCGTCGGCAACGTCCGACAGCACTCGCTGACCGAGCCGCCGCCGACGACCGTCTACGTGCCCTACGCGCAAGACCCCTGGCCGTTCATGGCGCTCGTCGCGCGCGCGAAGGGCGAGCCGGCGGGCGTGGCGGCGACGCTCCAGGGCGCCGTCGTGGCCGTCGATAGGGACTTGCCGCTCTACGGCGTGCGCACGATGGGCGAGGTGCTGACGCGTTCGGTCTCGGAGCGGCGCTGGCGGACGCTGCTGCTGAGCCTGTTCGCGTTCACGGCGCTCGCGCTCTCGTGCCTCGGCGTGTACGGCGTGACCTCGTACAGCGTGACGCAGCGGACGCACGAGATAGGGTTGCGGATGACGCTCGGGGCGCAGAAGGGCGACGTGTTGAGGCTCGTCGTCGCGCAGGGGCTGAAGCTCGCCGCCGTCGGCGTCGGGCTGGGGCTGCTCGGCTCGCTCGCGCTGGCGCGGCTGGCGACGAGCGTGCTCTACGGCGTCGAGGGCGCAGACCCGTTGACGCTCGCGGGCGTCAGCCTCGTGCTCCTCGTCGTGACCGCGGCCGCGTGCCTCATCCCCGCGCGCCGCGCCGCGAAGGTAGACCCGCTCGTCGCGCTCAAGTACGAGTGAGTCCGACAGACTTCAGAACTTCTACCGCGGAGCCTCACCTTCTACGTTCGCGGACGCCCTGAGCACGAAGAGTTGCCGGCGGACGGGGTGCGCGAGGTTGCGCCAGCGCGAGAGCCGGCGCGCGGAGACGACCTCAAAACCCGCCGCCCCGAAGAGCGCGCGCCACCCGCGCCCCGTGTGGAAGCGGCAAGGGCCGGTGCGGCCGCGCCACGCGCGGTCGTGTGCGGCGCAGACGGCGCGGTCCCAGGCGCGGGCCGGGATGTCTTCGTAGACGACGGCGAGCCCGCCGGGTCGCAGGACGCGCCGCACTTCGGCGAGGAAGGCCGGCTGATCCTGCGCGTGGTGCAGGACGTAGCAGAGCAGCGCCGCGTCGAACGAGCCGCCGGCCGCGGGAAAGCGCGCGCCGTCGAAGCATTCGTAGTCGATGGGCGCGTCGGCGTGCCTGCGCACGTCGATGCCCGTCACGTGCGCGCCGAGCACGCCCGAGAGGTGGTGCGCGATGAAACCGCTGCCGCAGCCCACGTCGAGCACGCGCGAGCCGCGCGGCACCACGCGCGCGATTTCGAGCGCCATGTCGTACGAGCGCCCGACGAGCCGCCGCCTGCGCTCGCGCCTCAGACGCCGCTGGACCCCGCCGGCCGCGGCCTCGACCGCCGAGACGAGCGGGTTCAGCAAGAGCTGCGCGTAAGTGAGCAGCACGCGCTCCGGGCAGAACCACCCGGCGAGCCCGTCGCCGCGCGCGCCGCGGCCCGCGTAAGAAGATGCGTTCTCCACCGTTCGCTCCGTTCAGACGAATCCTTTAAGGCCGCACGCGCGGCGGCCACGCCCCGGGAGAGACGTGCTGACGGTTGGCAAGGCGCGCGCCAGAGACCGGGTCTGAAGTTTGCGCGGAAGTCGCGGAGTTGGGGGCGGAGGGGCACGCGGGCGCGGCGACAGTTGGAAGCCGCGCGCCCGACGCTTGAAAGATGAATGCTGCGGGATGACAATGCCGCCCTGTATGACTATCCGGAAAAGTGGAACGACTCTGACGCGCCGCGGCTTTCTGCGCGCGACGTGTGCCGGCGCGCTCGGCTCGACGCTGGCGGGGGGTGCCTTCATGGAAACGTCCGCGCGTGCGCGCGAGCTGCTCGTCTACGTCGGCACGTACACGTCGGGCGGCGGCGAGGGCATCTACCTCTACCGGCTCGACCTCGCCGACGGCTCGCTCAGACACGTCTCGACGACCGCGGGCGTCCCCGAGCCGTCCTACCTGACGCTCGCGCCCGACGGGCGCTTCCTCTACTCGGTCAACGAGGTCGAAGAGTTCGAGGGCGCGCGCGGCGGCGCGGTCAGCGCTTTCGCCGTCGAACGGAAGACGGGCACGCTGCGCTTCGTCAACCGTCGCGCGTCGAGGGGCGGCGCGCCGTGCTACTTGACGGCCTCGGCTTCGGGGCGCTTCGTGCTGGTGGCGAACTACTCGGGCGGCAACGTCGCCGTCCTGCCCGCGCTCGGCGGCGGCGGGCTCGGCGAGGCCGTGGACGTGCGGCAGTTCGCGGGCTCCGGCCCGAACCGCGAGAGGCAGGAGGGGCCGCACGCGCACTGCGTCGTGCTCGACCCCGCCGACCGTTTCGCCTACGCCTGCGACCTCGGCACGGACAGGGTGATGTCATACCGCTTCGACCGCGGCACGGGGCGGCTCACGCCGAACACGCAGCCCTGGTTCGCCGCGCGCCCCGGCGCGGGGCCGCGCCACCTGACCTTCCACCCGAACGGCCGCTTCGTGTACGTCCTGAACGAGCTGGACTCGACCGTGACGGCGCTCGCGTTCGACCGCGCGGGCGGGGCGCTCCGCGAGTTGCAGACGCTGAGCGCGCTGCCCGCTGGCTTCGCGGGCGCGAACACGGGCGCGGACATACACGTCGCGCCCGGCGGGCGTTTCCTCTACTGCTCGAACCGCGGGCACGACAGCATCGCCCTCTTCGGCCTCGACACGCGCACGGGCGGGCTGACCCCGCTCGGCCACACGCCGACGCGCGGCAGCACGCCGCGCAACTTCGCCATAGACCCGGCGGGGCGCTACCTGCTGGTCGCCAACCAGAAGTCGGACTCGGTCGTCACCTTCCGCCTCGACCCGCGGACGGGGGCGCCCGAGCCGACGGGGCAGACGGCGCGCGTCCCCGCGCCCGTGTGCCTGAAGCTGGCCGCGCCCTTCTCATGAACCGGACGCACCGCGCGGTGTGCGAAGTTCGTGTCCGCTCGGACAAGCTTCGGCGGCGGTGATAGACTCGAAAGCGTGGCCGATGTCGGGTACAAGGGCGAGGAGCGGCGGGCGGTCGAGCGCTACCGCGTCAGCCTGCGCGCGCGCTGGGCGGGGCGGCGCGAGACGCGCGAGGGCGAGGTGGTCGACATCAGCACCGCGGGCTGCTTCGTCCTCGCCGAAGACCTTGTCAAGCCGGGCGAGCTCATCAAGCTCGAACTCCTCATGCAGGCCGGCGTCATCACCCTCTGGGGCCACGTCATCTACACCGCCGAGGAGATAGGCTTCGGCGTCCGCTTCTCGCCCTTCTTCCCCGAGGAGGAGCGCCGCAAACTGGAGATGCTCGTCAGGGCCGAGTCGCTGCGCACGCGGAAGCGCGCGCTGAGATAGCCCCCCGCGCCGCCGAAAGTTCCAAAGCACATCAGCTTCCGTCCAACGTTTCGGAAAGTCCCGCGAACGGACACGCGCGCCGCGACCCGCGCGGGAGTCCGCCTCGTCACGGCCCCGCGGTAACTCGGAACGAAGTTCCGGCAGGTCGTCACATTCCCCGAACCGCCGCCGCAAGTGCCCCGTAAAGCGCGTGTGACTGCGGCGCACGACGTCGAACCCGCGACGGCGCTGCCCGATGACCCTCGAACAAGAAGGAAAGGATTCCCAGATGAAGAAGATCACGACCAGCATCGCCACCACACTCCTGCTCGGCCTCCTCTGCGCCGCCCCCGCGTTCGCCAAGGTGAAGACGCGCACCATCACCGTCGGCCAGGACTTCGCCGTCGGCGGGACGGTCGTCAAGGCCGGCACCTACCGCTTCAGCTTCGACGACCAGAAGAACGAGCTGAGCGTCGCCGACCGCAAGTCCAAGCAGGTCGTCGCGCGCTCCGAAGTCCGCGTCGAGTCGCGCGCCTCCGGCCCGCAGATCCTCGACTTCAAGCTCGTTGACGGCGCCGGCTCGAAGACGCTCGCCAGCCTCGCCTTCGACGGCGAGAAGGACAACTACATCCTCGCCGGCAGCACGGCCGCGCGCTAAGCCGTCCCGCGTCGGCACACAGTCCGTGCGAGTCGCCCGAGGCGGCGAAAAAAAGAAGAGCCCCCCGCGGGGCTCTTCTTTTTTTACGTGCGGCGGCCTTCAGACCGGCGCGGCCGGGCGCCCCACTTACTCATTCTTTCGCCGGCGGGTGGAGCGGCAGTTGGCCGCGCCGCAGCGGCAGACGGCCGGGTGGTAGGGGTCGCGGTAGTCAATCGTCAACTCCTCGCCGGGCCGGATGTCGCGGCGCGCGAAGATGGCCACCTTCTGACCCGGGACGATGCGCATGAAGGCGTTCGGGTCGCAGGAGTGGTTGATGAAGGCCGTGGCGTCGCCGCCGACCGCGCCGTCCACGGCGGTGTCGTCGTCGAGGCGGATGATCTTGATGATGTCCTGCGCCTCCTGCCTGCGCACGCGCGCCTCTATCTTGCGCTCGCCCTTGATGAGTTCGCCCGCGTAGGTGGCGATCTTCTTGCGCGCGGGGAAGTGCGCGAGCGCGAAGCAGCCCTTCCCGTAGATGTTACTCTTCTTCACCGCGAGTTGACCGGACACAAAGAACCCTCCGACAGTCGGAACAGACGTGGGGCAAAGCTTCGGGACGGCGGCCATTATAAACATTTCGTCTGTTCGCACACGAACGGTTAAAGAAGTAGTACGCAGTTGAAGAACAGAGGCGGCGCGCGCGCTAAAGGCTGAGGCGTGCTGTCGCGCGGTACGGCAAAGGAGGTGTACGCCGCGCGGCGTCTGCCCTCCGGCGTAGAGCAGCGCGCCCTTCGGGAACTCTTCGGCGCCGCCGCCGCCCGCGCCCTCCCTCACAACCCCACAGAAGCAGGATTCGGAGCCCGCCTCACACGCGCCGCACTCGTTCTGGGTCGTTGCGGAAAAAAATTTCGTGGCCCGGACGGGGAGCCGGCGAGCGGTTTGGTCTGCTGTGAGGGGGCCGGGGAAAAAGTTTTTCGATAAAGTCGTGTGCCCACTAGACGCGGGACGGAGTTTCGTGTATCTTATGAATCACTTGGGCGTGCGGTGTAACCAATCGCCCAGTGGTTTGCTGGGGTGAGGACAGTGAGCCACATTAGAACAGGCGCGAGGCCCCCAAGGCTGACGCGCCTGTTCGCTTTTACGGGTAAAAACCTCTCACCGAAACGACTGACATAGACTGAGGCGGGGAGGCCGGCCGCCGGCCGCAAGGGGGATGGACAAGGACGACCGGAAGGCGATTGAGTCCATCTGGCGGCTCGGCGGGCTGCCGGCGCGCGAGCTGGGGCGTCGGGTCTGGCTCGACCTCTACGAGGGCGACCTGCTGACGCGCGCGGCCGCGCTCTCCTACTACTTCCTCCTCGCGCTCTTCCCGCTCCTGATATTCCTGACGGCGATGCTCGGCACCTTCGCAGAGGCCGGGACGGATCTGCGCCGCAACATGCTCAACTACCTCGCGAGCATCGCCCCGCGCACGGCCACGCAGCTCGTCCGCGCCACGGTCGTCGAGATCACGGAGGGCGCGGGCGGCGGCAAGCTCTCCTTCGGGCTGTTGGCGGCGCTATGGTTCGCCTCGTTCGGGATGGGGGCGGTCGGCGACACTTTGAACTCGGCCTACGGGGTGAGGGAGTCGCGGCCGTGGTGGAAGGTGCGCCTGATATCTTTGGGGCTGACGGCGGCGCTGGCGGCGCTCATCATCTCGGCGCTCTCCCTCGTCCTCTACGGCGGCGAGATAGGCGAGGTGCTGGCCGGGCGCTACGACCTCGGCGGGGCGTTCGTCGCCGTCTGGGCCGTCGCCCAGTGGCCCATCGTGCTCGGCTTCGTGCTCTTCTCCTTCGCGCTCATCTACTACTTCGCGCCCGACCTGCGCCACCAGAAGTGGTACTGGATCACGCCGGGGTCGGCGGCGGGCGTCCTGCTGTGGCTGCTCGTCTCGTTCGGCTTCCGGCTCTACCTGAACTACTTCGACCGCTACAGCGTGACCTACGGCTCGCTCGGCGCCGTCATCGTCCTGCTGCTCTGGTTCTACCTGACCGGCGCGGCCATCCTGACGGGCGGCAAGGTCAACGCGGTGATCGAGCACGCGGCCGCGCGCCGCGGAGCGCCCGAGGCCAAGCTGCCCGGCGAGAAGAGCCCCTCATAAAGAACTGCGTGCGGGGCGGCCGCCGCTTCTGCTATACTCGCGCCCGTTCCAACCGCACAGACAGGTTCAAGGCGGCGCAGACAGTTTCAGCCGGGCGGGCCGAGAAGCTCCGGCCCCGGTTCCCCCACACGCCCCCGAGCTTCCCCCGTGAGTGTTGAGTCTTCGTTGTGAGCCGACGCCGCCCGCGCGCGCGCTCGGTTCGAGGAGGAGGCGAGATGAAGGTCCTGCTGGTCTACCCGGAATTCCCCGAAACTTACTGGAGCTTCCGTCACGCGCTGAAGTTCGAGGGCAAGCGCTCGCCGTTCCCTCCGCTCGGCCTGCTGACGGTCTCGGCCATGCTGCCCGACGCCTGGGAGCGCCGCCTGGTGGACATGAACGTCCGCGCGCTCAAGGACTCCGACATCGAGTGGGCCGACATCGTCCTGACGAGCGCGATGATCGTGCAGAAGGAGTCGCTGGAGCAGGTCGTCGCGCGGTGCCGCGCGAGGGGCCGCCGCGTGGTCGTCGGCGGCCCGTACGTCTCGACGAGCGCGGAGCAACTGCCGGAAGCCGACCACATCTTCGTCGGCGAGGCCGAGGCGCTGCTGCCCGAGTTCGTCAAAGACCTCGAACGCGGCGAGCCGAAGCGCGTCTACCAGGCCGCCGAGCGCCCCGCGCTCACCTCGACGCCCGTCCCGCACTTCCGGCTCGCGGACCTCGAACGCTACAGCGCGATGAGCATCCAGTATTCGCGCGGCTGCCCCTTTAGCTGCGAGTTCTGCGACATCATCGAGATATACGGCCGCGTCCCGCGCACGAAGACCAACGAGCAGGTGCTCGCCGAACTCGACGCGCTCCACGCGACGGGCTGGCGCGGCCTGGTTTTCGTGGTCGATGATAACTTCATCGGCAACAAGAAGAACGTGCGCAAGCTCCTGCCCGACCTCGTCGACTGGAACGAGCGGCGCGGCCGCCCCTTCTCCTTCATCACGGAGGCGAGCGTCAACCTCGCCGAAGACGACGCGCTGCTTGAGATGATGCGGCGCGCGAACTTCCGCCGCGTCTTCCTCGGCATCGAGACGCCCGTCGAGGAGAGTCTGAAGGAGGCGCAGAAGGGGCAGAACACGCGCCGGAACCTTCTGGACTCGGTGCGCAAGATTCAGTCGTACGGGATGGAGGTGATGGCGGGCTTCATCGTCGGCTTCGACTCCGACCCCGAGGACATCTTCGACCGGCAGATAGACTTCATACGCGAGAGCGCCATCCCGCTCGCGATGGTCGGGCTGCTGACGGCGCTGCCCGACACGCAGCTCTGGCGGCGGCTGAAGCGCGAGGGCCGGCTCCTGAAAGAGAGCGTCGGGCAGAACAACGAGGCGGGGCTCAACTTCGTCCCGCGCAGGGAGACGGCGCGGCTCGTCGAGGGCTACAAGCGGATACTCTCGACCATCTACAGCCCGGCCGAGTACTACAAGCGCGCGCTCGACTGCCTGTCGCACCTGACGCAAGGCCCCGAGCCGCGCCGGAGCCGGCTGACGAGCGACGTGGCGGCCTTCGCGCGCATCGCGCTCGTGCTCGGCGTCGTGGACGGCGCGCGGATGGAGTTCTGGCGCTACATGAAGCGCACGCTCACCTCGCACCGCCGCAACTTCGCGCACGCCGTCACGCTCGCCGCCATGGGCTACCACTTCCGCAAGCTGACGCGCTCCTACGTGGAGTAGAACGCTCGTCAAAAACTATTCCGCCGCGAAGACGCGGGGACACGGCTGAATCAACTTAGCCGTGTCCCCGCGTCTTTGCGGCGGAATAGTTTTAGCGAACCCTACTGCGGGTTGGGCAGCGGCCCCGTCGAGCCGCATTGACCCGCGCCCGCGCCCGCAGGGATGGCTAACGGCCCCTGCTGGATGGCGCAGAGGAACGAGTACTCCTTCTTCGCGTTGGCGAGCCCTGTGTAGCCGGTGTTGAGCAGTCCGTAGGCGTCCTCGGTGTTGACGGCCCAGTACGTCCAGTGCAGCGAGCTGACGGCGACGCCTGAGTCGTTCGCGGGCGTCAGGTTGTAGCTGCTCTGGATGAAGTTGACCATGTCTGTGAACCACTGCCCCTGCGAGCCCGCGCCCGAAGAGAAGAGGTCGGCGTCCGTCTTGCCCGTCCCTACCTCGCCGATGAAGACGGGCGCCTGCGTGTAGCCCGCGTGGCCGGTGTTGCCCCACGGGTAAGAGGCGTGCCCCGGCCAGACCGGCGCGACGCCGCCCGCGAGGTTCGGGAAGGCCCAGAACTTCTTCCACACGTCCGCGAGGCTCGAAGACGAGCACCCGCTGCGGTAGCAGGTCGAGGCGTTGAACCAGGCCTGCTGATACTCTACGGGGCCGTAGTCGTGGCCCGAGTAGACGAGTTGGTTGTTGACGGCCGGGCCGAGGCTCGTCGCGTTCCCGCCCGCGTTCAGGACGACGGGCGCGCCGGGGTTCGCCGCGTTGCCGTTGACGCCCATGAGGTTGCCGCCCCACCAGTACCAGTCGTAAGGGCCGGCGGCCATCGTGCCCGCAGCCGTCGGGTAGGTGCTGACGCCTTCGACGAAGAAGAGCGGGTACTCCCACCCTCGGCTCTGCGCGTCGCCGAGCACCGTGTCGGCCGCGCGCTCGGCGGCGAGGCGCCAGTCGCGGCAGGTGGAGGTCGCGACGCAGGCGGGCGCGAACGGGTTCGGGTTCGGGTTGGTTCTGGGGTCGATGCCGTCGCCGCTGCCCCACGTGGCGCCGTCGAGGTAGTTGGTGCGCGAAGGCGTGTGCGGCTCGTTGCGCAGGTCGTAGCCGATGACGACGGGCAGGCCGTCCGCGGCGAAGTAGTTGACGGTGACGGTGTCGGCGGAGCCGAGGGTCTGC
>DASVWB010000169.1:0-3068 GCA_036389815.1 Pyrinomonadaceae bacterium | reverse complement strand
GCCGGCGCGAGCACCGCCGGCGAGGCGACGAGCCCGAGCGCGCCCCGCGGCGCGCCCGCGACGAGCCACCGTGCGGCGAGGGCGCGGAAGTCTTCGGCCGACTCTGTCGCCGTGCGGCTGTAGGAGTTGATCTGGCTGGAGATGGTTCGCGCCAGCGCGCGCTGGCCCTGCCTATCATAGGCGACGACGTGCTGAATCCAAAACAGCTCCAACGCGTCGGCGTAGCGCCTGAGCGCGCCCGCGAGCCCCTTCCCGCTCGTGCCGGCGGGACGCCCGTCCGCGGGCGTCGGGTCGAACGTGACCCACGCGTCCGCCTCGGGGAAGTAGACCTCGACCCACGAGTGCGCGTCGGCCTGGCGGACGACGTACGCGTCCGCCGCCTGGTTGTACTCGCCCGCCTGGAAGCCGTTGACGACGCGCGCGGGCACCCCCAGCGTCCGCAGCATCACGGCCATCGCCGTGGCGAAATACTCGCAGTGCCCCGCGCGCACGTTGAAGAGGAAGTCGGCCAGCGGGTCCGGCCCCTTCGCGCGCATCTCCAGGGAGTAGCGGTAGTCGCCGCCGAAGGCGTTGCTGTTCAGGTGCGCCTCGATGGCGCGGGCCGTGTCGTAGGCGTTGCGCGCGCGCGCCTGCGAGGCGACCAGGACGGCGAGGCTGCCGACGCGCGTGTCGAGCGTCGGGGGCAGTTGCAGGTATTCCTGTACGGGGCGGCGCAGGTTCGGCGTCGGCGCCGCCGGCACCACGGCCGACTCCGCGCGCAGCTGCGCGGGCGCGGGCTCGAAGGTGTCGGAGTGAACCGTGTAGGTGACTCTCTCCAGCGGGTGCGGGCGCGTGGAGAGGCCGTCGTCGCGGTCGCGCCTGACGGCGGGGAAGGCGCCCTGGAGCGCGAGCGCCCGCGGCGCGGCGAAGACCACGGGGGTGTCTATGGCCTCGACGAAGAAGGTCTGCGTCGTCAGGCGCGTGATGTCTTCGGTCGTGCCCAGCTTGAAGAGGTTGCCGTCGAAGTCCACGTAGCGCGCGCCGCTGTCGGTCTGCGTCCAGTGCCGCCCGTCGAAGTGGTCGAGCGCGACGCCGCGCCAGCGCAGCGGACGCCCCGCGGCCCGCGCGGGCGCCTCGACGCGGACGCGCATCACGAGCTGGTTGCTCTCGTTCAGGCGGCCGATGTCGCCGAGCGTGACGCGGTCGGAGAAGCCTGTGAAGCCGCCCGAAGCCGCGCCGCCCGGTATCGCCAGGGTGCTCTCGGCCGCGCGCGGCGTGATGAGGAAGATGGGGAGCGCGAGGCCGAAGATGGCGAGGAAGAGTCCCGCGGCGGCCAGCGGCAGCCGTCGCAGCGTCCGCGCGCCCGCCGCCGTGCGCCTCCGCCCGCGCCGCAGGTAGCGCGGGTCGTTGGCGATTAGCAGACGGCTCCGGCCCTCCGTGACGACGCGCGCCGACTTCCTCAGCTCGAAGCAGACGACCGCGAGGAGCGCCGCGAAGACGTAGAGCGCGAGCGAGGCGAGGAAGGTCGGGCTCGCGCTGAGCCCCGCGGCCAGCAGCACCTCGAAGAAGGAGATCAGGTAGAGGAACAGCCAGTCGCGGTCGGACTTTACCTGGAGCAGCTTGATCGACGAGAGCAGGAGCGTGAAGTGCACGAGCGCGCTGACGCCGGCGTAGACCTGGCCGGCGGCGTCCTCGGCCCCGCCGCGCTGCCAGCTCCAGTCGAGGTAGAAGGCCGGGAGCGCGAGGAGGACGACGAACATGCCGGCGCGCTCCGAGAGCTGCCAGCGCGTCTCGGCGAGCCGCCATGAGACGGCGAGCACCACGCCGAACGCGGCCGCCAGCAGCGGCCCCACGCCGCCCGAGGCGGCGAGCGCCAACACGCCGCACGCGATCATCGCGTAGGAGCAGGCGCGGAAATAGCCCTCGAAAGACATCGCGCTACTTTGATGCCGCCGCGCGGCCTACCTGTCCTTGAGCCTGACCTCGAAAAGTTTCGGCCAGAGCTTCCCCGTCACGAAGAGCCGGCCGCCCGCCTCGTCGTAGGCGATGCCGTTCAGGACGGCCTCCTCGTCCGAGACGTCGCCGGGCTTGAGCAGGCCCGTGAAGTCCACCCAGCCCACGACGCGCCCGGTCTGCGGGTCTATGCGCGCGACGCGGTTCTGGTGCCAGACGTTGGCGTAGATTTCGCCCCTGACGTATTCCAGCTCGTTCAGAGAGAAGACGGGTCGGCCGCCGTCCCGCACGCTGATTTCGCGCTTCACGCGGAAGTCGGCCGGGTCTATGAAGCGCAGGCGGTCGGAGCCGTCGCTGAGGATGAGCGAGTCGGCGTCGTGCGTCAGCCCCCAGCCCTCGCTGCTGTAGGCGAACTCGCCCGTCTTCTCGAACGTCTGCGGGTCGTAGACGAAGCCGCGCTTGTGCTGCCATGTGAGCTGGTACAGTTTCCCGCCCATGAGCGCCAGCCCCTCGGCGAAGAACTGCGGCGCGACCGCCACCTTCTTCAGCACCTTGCCCGTCTTCAGCTCGACCCGGCGCAGGCTCGACCGGCCGTACTCCCCCGTGCTCTCCAGCAGCGCGCCGTCCTGGAAGACGAGCCCCTGCGTGAAGGCCGCGGGGTCGTGCGGGAAGGTATCGACGACCTCGTAAGTTTGGACGGGGGCGAGAGCCGCGGCGTTGGCGTTCACGGCCCCGTTGGCGTTGGGCGCGGCTGCGGCGTTCGAGTTCGGCCCGTTAGCGCCGGGGCCGTTCGCCGCGGCGGGGCCGCCGTCGCAGGCTAGACCACCCGCGGCGACCGCGAGCGGGAGGAGTCCGGACAAGATTCTCTTCAACAACCTGTCAAACCTCGCTGAGTGTTTTTCGGGCGTCAGAGCTTTACGCTCGTATTGTCCGGGAGAACGCCAAAAAACGAAAGCCCGCGAGAGCGTCGAACTCTCGCGGGCTTTTCTGTAAAATTAATCCGGCGGCGACCTACTCTCCCACGCAGCTTCCCGCGCAGTACCATCGGCTCTGAGAGGCTTAACTTCCGTGTTCGGGATGGGAACGGGTGTGACCCTCTCGACAAAACCACCGGAAAACTTAAAAGAGCTGAAGCC
>DASVWB010000168.1:0-5334 GCA_036389815.1 Pyrinomonadaceae bacterium | reverse complement strand
AAGGCGGAGGGGCTTCCCCTTTTCACACGTCAGGCGGGGCGCTCAGTCGCGCGGCTCGCCGGGGTCGCGCGCCGCGCGCGGGTCGGTCATGCGCATGAAGCCGATGATGGCGCAGACGGCGCCGAGCGCGACGAAGAGGTTGAAGAAGGCGGCCATGCCGACCACGCTCTCCGGGTCGCGCTCGTTGATGCCGTAGACGGCGAAGACGAACCACTGCACGTGGTAGAGCAGCAGGCAGACGGCCGAGACGGCGAACCAGCGCGGCGACTCGCCGAAGGCTCGGGCGCGCGCGAACCCTAATGCCGCCGCGATGAGCCAGCCGAGCGCGCCGACGCCGAGCAGGCCCAGCACGACCCAGGGGAAGTAGGAGGGGACGCGCATCGGCGCCGCCTGCGCGAACGCCGCCAAGTAGGAGGAGAGCATCGGGCTAGTCCTTTCAGGTCTGCTGCAAAAGGGGGAGACGAACGAGGCGCCGCGCGCGCCGCAGGCTTCAGGTCCCGGCGGCGCGCGCGGCGCCCGTCCGTAAGGTTTTGCGCGCGGGACGCGCCGCCGCGAGCGCGCGTCCGCGGGGGCGGCAGAGAGTCCCCGGCGCGCGCTCGCGAAGGCGTCCGACGCCCGTCACTGCGTGATGTGAATCTCCTCCTCCGCGCCCGAGTGGCGCAGGAAGATGGCCAGCGCGCAGACGCAGAGCACGACGAAGCCGATGATGGCCTTCCAGAGGTGCGGCGTGTTCCCCTGCGGGTCGGTCGTCGCGGCGAAGAGGTAGAACTGCCAGATGGCGAAGCCCAGGGCGACGACGCCCACGATCCCAAGCAAAGCATCGACCATGCCCTTCATGGTGAACCTCCTGAGTTCGGTAAGTTTGACACTTCGACGGCCTTGACGGAATAAAGCCGGAACAGGTCGCTCTATAGAATTTGCCGGGTTCTGCTGCAAGCCAACGGTAATGCTCGGATTCGGCGCTATGTTAGCGCCGCGCCCCGCCGGACGCAAGAGAGAAGTAGTCAGTAGGCGGTTAAGAGAAGTAGGCAGTAGACAGTAGACAGTAGACAGTAGGCCCCGCTTGGCGAGGGTTGAAGATAACGGCCGCGGTGTCCGGGCGATAAAGGCTTTCTACTGTCTACTGTCTACTGTCTACTGTCTACTGTCTACTTCCTACTGCCTCCCAACTGCCTGCTGCCTACAGGATTAGCCTCCGGTCGCCGGCGCGGCGCGTGACGCGCTCGCGGTCGAAGTATTCGAGCAGCGGGATGGCGTTCTTGCGCGAGACGCCGGAGAGCTCTTTGAAGGCCGCCACGTCGATGAGGCGGTCGGGGGCGCGAGCGGCGGCGTAGTCGCGCAGCGCCGCCGTCAGCCCCGCGAGCGCCTCGCGGTGGAAGAGCAAATCCTCCTTCACGCGGACGAGCGCGCCCGAGTCGAGCAGCAGTTGGAGGAGCTTGCGCAGGTGCTCGCGCCGCGCGCCGTCGCCGCCCGCGCGCGCCAGCGCCTCTTCGAGCGCAGGAGCTTCGAGCCCCGCGTCGCGGTAGACCGCTTCGAGCCGGTCGCGCACGGCCGCGTCCGCGGGCGAGAGGTCGAGGCTGTGGCCGGCCGCGCGCACCAGCTCGCGCTCCGGGACGAGCGCGCCCTCGGCCTCGGCCAGCCGGAGCGCGGCGCGGAAGACCTCGGGCGCGGCGCGCGAGAAGACGCGCTCGCGCAGGGTCTCGCGCGCAAGGCCGCGCGAGAGCGGCTCGCGCCGGTGGTGAGATTCGACCTCCGCGACGGCCGCGCGCGCCAGCCCGCGCAGGACTTCTCGGGGGACGACCACGCCCTCCGCCTCGACGAGCGCCCCGCGCGCGGAAGCCTCTTCGAGCGCCGCGGCCAGCACGTCGTCGCGCCAGCCCGTGCGCGCCGCCGCCTCCGCGCGCGGCAGGCCGCGCTCGCCCGCCGACTCCGCGAAGAAGGCGAGGCGCGCGGCGCGGTCCGCGCCTTCGAGCGCGGCGAGGCGCGCGCGCGCCGCCGCGCGCTCCCGCCCGCGGTGCTTCGCCGCGTGCGCGTCCAGCACGACGCCGCCCGCGACCGTCTGCTGCGGCGAGTACGTGCGGACGATGAAGCGGTCGCCGGGCAGCGCGACGACCGGAGACTCCAGCCGCAACTGCGCGTAGCCCTTCGAGCCCGGCGCCACCTCGCCCGCCTCTTCGAGCGCGGCGACGCGCGCCAGCACTTCGGCCGTCCCGTGGTGCACCCTCACGCGCTGGCGCGTGCGCAGGGGGCGCGGCGCGTCGGCGAGCACGTCAACGACGGCGTCCAGGATTTGCGTCGGCCGCAGACGCCCGACGGGCGCGAGCACCATCCCGCGCCCGACGCCCGCGGCATCGACGCCGCCGAGGTTAACGGCAGTCCTCTGCCCCGCGCCCGCGCGCTTGACGGCCGCGCCGTGGACTTGCAGGCCGCGCACGCGCACGCGCGCGCCGGCGGGCAGAAGCTCCAGCTCGTCGCCCTCGCCGATCTCGCCGGCGACGAGCGTCCCCGTCGCCACCGCGCCGAAGCCGCGCATCGTGAAGGAGCGGTCAACGGGCAGGCGCGCCACCGCGTCGGTCGAGCGCGCGGGCGCGGCCAGCGCCGCGTCGCGCAGCGCCGCCTTCAACTCTTCGACCCCCTGCCCCGTCCGCGCGGAGACGGCGAGCGCCGGCGCGCCTTCGAGGAACGAGCCGGTGACCAGCTCCTCGACTTCGGCGCGGACGAGTTCGAGCAGCTCGTCGTCCACCGCGTCGGCCTTCGTGAGCACGACCAGCCCGGAGCGGACGCCGAGCAGGCGGCAGATGTCGAAGTGCTCGCGCGTCTGCGGCATCACGCCCTCGTCGGCGGCGACGACCAGCGCGACGAGGTCGAGCCCGTGCGCGCCGGCGAGCATGTTCTTGACGAAGCGCTCGTGGCCGGGCACGTCCACGAACCCGACGCGCGCGTCGCCGAGGTCCAGCTCGGCGAAGCCGAGGTCGATGGTGATGCCGCGCCGCTTCTCCTCCGGCAGTCGGTCGGCGTCCACGCCCGTCAGCGCGCGCACCAGCGTCGTCTTCCCGTGGTCGATGTGGCCGGCCGTGCCGACGATGACTGATCGCATGTTCGTGAATGGTAAATGGTAAATAGTGAATGGTGAAGTCGGGCTCGCCGCCTGCCATTCACTATTTACCATTCACCATTCACCAAATCACTGCCAGCGGAAGACGCTGACCACGTCGGAGAAGTCGTCGCGCCAGACTTCGAGTTTGTAGACGGCGGGGTCGAAGGCGGGCCAGTTCGGGTCGGAGGCGAGCGGGCCGAGGTCTTCGGCGGTGCGCGCGACGGCGACCCAGGTCGAGGGGTCGAGCCCGAACTCCTGCCCCTGCCGCCCGTCGGCGAAGATGCGCGCGGCGAGGCGCGCCTCCGCGGCGATGCCGCCCGCGACGCGTTCGAGGACGAGGCTGCGGTTCGAGACGTGGAAGGCGACGACGCCGCCGGGCGCGAGCTTCGAGACGTAGAGCGCGAGCGCCTCGCGCGTCAGGAGGTGCGCGGGCACGGCGTCCGAGCTGAAGGCGTCGAGCGTGATGAGGTCGTAGGCGCCGTCGGGCGCTTCCTTCAGGCGCAGGCGCGCGTCGCCGAGGACGACGTTCGGCCGCGCGGCCGAGCACGCGGAGAGGTAGGTGAAGAGTTCGGGGTCGCGCGCGACGCGGACGACCGCCGGGTCGATCTCGTAGAAGGTCCACGACTCGCCGGCGCGCGAGTAGGCGGCGGTCGTGCCCGCGCCGAGGCCGACGACGGCGACCGAGAGCGGCGCGCGCGCCGCCGCGCCGCCGGCCGCTTCGCGCTTCGCGCGGACGTGCTGGAAGACGGAGCCGAGCGGCCCTTCGCGGTGGTAGTAGGAGACCGGCTCGCAGCGCCGCGCCGGGTCTGTGTACTGCTTGCCGTGGAGCGTGCTGCCGTGGCGCAGCCAGTGGAGCGTGTCGGCGGCGTCGGCCTCGACGCGGTGCGTGCCGTAGAAGTTGCGCGAGGCGTGGAGCGTCCGCCCGTCCGCTCCGGCGAAGAGCGCCGCGGCCAGCATCACCGCGCCGAGCCCGAGCGCGAACCTTAAGGGGCGCGGCGCGTAGAAGTGGTTGAGCAGGAAGAGCGGCAGGCCGAGCGTGAGCGCCGCGCGCTCGACCGAGTTCAGCTCGAAGCGCGCCGTGACGAGCAGGAGCGCCGCCGTCAGCAGTCCTATCAGCAAAGGCAGCAGCAGGTCGAACACCTCCCACCGCCCGCCCGCTTCAACGTCCGCGCCTCCGGCGGCCGCGCCTTCGTCACCCGCCGTGCCCGACCCTTCCCCCTGAGACGCCCGGACTGAATTTTCGACAGCGGCACTCTCAACCTCATTTTCGACGGCCGCGCTCTCGTCCTTCCTCTCGTCCTTCCTCTTCGCGCCGAGGCGCAGGCCGAGCAGCCTGCCGCCCTCCTTGCGGAACGACGGGCGCAGGTAGCTCGCGAGCAGGATGACGAGCGGGTACTCGACGACCGTGTCGAAGGCGAGCGGCGCGACGACCGCGTTGAAGAGTCCGCCGAGCACGCCGCCCACGGCGAGGCACAGGTAGAACTCCGCGAGGCGCTCGGGCGCGGGTCGCTCGTCGGCGAGCTGCCCGTGGCAGACGAGCGAGGCGGCGAAGAGGAAGAGCAGGTGGAAGAGTATGAGGAACCACGCGGGCTGCACCGCGCCCGAGAGGTAGACCATCGCGACCAGCACGGCCGAGCCCGGCAGCAGGCGCGCCGCGAACCCGCGCGACACGAGCCGCCGCCGCGCGAAGACCAGCACGAAGCTCAGCAGGTAGAGCGAGAGCGGGATGACCCACAGCAGCGGCACGGCCACGAGGTCGGTCGTGACGTAGGTCGTCACCCCGAGCACGAGGCTCGAAGGCACGAACGCGAGCAGCACCCATCGCAGCAGCCGCCGCCGGCCGACGCGCCCCGCGGGCAGGGGGGTTGACGGCCGCCGCGCGGGCCCGTCGTCCGCCCCGACCGGGCGGCGGAGCGCCGCGGCCGCGCACGCCGCGACGAGGAGGGCGAGCGCGCCGTAGGCGAAGCCCCACGCGCGACCCTGCTGCCCGAGCGTGAGGCGCGGCTCAAGCAGCAGGGGGAAGCCGAGCAGCGCCGCGAGGCTCCCGGCGTTGCTCGCCGCGTAGAGGTAGTAGGGGTCGGAGGCCGTCGGCGCGCGCGTGCGCGAGAACCAGCGCTGCAACAGCGGCGCGCTCGCCGAGAGCACGAAGAAGGGCGGCCCCGCCGTCACGAGCAGCGTCTTCAGCAGCCACCACACGGGCCCCGCGCCCTCGGGCACGCCGCCCGCGGCGGCCGCGC
>DASVWB010000167.1:0-33405 GCA_036389815.1 Pyrinomonadaceae bacterium | reverse complement strand
GGGCGCGACGGGCAGTGTGACGGTGAAGGTCGCGCCATGCCCCTCGCCCTCGCTCTCGGCCCTCACCGCCCCGCCGTGCAGCTCGACCAAATGCCTGACTATCGAGAGCCCCAGGCCGAGCCCCCCGTGCCGCCGCGTCGTCTTCTGGTCGGCCTGCCGGAACCGGTCGAAGACGTGCGGCAAAAACTCCGGCGCGATGCCCGCCCCGTTGTCCTCGACCGAAATCTCGACCTGCGATTCGACGCGCTGCATCGTCACCCGCACGCGGCCGCCGCGCGGGGTGAACTTGATGGCGTTCGAGAGCAGGTTCCACACGACCTGCTGGAGGCGGACGGGGTCGCCCGAGACGGTGACCACGCCGGTGTCTACGACCTTCTGGAGGCGCACGCCCCGTGCCTCGGCCGCCGGGCGGACGGACTCGACCGCCGCGTCGATGAACGAGTTCGGGTCTACGGGGCGCACGTCGATGCGGAGCTTGCCCGTGATGACGCGCGACACGTCCAACAGGTCGTCGATGAGCTGCGACTGCGTGCGCGCGTTGCGCTCGATGGTCTCGAAGGCGGCCGCCGCCGACTCGCCCGCGAACTGCCCCGTGCGCAGCATGTGCGCCCAGCCGAGTATTGCCGTCAAAGGCGTCCGCAGCTCGTGCGAGACGGTGGCGAGGAACTCGTCCTTGAGGCGGTTGGCCTCCTGCGCCTCGCGGTAGAGCCGCTCGTTCTCGGCGGCCGACGCCTCGGCCTCGGCGCGCGCGCGCTTGGCCGTCTCGTAGAGCCGCGCGTTGTCCATCGTGATGGCCGCCTGCGCGGCGAGGCCCGTCACCATCCGCTCGTGCCGCTCGGTGAAGACGCCCACTTCGGGGTGGCCGAAAAAGAGGCCGCCCAAGACCTGTCCCGAGCGCGAGAGGACGGGGACGGCGAGGTAGCTCGTCACGGGCAGGTGCCCCTCGGGCATCCCGTAGTAAGGCGAGTTCTTGCCGTAGCGCGGGTCTTTCTTCACGTCCGCGATGCGCAGAACCGGCTCGCCGCGGAAGGTCGGGCCGAAGAGGTCTGTGGCGCGCGGCATCGGGAAGTGCGCGAAGGCTTCGAGCGGCACGCCCGAGAGCGTGTAGAGCATGTAGGAGCCGCCGTCTTCGTTGAGCACGTTGTAGAAGAAGGAGCCGAAGCGCGCGCCCGTCAGCTCGGTCGCCGCGTCCGTGACGGCCTGCACCAGCTTGTGCAGGTCGAGTTCGGCCGAGAGCACCTGGCCGAGGCGGTAGATGGTCTCGGCCTCCTCGCGCGCCTCCTGTTCGAGGCGCAGCAGCCGCTCGCGCTCCTGCGCGGCGCGCTTCTCCTCGGCCGTGCCGCGAACCTCGATGATGGTGCCGACGGGGACGCCGGCCTCGCGGATGGGGCTGGCGGTGAAGGCCACGGGGAAGAACGAGCCGTCCTTGTGGACGAAGACCTCCTCGCCCTGCTCCTGGTTGTTCTGCGGGAGCGCCTGGTCGATGGGGCACTCTTCCAGAGGGTAGGGGCGGCCGTCCGGCCGCGTGTGGTGGATGAAGTGGTGGAGCGGGCGGCCCTGCACCTCCGCGAGCCTGTAGCCGGTCAGCCGCTCGGCCGCGGGGTTCATGTAGGTGCAGTGCTGGCGGCCGTCCATCACGAAGAGGGCGACGGTCGCGTTGTTGAAGACCGTCTCAAGCTGCCCCCGCGACTGGTTCAGCTCGCGCTCGGCGCGGCGGCGCGCCGAGATGTCGCGCGCGATCTTCGACGCGCCGATGATGGTGCCGTCCGCCGTCCTGATGGGCGAGACGGTGAGCGAGATGTCGACGAGCGAGCCGTCCTTGCGCCGCCGGACGGTCTCGTAGTGCTCGACGCGCTCGCCGGCGCGGATGCGGGAGAGGATGTGTGGCTCCTCGTCGATGTGCTCTTCGGGGATGAGCATGGTGACGGGGCGGCCTATCGCCTCGTCGGCCGTGTAGCCGAAGACGCGCCGGGCGCCCGGGTTCCAGCT
This sequence comes from Pyrinomonadaceae bacterium, assembly GCA_036389815.1. GTDB lineage: Bacteria > Acidobacteriota > Blastocatellia > Pyrinomonadales > Pyrinomonadaceae > QHXN01. Next base: position 31,416 of record DASVWB010000167.1, on the reverse strand, counting down.
CGTGATGACCCCTTCGAGCGTCTTGGTGATGATGGCGTCGTCGGCCGAGTCCACGACGGCCGCCAGCCAGTAGGCGGCCATCTCCGGGCTCCGCGGGCGTTCGAGCAGGCTGGCCCCGTCATCGCTGGCGGCGGCCGAAGACACTTCGGGCGTTTCGTCGGGCATAGGCGGACTGACGGACACTCCTCCCCGCGGCGTGCGGGTCGTCGGGGAGTCCGCCGCGGTAGTCTGTTTGAGGGGAATGCCCGAGGTCGGACTCGAACCGACATGGGGAGTGAACCCCGCCAGATTTTGAGTCTGGTGCGTATACCGATTTCGCCACTCGGGCCCGCCACGGATGATAGGTGCTGGCGCGAGGGCGCGTCAACCGGGACGCCGGCGGCGCCGGGTTCGCCGCCCGCCGTCAGCCCTTGGCGCGCCGGCCCTTGCGCTTGGAAGACTCCACGGGGAAGAGCGTCGGCTCGGTGAGCGACTCGTGGCGGCGCGCGACGCCCTCCTCGCGGAGGCGTTTGACGGCCGCCCGGTAGTACTGCTCGTTGTTGTCGATGAGGAGCGAGCGCCGGCCGGCGGCGAGCGCCGCGAGCCCCGTCGTGCCGCTGCCGCCGAAGGGGTCGCAGACGAGTCCGCCCTCCGGGCAGAGCAGGCGGATGAAGAAGAGCGGCAGCTCGACGGGGAAGACGGCCGGGTGCCCCTTGTTCTGCCCCACCAGCGCGAGGCTCAGGACGTTCGAGGGCAGCACCGTCCGCTTGTCCACCCAGCGCGAGAGGTCGCGGCCGAAGCCGCTCGCGTTCGCGGAGTTCTGGCGGCCGCGGTCGTTCTCGCCCAGCTTCGCCAGCCGCGACTCGACCCAGTCGCCCACGGGCCTGCGCACCGCGTCCTGGTTCATGTAGGGGCGCTTCGACTTGGCGAGGTGGAAGCAGTACTCCCAGCCGTCGCGCAGCCGCGTCGGCCAGTAGCCGGGCATCGGGTTCGTCTTGTGCCAGACGTAGTCCTCAATGCAGAGCCAGCCCGCCGCGGACAGCGCCTCGACCGTGTGCCACACGTAACGGTGGCGGACGCCTTCGACCACCTTGTCCTTGATGTTGACGACGAGACTGCCCGAAGGCTTCAAAGCGTCCCAGAAGGGCTCGTGGAAGGTCATGAACCAGCCGGCGAACTCGTCCGGGTGGACGGAGTCGTAGTGGCTGCGGCGCGCGTCGGCGTAAGGGGGCGAGGTGACTATCAGGTCGACCTGCCCCTCGTACGACCTCAGCACCTCGCGGCTGTCTCCGCAGACGACGGTGCAGGCGGCGTCGGGGCCCCCGACGGTGGCCCGGCCGTCGGCGTCTTCGTCGGCTGGCGCCGTTGGGCTGGTGTTCGGCATGGCGCGGGCATGGTAGGAGAAAGGAGGCCCGCGTGACAAGCGTCGCGCGGCGTCGTGCGCGGGCGTAGAGGCTTGTCAAAAAAAGGCGGGCGGGGTTAATATCTGTTTGCCTCTTTCGGTCCGCCGCCGTGCGTTGGGGCGCGGCGGGTGGCACCTCTCCCTACTCAAAGTTTCACCGGCGAACGGATGTGTGCGGGGACTAGTGTCTATGGATGAGACTCCGGGCAGCAGGGCGCGCGTGCTCGTCGCCGACGACGAGCCGGAGATCAGGGACGTTCTGTCGGACCTCCTGAGCCCGCTCTACGACTGCGTCGCGGTCGGCTCGGCCGAGGAGGCCGTCGAGTGCCTGCGCGGCGGCGCGTTCGACCTCGTCATCAGCGACATCATGATGGGCGGCATGAGCGGGCTCGAACTCATCCCGCGCGTCCGCGAGCTTTCGCCCGACACCGTCGTCATCATGATCAGCGGCGTCCAGACGGTCGAGAGCGCCATCGAGGCGCTGCGCGCCGGCGCCTTCGACTACGTGATGAAGCCGTTCGACCTGCACCACGTCGAGGCGGCCGTCTCGCGCGCGCTCGAACACCACTTCCTGCGCGTCGAGAAGCGCCGCTACGAGACCTACCTCGAAGAGATGGTCGCGCAGCGCACGCAGGAACTCGACGGGGCGCTGCGCTCGCTCGGCGACGCCTACCGCACGACGCTCAAGGCGCTGACGGCCGCGCTGGAGACGCGCGACTCCGAGACGCACGGCCACTCGGAGCGCGTCGTCAACTTCAGCCTCCGCCTGGGGCGCGAGCTGGGCCTGGGCGCCGACGAGATGCGCTCGCTGGAGTTCGGGTCGCTGCTCCACGACATCGGCAAGATAGGCGTGCCCGACGCCATCCTGCGCAAGCCCGCCAAGCTGACGGACGACGAGTGGGTGAGGATGCGCGAGCACCCGCTGCACGGGCAGAAGATTCTGCGCGGCATCGAGTTCCTCGAAGGCGCTTCGCGCGTCGTGGCGCAGCACCACGAGAAGTGGGACGGCAGTGGCTACCCCTTAGGCTTGCGCGGCGGGGAGATAGACTTGAACGCGCGCATCTTCGCCGTCGCCGACGCCTTCGACGCCATCACCTCCGACCGCGTCTACCGCGCCGGGCGCAGCTACGACGCGGCGCTCGCCGAGCTTGAGGCGTACGCCGGCCGGCAGTTCGACCCGCGGGTGGTCGAGGCGTTCCGCCGCGTCCCCGCCTCCGAGTGGGAGGAGATACGCCGCCGCTCGCTCGAAGAGCGAGAGCGCATCGCCACCGCGCGCCGCGTCGAGCAGGTCGCGCAGAACCTCTACGCCGGCTCGGGCGCGATGGCACACTGAAAGAAGTAGACGGTAGACAGTAGACAGTAGACAGTAGAAAGACAGGCAGCGCGGCTCTCGTCGGTTGATGACGAGAGCCGCGCTGCCGTTATCTTCAACCTACTGACTACTGTCTACTGACTACTGTCTACTTCTTTCCTTCGGGCTTGCGCATGGTGCCGACGATGTAGCCGCGGCGCGCGCGGAGGGTGAGCCCCTGGCGGCGCGCGCCGACGTGTATGCGGCGGTACTCGGTGGCGGGCGCCTTGCGGAGCGTGCGCCGGGGGCTGTAGGTGACGACGTACTGCGAGTCTATCTCGCGCGCGACGCCGGCCGCCTCCGTCATCATGCCCTCGACCGAGTCGGGCGTCAGTATCCGCCCGCCGGTCTCCTCCGTCAGGTTCTTCAGGCGCGACTCGCCGCGCGCCATCTCGCGCTCGGCCTCGCGGCGGCGGCGCCTGAGCGCGGGGTCTATGCGGATGCCGGAGTTCACGTCGGGCGGGTTGACGCCGACGCTGCTGCGCATGCCGGGCGGGCGCGTCGGGTCGAGCCCGACGGTCGCCTGGTCGGCGCGCGCCTGCGCCGCGCCCGGGGCCTCGGGCGGCGCCTTCCACCAGGGCTGCTTCACCTGCTCGCGCGCGACGCCCGAGTAGCTGACGACGTGGAGCGTCGTCTGCGCGGCGATGAGGCGGCGCACGGCCTCCTCGTAGTCCTTCGACGACGCCGTGTCTATGCCGTCGGTGACGAGCACGAGGTGGCGGTTGCCGACCGGCTGCTCGGCCAGCAGTTCGGCGGCGCGGCGCAGGGCGCGCGAGAGGTTCGAGCCCTCGCCCGAGGCGAGCTTCGAGCGGACGGCGCGCGCGGCCTGCGAGCGGTCTTCCGTCCAGCCCTGCAACGTTTCCACCTTGCCGCTGAAGGAGACGACGGCGATGCGGTCGCCGTCGCGCAGGTTTTGCAGCAGCGAGAGTGCCACGTCGCGCGTCGTGTTGGCGCGCACGATGGGGTCGAGGTCCCAGCCCGTGCCGAGCACGACGGCGACGCTCGCCGGCGTGCGCCGCACGCTCTTCACCTGCTGCGGCACGTCGTCTTCGACGACGAGCACGTCGTCCACGTCGAGCGGCTCGAACTTACCCTTCTCGTTGAAGGCGAAGACGGGCAGCCGCACCTCCTCCGTGTAGACCCTCTCGGCCTCGTCCTCTTCGGGCGTCGGCGTCGGGCGGACGCGGACGCCCGATTGCGCCCGCGAGGCCGCGGCGCACAGCAGGAGCAGGCCCGCGGCGGCGAAAATGAAAGGCAGGCGGCGAAGCGACATGTGGACTCCTTCGGGCGGCGAAAATTACGGCTTCCGCCTCTTCTGATGCTCCGCGGGCGCGGCACCGTTCGCCCGTCGCTCCGGCCGCGAACCGTCAACGCCCCGCGCGCAGGTGCCGCACGGCCCCCGTCATGCGCTCGACGCGCGCGGGCTCGACCGCGTTCGACCAGAGGCCGCCCTCCTTGAAGTAGGAGCCGACGATGAAGCCGTCGGCGGCGTCGTAGAAGCCTGCGACGTTCTCGGGCGTCACCCCAGAGCCGAGGAGCACGGGCAGGCGGCAGTGCGACTTAGCCTCGCGCGCGTCGGCCGCGAGCGGCGGCTCGCCCGTCGCCGAGCCGGAGACGATGACCGCGTCGCCGCGCATGAACTCGACGGCCGCGGCCGTCTCGCCCAAGGACACGTCGGCCGTGATGGCGTGCGAGGAGTGCTTCTTCTTCACGTCGGCCCAGACGCGCACGCGCTCCGCGCCGACGTGGCGGCGGAAGCGGAGCAGTTCCGCGGCCGAAGACTGTATGAGCCCCTCGTCGGCGACGTGCGCGAAGGCGTACGCCTCGACGCGCACGTAGTCGAGCCCGGCGGCGTGCGCGACCGACAACGCCTCGACGTTCGCGCCGGCCAGAATCTGCACGCCCGCGGGGAGCCCGCCCTCGGCCTTCACCGCGCGCGCGACGACCGCCATCGCCGCCACGACCTCCGGCCCGACCGAGCCGCGCAGGTAGGGCACGTCGTGCATGTTCTCGACCATCAGCCCGTCCACGCCGCCCTCGCGGTAGATGGCGGCCTCGCGCGCCGCCCCGCGCGCCAGCTCTTCGACCGAGAGGCGCGAGGCGGGCGTGCCCGGCAGCGCGCCGACGTGGATGACGCCGACGACCGGCTTCGGGGCGGGGAAGAGTTCTTCAAGCACTGAAGGTGACGACCTCGACGTCCGCGTAGCCGAGCTTCAAGTCGGTCTCGCGGCCGAAGACGGAGACCCGCACCTTGAGCAGGCGCTTCGCCTGGTTGATGCCCTCGACCTTGCCGGCGAACGACGCGAACGGCCCCGACAGCACGCGCACCGTGTGGCCCAGGCGGAACGTCTGCGGCCTGCGCGGCCGCCGCTCGGGCCAGCCGAGGAATAGCTCCTTGTGTTCGTCAGACATTGTTACCTCAGGGGCCGGGGGTTTAGAGGACAGGGGCTAGTTAAAACTTTATTGCCGCAGGCCGCTTCCTTCATCAAGACTCGACCCGACTAGCCTCTAGCCTTTCTCGCCTGCGCCTGCACGGCCGTGATGGCGACGGCGTCGACGATGTCTTCGGCCTTGCAGCCGCGCGAGAGGTCGTTGGCGGGCCGGTCGAGGCCCTGGAGTATGGGGCCGATGGCGGTCGCGCCGCCGAGCCGCTCGGTCAGCTTGTAGGCGATGTTGCCCGCTTGCAGGTCGGGGAAGATGAGCACGTTGGCGCGCCCCGCGACCGCGGAGCCGGGCGCTTTGGAGTCGCCGACACGTGGGACGAGCGCGGCGTCGGCCTGAAGCTCGCCGTCAATCTCCAGATCGGGCTGGCGCGCGCGCACGGTGCGCGTGGCCTCGACCACCTTGTCCACGAGCGGGTGTTTGGCGCTGCCCTTGGTCGAGAAGGAGAGCATGGCGACGCGCGGCTCCGCTTCGAGGAGCGCGCGGCAGGAGTCGGCCGAGGCGACGGCTATCTCGGCCAGCTCGGCCGCCGTCGGCTCGATGACGACGCCGCAGTCGGCGTAGACAAGCGCGCCGCCGGCGCCGAAGGCGGGGTCGGGCAGCACCATCACGAAGAAGCTGCTGACGATGCGGAAGCCCTGCCGGATGCCGATGCAGTGGAGCGCGGCGCGCACCGTATGCGCCGTCGTGTTCGTCGCGCCCGCCACCGAGCCGTCGGCCTTGCCCTCCCGCACGAGGAGGTTGCCGTAGTAGAGCGGGTCGCGCACGGCGATGCGCGCCTCGTCGGGCATCATCCCCTTCGCGCGGCGCAGCTCGTGGTAGAGCGAGGCGGCGCGCTCGAAGTCGGGCGCGCGCAGGTGGTCGAGGACGGCGACGCCGCCGAGGTCGGCGCCCGCGCCGCGCGCGGCGGCGCGCACGCGCTCCTCGTCGCCGAGCACGGTGACGCGCGCCAGCCGGTCGCGCGCGACCATCGAGGCGGCGACGACCGTGCGCGGGTCGTCGCCCTCGGGGAGGACGATGTGCTGCGGGTCGGCCGCGGCCCGCTGCCTGATGCGTTCGAGTATGGACATAAGAAGAAAGCGACGAGTGATGACTGATGAGTGACAGCCCGCTTCTCATCCTTCACCCGCCGTTGATGAATTGTCTGCTGGTCGGCCGTAAATTTAGCACGAAGCTTCCGCGCGTGGGAAACGCGAGGCCGGGGCCGGGCGGCGGCGGCCGAGCCGCGCGGGCGCGGGAGAGTTAATTCGAGATTCGAGATTCGAGATTCGAAATTTCAGATTTGAGCTTTGAGCTTCAGTTCTGTATCGAGCCGTCAACCAGACCCTCGGCGGCGGAGGCGAGGCGGCTGACGAGCGCGGGGTCGTGCGTCTTGAGGGCGGCGAAGAGGCGCTCCTCGGGGACGGCGCGCGGGGTGGCCGGCCCCTCCTCGTCGAGGCCGACGAGCGCGACGCGCAGGGCGGGCGAGTCGGCGACGACGAACCACTCGCGCGCGAGCCGCGAGCCCGCCGGCAGCGCGACCACGCGCATGTTGGGGTGGCGCGGCGGCTGCCAGTCCGCCTCGCCGAAGACGTAGACGCGCTCCGACACGTCGGCGATGCGCATGTAGCGGTCGACGACCCCCTCCATCCGCGAGAGCCGCTCGAAGCCCGCGTAGAGGCGCCCGCCCCTGTGCGTCCTCAGCAGCACCGCGTTCTCGATGAGCAGGCAGAGGTATTCGAGCGCCGGCACCTGCGCGCGGAAGCGGAAGCTCGCGCGCTCGTCGAAGTCGCGGCGCGAGACGTGGTTGACCGTGCCGAGGTCTTCCATCGCCTCGCCGGCCGAGGCCGTCGCCTGCTCGAACATCGAGAAGTCTTTCATGGCGGGTCGCGGCCCCGGGCGCGGGCGGCTCCCAACCTTGTATTAGCTCAAATCTTCGCCCTCGTCGCGAATCTCTGATGAAACTGTCAAGCGCGCGGGCGGCAGCCCGGGCCCGGCGGCCGCCGCCGGTAAACGCGCCCCCGAGAGGAAGTACTTGCTTTTGCAAAAGACCCGGCAGTATTATCCGGGCGCACTACCGCCCTTTGACCTGACTCGGGTCGGGGACTGCCAGCCAGCGGGCAGTCCCGGCTCGCCTTTTTTCCTACCTGCCCGGAGGTCAAAAAAGAGAATGGAAACATTTCAACGCCCGGAACTGAAACTGCGCGACCCCTCCCTCAGGGATACGGACGCGGCCGCCCTACAGGCCATCGCGCAGGCGGCCGTGGACGTGGAGCTGTTCACGCTGCCGCTCTACATGGTCTCGATGTACTCGATCCAGGGGATGCACCAGATCACGAGCAAGGGGAACGACTTCTACCGCGGGCGGCTCTGGCCCGGCGCGTCGCCGGCGCGCGCGCCCAAAGGCACACCCAACGAGCAAGCCTTCAACCACTTCTTCAGCGTCTTCATCGACGAGATGCTGCACCTCCAGCTCGCCTCCAACATCGCCAAGGCGCTCGGCATCAACCCGAGCTTCAACAGCCCCGCGCTCGTCAACGACGACTACGGCTGGGTCTGCTACGGCCCCGACAAGACGCTCCTCCCGCACATCCTCGACTTCAACGACACGGTCGGCGACTACAAGAAGATCCGCGTCAAGCTCGACGCCCTCACCGCCGAACAGAACCAGCTCTTCCTCGCCATCGAGCAGAACGAGGAGGACGCCCGGAAGATGATCGCCAAGGGGAACGAGAAGAAGTACTTCCCCAAAGTCCCCTTCACCGACTGGAAGCCCGGCCAGCCGCTCCCGCTCTTCGGCACCATCGGCTCGATGTACAAGTGCCTCTGGCAGTACCTTGAGATCGAGTACACGGACGGCCCGGGCCTCTTCGAGTACGTCTTCAACCGCGGCACGCTGGAGCGCGACCTCTTCAACGCCTCCTCGACCAACCACCAGCCAGAGTACCCCGGCATGCCCACCATCGCCTCGGGCGAGATCACCGTCCCGAGCGCGCTGGAGAACATCCTCAACATGATTAACGCCATCACCGACCAGGGCGAGGGCGCGGGCGTGGCCGCGGAGATCAGGCAGGCGCGTGCGCGTGCGCTCGGCCTGCTCGGCTACGCGCCCGTCCTGCCGAAGTTCCGCCCCGACGAGAAGGCGCTCGAATTCGACTACCCGAACTACAACGACCAGGGGAAGCCCGACAACCCCTCGGGCCAGAAGACCGCGCGCTGGGAGAACGGCGGGTACGACCACCACGACCGCTTCCTCGCGATAGACGAGCTGCTGCGCGCCCCCGGCGGCGGGGTCGTCACCTGGGACCAGTGGCACGCTTCGGGGAAGAAGTGGACGGCCGACCTGCTGAAGACGAACGAGGAGGACTACAAGGCGAACACGCACAACCTCCCCCCGGCCGAAGACATCGCCGCCGCGCTCAACAACCTGAAGGCGGACGAGGCCAACTACAAAATCTTCAGCCAGGCCGCCGCCGGCTCCATCGCCGGCATCACGCGCATCCTCGGCGGCTTCTGGACGAGCGAGACCTCGAGCTTCCCCTTCCCGTCGATGTACGGCTCGGGCGACCGCGTCTCTATCTGCTGGGCCGTCTTCGGCCGCTACCCCGACCTGCCCGGCGGCATCGCCGCGAAGGCGGCCGGGCAGCTCTACCACGCCTGCCAGGGGCTCGACCTCGCGGGCGGCAACGCCTGCGCGCAGGTCGAGGTCTTCCACTCCTGCCGCGGCTCGAACACCTGCAAGGCCGAGGGCGGCTGCGGCTTCGTCCAGGTGCAGGGGGAGAGCCACGGTTGCGGCTTCAAGGTCGCGCTCGAACACGCGGAACCGACCCGGCCTCTGCAGGGGCCGCCGCAGGCCGCCAACCCGCTCTACAGCGCGCCCTCGGACAACAAGTGCGCGAGCTTCGGCGGCTGCGCCGTCCCCATCTCGGCCTCGCAAATCTACCCCGAGCCGAAGCCGGGCTACGAGGCCGGCTACATGGAGGTCTACGACTTCGACGAGCCGGAGGACGGCGGCAAGATCGGCCTGCTGAAATTCGAGGTGGGCGAGCGGGTCTTCGACGTGGCCTGGAACGCCTACGTCAAGGTGCTCGAACACCGCAAGCAGCCGGTGCCGGAGAAGCCCAAGGACAGCGACCTGCGCCTCGCCTTCCCGCCCTCGACGTAATGCAGAACCCCCCGCACACGCCGCACGCCGGCCGGCCCCCGCGCCTCGGTCTGCCCCACCTGGGGCTGGGGGTCGGCCTGCGCAACCAGCACTTCGACTACCTGATGCGCAACGAGCCGGCCGTGGACTGGTTCGAGGTCATCAGCGAGAACTTCGTTGACAACTTCGGCTACGCGCGCCGCGTGCTCGAACGCGTCCGCTCGCTCCGCCCCGTCGTGATGCACGGCGTGTCGCTCTCGGTCGGGAGCACAGACCCGCTCGACCGGGAGTACCTGAAGGGCCTGAAGGCGCTGGCCGAGTCCGTCCGCCCGGCGTGGGTCTCCGACCACCTCTGCTGGACGGGCGTGGCGGGCGTCAACACGCACGACCTCCTGCCGATGCCGCTCGACGAGGAGAGCCTGCGCCACGTCGCCGCGCGCGTCCGGCAGGTGCAGGACTTCCTCGGGCGGCCGCTGGTGCTCGAAAACCCTTCGACCTACCTTGAGTTCAGGGAGTCGACCATCCCCGAGTGGGAGTTCCTGTCGGAGCTTGCGCGCGAGACGGGCTGCGGCCTGCTGCTCGACGTGAACAACGTCTACGTCTCGGCGCACAACCACGGCTTCGACCCCGAGCACTACATCCGGAGCCTCCCGCACGAGAGCGTCGTGCAGATACACCTGGCCGGGCCGACCGACTGCGGCCGCTACCTCGTGGACACGCACGACCAGCCCGTGCCCGCGCGCGTCTGGGAGCTGTACCGTCTGGCGCAGGAACTGACCGGCGGCGTCTCGGCGCTCCTCGAATGGGACGCGAACATCCCCGACTTCCCCGTGCTGGTCGCAGAGCTGCGCAAGGCCGAGGCGGCGCTCGCGGGCCACAACCCCGGGCCGGCCGCCCCGGCGGCGGTCGCCGCCTTCGAGGCCGTCTCCAACCCCGTCGGATTCCGACTCGCACCCGAGAGATGAGCGCCGAGCGCCTGAGCACACTCCAGCACTGGATGAAGACCGTCGTCACCGGGCGCGGCGGGCTCGAAGACAAGCTGCGCGCGGCCGCGCGGCTCCACGGCCTGAGCGCTGACGAGGTAGTGGCCGAGACGCGCGGACTGTCGTCCCGGGAACGTCTCGGCATCTACGCGCGCGGCTACGTGCTCCGGCTGCTCGAATGCATGCGCGCGGACTTCCCCCTGTTGCGGGAGTTCGTCGGCGGCGAGGTCTTCGACGCCTTCGCACGGGCCTACGTCATCACGCGGCCGCCCGCTTCGCCCAGCCTCTACGACCTCGGCGCCGACTTCCCGCGCTTCCTCGAAGAGACGAGGCCGAGGGACGCGCGGCTCGAAGCGTCGCACGGCGCGATGCTCGAACTGCCCGGCGAGCTGGCTCGCGTCGAGCGCGCGCGCGCCGAGGCCGTGCGCGCTCGCGGCACGGAAGACGACCCGGCCGCCTCGTCGCCGCCCTCGCCGGCCGAAATCTTCGGCGGCGGGCTGACGCTTCAGGCGACGCCCTGCCTGCGGCTGCTGGAACTGAAGTTCCCCCTGGTCGAGTTCGTCCGCGATTCCGACCGCGGCGGTCGCCCCGACCCGCCCGCGCCGCGCCGGACGCTCGTCGCCGTCGGCCGCGCGGACTACCGCGTGCAACTGCACGAGGTCGAGCCCTGGCAGTTCGCGCTCCTGCAAGCCTGCGCCCGCCCCGCGTCGCCCTACGCGGCCGTGAGCGCCGCGGCGCGCGAAGTCGGCGAGGAGCCGGGCCGCCTGCTCGCCTCGGCCGCGGTGTGGCTCCCCCTGGCGTTCGAGTTCGGATTACTGCGGCGGGTCAACTGACGACGGCTGTGCTTTATTGCCTTACCGGTTGGACGCCCCTCAGAAAGAATTAAACCACCGCAGACACAGAGGCACGGCTTTAAGAATTTGAAATTTCAAATTTGAAATCTCAAATTGTCTTTAGCCGTGCCTCTGTGTCTCCGCGGTTAAACCTTCTTCCGGCTACCGCCCGTCCTTCAGCGCGTCGAGCAGCTTCTCGTGGATGCCGCCGAAGCCGCCGTTCGACATGACGGCGACCACGTCGCCCTCGCGCAGGACGGGCGCGAGGTGCGCGACGATGTCGTCCGCGCCGTCGAGGCAGAGCGCGGGGCGGTCGCGGCGCGCGGCGATGTCGCGCGTCAGCTCCTCCGTGTCGAGCAGGCGGCCGTAGACGCTCCCCTTCTCGCGCGCGAAGACGGCGGAGAGGACGACGTAGTCGGCGCGGTCGAAGGCCGAGGCGTAGTCGGCCTGGAAGACCGCGAGGCGCGAGGTGGCCGACCGCGGCTCGAAGACGGCGACGAGCCTGCGCCCGCCGTACTTCTCGCCGAGCGCGCGCAGCGTCTCGCGCACGGCCGTCGGGTGGTGCGCGAAGTCGTCGATGACGGTGACGCCGCGCTCCTCGCCGCGCACCTGCATGCGCCGCTTGACGCTCTGGAAGGTGGCGAGCGCGTCCCTGATCGTCTCGCGTGGCACGCCCCAAGCGTCGGCGGCGACGATGACCGAGAGGCAGTTGAGCACGTTGAAGTCGCCGATGAGCGGCGTCTCGAACTCGCCCCACTCCTCGCCCTCGCGCACGACCTTGAAGCGCGTGAGCGCGCCCGAGTAGTCAACGTCCGCCGCGCGCCAGCGCGCGTCCTCCGAGGTGCCGAAGGTTTCGAGCCGCGTGTGCAGGCGCGCGCCGAACTCGGCGACCGTCTCGCGCACGGCCGGGCTGTCCCAGCCGGCGACGAGGCGGCCGTTGCCGGGGACGAGGTTCATCAGGCGGCGGAAGGCCAGCTTGACGGCGTCGAGGTCTTTATAGATGTCGGCGTGGTCGAACTCGATGTTGCCGACGACGGCCAGCTCGGGCAGGTAGTGCATGAACTTCGGCCCCTTGTCGAAGTAGGCCGTGTCGTACTCGTCGCCCTCGATGATGAAGTAGTCGCTGTCCGTCACCCTGAAGCTCGCGCCGAAGTTCTGCACGACGCCGCCGACGAGGAACGACGGGCGGAGGCCGCCGCGCTCCATCACCCAGGTCGCGATGCTGGTCGTCGTCGTCTTGCCGTGCGTGCCGGCGACGACGAGCGAGCGCCGGCCGCGGATGAACTCCTCCTTGACGACCTCGGCCTGCGAGCGGTAGACGAGCCGGCGTTTCAGGGTCTCCTCGACCTCCGGGTTCCCGCGCGACATCGCGTTGCCGATGACGACGCAGTCGGGCGCGGGCTCTAGGTGCCCGGGCTCGTAACCCTGCCCGACCGGGACGCCCAGGCTTTCGAGCATCGTGGACATCGGCGGGTAGACGTTCTCGTCCGAGCCGGTGACCTTGTGCCCCCGCGCCTGGAGCATGCCCGCGAGACTCGCCATCGCCGTCCCGCAGATTCCGATTAGGTGGTAGTGCATATGTGACGAGTAGTAAGACTGTAGCGATTAAACAGGCTGCGACGGTGGCCCGGTCAGAACCGCCCGCGGTAGCGGGCGGAGTGTTGTTACATGGCGGCTCCGTGTCGCACCAGTCCGCCCGCTACCGCGGGCGGTTCTGGCCTGACGGTCATGCGCCACTTTCCGCCACGGGGACGGTGAAAGAGAACGTGGAGCCGCGGCCGACCTCGGAGTTGACCCCGATGCGGCCGCCGTGGAGTTCGACGAGCTGGCGCGTGATGTAGAGGCCGAGCCCCGTGCCCTTCTCGCTGCGCGTCGCGCGCGAGCGCGCCTGCGCGTACTTGTCGAAGATGTCGCGCAGGTCGTCCTCGGGGATGCCGACGCCGGTGTCCGTCACCGAGACGCGCACGAAGCCGCCCTCGCACGCGGCGCTCAAGCTTACGCGCCCGCCGCGCGGCGTGAACTTCAGCGCGTTGGAGACGAGGTTGACGAGCACGCGCCGCAGCTTCGCGCGGTCGGCGCGCACGGGCGGCAGGCCGTCGGGAATCTCCTCCCCGAGCGCGATCTCCTTCTCGGCGGCGAGCGGCTGCATCTGCTCGCGCAGCTCGTCGGTCAGGCCCCGCAGCTCGATGGTCGAGAGGTCGAGGCGCATCGTGCCCGATTCGAGCTTCGAGGCGTCGAGCAGGTCGTTGACCAGCTCGATGAGGTTCTGCGTGTTGCGCTCCATCATCGAGACCATGTTCTTCTGCTCGGGCGTCATGTCGCCCAGCCGCCCCGAGGTGAAGAAGTTGATGACGCCGCTGATGACCGTCAGCGGCGAGCGCAGGTCGTGGGTGGTGAGCGCGAGGAACTCCTCCTTCATCGCCGACAGTTCGCGGAGCTGCGCGTTGGCGCGGTTCAGCTCCTGGTTCGACTCTTCGAGCCGCGCGTTGAGGCGCTCCAACTGCTCGCGCTTCTCCTCCAGCTCGCCCAGCACCTGCACGAGGTCACGGTTCTGCCGCGCCAGCTCTTCGAGGGCGGAGTCGTCCTCGTCCGTGTTGACGAAGTCGCGCAGGAAGTCGGCGCGCCCGCGCGCGTCGTCGGCCGCCTGCGGCGGGAGCCACTTGACGACCGAGACGCGCGTGCCCTCGCCCTCCCTGGACTGGATGTCGAACTCGTCCATCAGGCGGCGCGTGCCGATGAGGCCGACGCCGAGGCCGGAGGTCGAGCGGTAGGTGCCGCGGACGATGGAGCGGAGCTTGGCCTCGTCGATGCCGGGGCCGTCGTCGCGCGCCGTGATGTGCAGGCCGGCCGCGGCCGCGCCGCGCGTGGCGAGCGAGAGGGTGATGGCGCCCGAGCGCGCGTACTCGTAGATGTTGCGCGTGAGTTCCGAGACGGCGGTCGTGATCTTGATCTGCGTCGTCGGGTCGAAGCCCATCTCGCGCGCGAGGCGGCGGACGCGCTCGCGCACCTTGACGATGTCGGCCTCGCGCCGGACGTAGATGTCGCCGAGTCGTGTCGCGGTGATGCCCTGCATGGTTGGTAAATAGTAAATGGTCAATGGTCAATGGTAAACAGCCGGGGCGGCTCCTACTCACCATTCACTATTCACTATTCACCATTCACCCCCTTTCAGCGGTAGACGAGGACGGTCGCGTCGTCGGAGTTGCGCGCGAAGTCGCGCAGGAGGACGCCGGCGAGGAGCTGGGGGCTGCGGGAGACGAGGCCGGGGTAGGCGGCCGCGTCCCAGGTCGCGCTGATGCCGTCGGAGGCGACGACGAGCGTGGTGCCCTCCGTCCAGCGGTGCGGCCAGACGCGCACCTGCGAGAGCCGCGCGCCGAGCGTGCCGTTGGTCGGGATGGGGCGCGCGGCCTCCTGCGAGCCGAGGACGCGCACCTCGACGTTGCCGACGCCGGCGTAGTTGAACGACCCGCGCTCGGGGGCGAGGACGATGGCCCCCATCACGGCGCCGCGCGTGGCGCGCAGCGCGTCGTGCGTGGCGTGTATCAGCTCGTCGAGCGGCTCGCCGCGCCACTGCTCCAGAACCTCGACGGCCGCGCCCGCGGCCTCGGCGGCCCCGCGCCCGTGCCCGAGCCCGTCGACGACCGCCAGCAGCGTCTCGCCGTCGTGGCGGCCGATGAAGTAGGCGTCGCCGTTGGTCTCCTCGCCGGGGCGCGGCCGGCTCCAGACGCCGGCGCGGCGCGCGAGGCGGCGCGTGTCGTGGCCGTCCTCCCCGCGGGGGGCGACCCACTTGCGGCCGAGGATGGCCGTGCCGTAGGTCGAGCGGCGCTGGGTCGAGAGCCTGCGGGTCGTGCCCTTGACGGCCGAGTAGGCGTCGAACTCGTCGAGCAGCCGGCGCATCGCGCCGAAGCCAGTGCCGAGGCTCCCGCCCGAGGAGACGCCGTCGCGCAGCGCGCGGTCGAGGTCGTAGATGCCCGGCCCCTTGTCGAAGTAGAAAAGCTCCAGCCCGGGCTCGTCGCCGAGGGTCTCGGCCCAGTGCAGGCAGCCGCCCTGCGTCGCGTAGCGCGCGGCGTTGGTGCCGATCTCCTGCACGACGATGTCAATCTCGGAGAGCCTGTCGTCCGAGAAGCCCAGCCGCGCCGCGAAGCGGCGCACGCCGCGCCGCGCCGCGCCGACCTGCGCCTCCTCCTTAATCTCCTGCTTGTGGAAGACTCTCATCGTGTAGAGAGGCCGGGGGCCGGTCAGGTCGCGTCCGGCGGAACTCCCGCCCGGCCGCGGCAAGATTTTTAACCGGCCCCCGGCCCCCGGCCCATTCCTTTCACAGCCAGCGCACGACCGTGACGCGCGTGCCGACGCCGACGGCCGACTCGATCTCGAACTGGTCGACGAGGCGCTTCGAGCCGGGGAGCCCCTTGCCTAAGCCCCGCCCCGTGGAGAAGCCGTCGCGCATCGCCGCGTTGACGTCCGGGATGCCGGGGCCCGAGTCCTCGAAGATGAGGCGGAGGCCGGCGCGCCCCTGCGCGGCGTCGAGCGGCTGCGCGATCATGCGGCCGCGGCGCGCGTACTTGACGACGTTGCGCGCCAGCTCCGAGGTCACGGTGGCGAGGCGCGTCTGGTCGATGATGCGGAAGCCGAGCCAGGCGGCCATGGCGCGCACCTCGCCGCGCGCGACGGCGATGTCGTGCTCGCTCTCAAGGGCGATTGACCGGCTCTGCAAACGCTCCTGCCCCCCCGCCGCCGTAGTCCCGGGCGTCCTCGTCGTCCTCGTCGATGCCGAACTCGCTGCGGAGCAGCTTGATGCCCTCGTCGACGTTGAGCACCGTGTCCACCCCGCGCAGCTCCAGCCCCAGCTCGACGAGCGTGATGGCGACGGCCGGCTGCATCCCGACCACCACGGTGCGCGCGTCCATGATGCGCGCCATCGCCGCGATGTCCGAAAGCACGCGCCCGATGAAGGAGTCCACCATCTCCAGCAGCGAGATGTCGATGAGCACGCCGCGCGCACCCGTCCGCTCCAGCTCCGAGAGGATGCGCTCCTGAAGGGAGATGACCGCCTGGTCGTCCATGTCCACCTGGATCGGCACGATCAGGACGCGCCCGACCTTCAGGATGGGAATGCGTGTCTGTCCGTCCATGTTTTTTGGTAAATGGTGAATGGTAAATGGTGAATGGTAAAAGCTCTCCTTTACCATTCACCATTTACCATTCACCATTTACCCCTCCTGTTTCTTCTCCCCGCCCGAGGTGATGATCTGCTCGGTCTGCTTGACGGTCTTCTGGAGGCCGTCTCCGTTGGCGCCGTTCTGGAGGCGCGCGAGCGCCTTCGTGGGGACGACGGTGCGGCCGCTCATCTCCAGGGCGAGCTTGATGCCGTCCGACATCTGGGCGCGGGTGGTGATCTGCGTGAGGTCGATGCCGAGCTGCACCATCGTCTGCGCGATGGCGGGGGAGACGCCGGTCAGGATGCAGCGCGCGCCCATCAGGCGGGCGGCCGTCACCGTCTTGATGAGGTGGTTGGCGACGAGCGTGTCCATCGTCCGCACGCCCGTGATGTCGAGGATGGCGATTGTCGAGCCGGTCTCGATGACCTTCTGCAAGAGCGCCTCCATCATCATCTGCGCGCGGCGCGAGTCGAGCGTGCCGATGATGGGCAGCGTCAGTATCTTGTCCCAGACCTTGATGACCGGCGTCGAGAGTTCGAGCATGTCGGCGCGCTGCTGGCGGATGATCTCCTCGCGCGAGCGGATGAAGTTCTCGACCATCACGAGCCCGAGCTTGTCGAGGAGGCGCGTGAAGTAGTTCATCTCGGGGATGATGGCCTCGGCGTTCCCCTCCAGTTCCTCGGCGAGCAGCGGGGTGACGACGTTGCGCAAAGAGAGGATGTAGGTCGCGTTCTCAAGCGGCGTGTAGCCCTTGACGGCGCGCATGTGGGAGATTTCGTTGAGGTAGTGGCGCAGGTCGTCGAAGGCCGGGTGGTCGAAGTCCGACCCGGCGGAGTCCTGCACGGCCTGGACGAGCATGTCGAGGACCTGCCGCGACTGCTGGCGCAAGTCCTTCTTCGAGATCAGCTCGTCGCGGAACTCGTCGGCCTCCAGGCGCTCCCTGATCCAGAGGTTGAGAATCTCGTCGCGGCGCGTGGCGAGGAGGGTCGCGATGCGTCTCTGCTCGCCGGGGCGCGCGGAATCTTGCTGCTCCGCCATGTTCGTCCTCGAAAAGTGTCCGGCGCGGGCCCCGCGCCCCGGCGTGCGGGCCGGCGGCGGGGGCGGCGTCTCTCGCGCATGTTGTAACAGGGGCGTTTTTAAAGTCGCGGGCTATCTTAGCACCCGGCGGGTCAAAAGCAACAACGCGCCGGGGGCGCGGTCGTGCCCCCGGCGCGTCCGTGCTCGAACGCCGCGGCGTGTCGGTGTGGGAGGTGTTCGGGGCGCCGTCGCTACCGAATCTTCTGGATGGCGATGATGGTCATCGGCGAGTCGCCGGAGGTGCGCGTGTAGGAGACCCAGAAGCCCGCCTTCGGGTAGCGGATGAGCTTGTAGAGCGAGCCGTCCTGCTTGGCCTCCGGCTCCTCGCCGAGCACGGCCTTGGCCGCGGGGACCGCCTTGCCGCCGAAGAAGCTGATGGAGAGCGCCGAGACCTTCTTGGTCTCGTCGTAGTAGACCTGGCAGGACTCGTTCTCGCCGAACGTGTAGACGTCCTGCTTGTCGTCCTTGTCGGCGGGCGTGCCGAGGAGCTTGCGCGCCTCGTCGGCCGTCATGCCGATGCGGACGCCCTTGTACTCGCGGAAGGGCGGGGCGTCTTTGTCCTTGTCGGCGGGCGTCTGCGCGAGCGCCGCCGGGAGCAGTGTGAGCAGGAGCAGCGTGAGCGCGGGGAGCGCCAGCGGGCGACGGGAAACGTGGAGCATCGAAGGGTCCCTCCTCTGAGAAAGGTGTGCGTTGCGAAGCGAAAGGGAAAAGGACGCGGCCGGGCGGGTTCGGAGACGTGGGCTTCACTAAAAGCACTGCGGCGGCCCGGCCTCGCTTGCCTGTGGCACGGGACGATATGCCAAACCCCCGCGCCAAGTCAACACCGGCGCGCGCGCGCAAGGGAAGCGCCGCAAAGGCGAAGGCCCCGCTCGGTAACGCGAGCGGGGCCTTCGCCTCGGGGGAGTGTAACTCGGGGGCTTACTTCTTCTGCCCCTCGGCCTGCTTCTGGACGAGCGCTTCGAGCGCGGCGAGCCGCTGTTCGAGCGTCGAGACCTTCGAGCGGAGCTGCTCGACCTCCTCGGCCTTCTGCTGAAGCTCAAGCGTCTTGGCGTCGAGCGCCTTGACGGCCGCTAAGCTTACGCCGACCGCGTCCTGGATGCCGATGGCCTTGTCGGTCGTGCCGAGGCGGAAGGCCGTGTAGAAGTCTTCGGCCATGGGGCCGAGGTGGCGCGACTGCTGACCCTCGGCGATGTAGTTCCAGGTCGAGACCGGCACCTTGCGGAGCCGCGCGAGCACGTCGTCGCCGTCAACGCCCGAGAAGTTCTCCTTCGTCGTGCGGCTCGAAGTGCAGTTGAAGACGCCGGAGCCGGCGGGCAGGTTGCAGCCCGTCGTGCCGCCGAGGTTCGTACGGAAGCGGAAGCCGCCCGTGGCGCGCGCGGCGAACTCGTTGTTCGCCGTGTTGCGGAACGTGTCGGCGGTCTGCTGCGCCGAGCCGTCCGACCAGATGAAGGTGCCGGTGAAGCCGTTGTTCGTGGCGAACTTGCCCATGGCCGTCGTGTGATCCTGGTCGGCCGTCACGTTGTAGCCGATGGCGACGGCCGCGAGGCCGCGGATGTTGAAGGTGTCGGGGTCGCACTTGCCGTTGATGAGCGGCCCGCCAGACTTCGCGTTGTTGCCGAGGGCGACGCCGTAGGTGTCGCACACGCGGTTGCCCGCGCCGGCCGAGAAGCCCGCGGCGCCCTTCACCTGGTTGCCGCTGCCGAAGACGATGGACGAAGTGCTCTCGGCCGAGTTCGTGTCGCCGAAGGCGAGCGCGTAGAGGCCGATGGCGGTGGAGTTCGAGCCGCCCGCCCACGAGAAGAAGCCGACGTTGTTGTCGTCCCACTCGTTGTCGGCGTAGCCGGAGCGGAACGCGCCCTTGTACGAGTCCCAGGAGGTGCGGTAGCCCTTGCCCTGCATCGGGCTCACGCCGATGCCGAGGTTGCCCGTGGCGACGAAGCTGCCGTTCTGGAAGACCTTGAACCAGGCGGGCGTGTGGCCGCCGGGGCCCGAGCAGCAGGTCGAGCCGCCGCGCAGGTTAATCATCGGGGCCGTGCCGTTGGCGTCTCCGACCGAGAGCTGTTCGGCGCCGGGGACGAACTTGACGAAGTTGGCGTCCGTGTAAGCCTTGTTCGTGGCGTCGCCCGCGTTGACGGGGTTGCCGACGTTCGTGATGAGCGCGTTGTTGGCCGAGAGGCCCGCGCCGAAGACGTTCGAGCCCGACCACGCGTTGGCGCCGTTGAGCCGCGCCACGGCCGGCGACAGGCGGTTGTCGTTAATCGTGCCGGCGGTCGCCCCGTCGTTGATGGCGGTCACGATGTTCGTGCCCGAAGGCGTCCCGCCGGGGACGGTGCTGGCGCTGGTCAGCACCGAGCCGTCGGCGAACGTGATGCCGTTGCCGGTGCCGCTGATCTTCACGCCGCCCGCCACCTCCAGCTTGGCCGTGGGGGCGAGGGTGCCGATGCCCACGTTGCCGGTGTTCTTGATGTAGAGCTGCGGCGCGTTGTAGGAGTTGTTGGCGAAGATGCCGAAGTTCTTGCCCGTCGTCGCCCCCATTACGAAGTTGATCGAGCCGCCCGTGAGCGAGGCCGCGTACTGGCCGATGGCGCCGTCCGCGGTCGAGAAGAGCGCCAGCGTCGGGGTGGTGCTGGCCGCCGCCTGCTGCGTGAAGCGGAAGGGGATCGTCCCGGACGGCGAAGAGATGTCCAGCCTGAAGGCGCCGTCGGGGTTCGCGCCGATGCCGACGTTGCCGGCCGCGTCCTCGCGGACGTTCGAGTCGGCGAGCGCCCCGGCCGAGTCGGCCCACTTGGTGTGCCTGCCGGCGGTGCCCGCGCCCGAGACCGCGGCCGGCGTGGGCTCCCCGGCCATGCCGATGACCGTCGTGCCCTGGCCCGTCTGCCTGAGGCCGGAGGCCGAGCTGAGCACCGTGCCGTCGTCGAAGCGGATGCCGCCGCGGGCGCGGATGGTGCCGGCCACGTCGAGCGAGTCCTGCGGGTCGGTGGTGCCGACGCCGACGCGCCCCTCGGGCGTCACGCGCATCTGCTCCTTGTCCGCGCCGGTGAGCGTGTCGCCCGTGCGGAAGGTGAGCGCGCCGGAGGTGGAGGTGACCTGGCCGTCGCGCCCGTCGTGCGCCGCGACGGTCAGCGCGCGCTCCTTGCCCTCGGTCAGAACCGTCAGCGGGTCGGCCGGGCCGGCCTGCTCGATCTTGCGCGACTGCCGGACGGCGGCCAGCGCCTGCGCCTGCGCCGCGTTCGGCTCCGAGGCGCGTGCGAGCGCCACGCGCCCGGACTGCAACGTCATGGAGCCGACCCGCTGGCCCAGCCTGCCGAGCAGGTCCTTGACCGTCACCACGCACAGGTACGAGCCGTCGGCCATGCCCTTCGGCGCCTCGGACGGCGCCCAGTCGAGGATGCTGCCCAGGCGCATCCCGGAGTCGAAAACGACCTCGCCCGACTGCGCGTAGATTTCGAGGCGCACCTGCGAGACCCCCTCCGGCGCGACGAAGCGCGCGCCCGACTGTGAGGGCGCGGCCGTCACGGGCGGCGGGGCCTGCGTCTGCGCCCCCTGCTGGGACTGTGCCGCGGCCTGGCCGTTGATGATGAACAGGGAGATGACGACGGAAAGCAGATGTAGCCTCTTGAACATGATGATTGCTCCGAATTTTTTGTCCCTTCAGATGTCCCCCGGAGTTCCCTCCGGAGGGGGGAGACGCCCCCTTCAGGCGCCGTTTTGTTCCCCACCGTCTAACGCGTAACGGCGCACGCGAAAGGATCACCCCGCGCCCGTCCCCGCGCCGCGGAACATCTTTCACCCCGCGCGCACACGGGCGTCCTTCCGCCGGAAGTCCGGCCGGCCGAAAGCCCCTTCCCGGCGGGGCCCGAATCGTCTTTGCAGGGTTTACGGACGGCGGCGGGGGTAGAGGGTGTGCGCGGCGACGTGCCCGAAGTCTGTTCCGTCGCGGGGTGAGTGAGGCACGGCGCGGCGCGCCCTAACCCGTGAAAGCCGCGGACGCGCTCTGCCTTCTTAGATTTTTCGAGGGGGGCGGCGTGAGGTTCACCGCATGAACTTGCGCCGGATGGCGAGCGCGAGCAGCGCCGCCTGCACCGGCCCCAGAATCGTCTCCAGCATCACGACCGCCTGCGCCCAATTCGTGGCGGGGCGCGGCTCGGGCTTCTGCAACGTCATCACCCCAAGGCTGTACGTCAGCGCCCGCGGCAAACGCAGGGGTGCCCCCGCCTCATCACGCCTCGCCTCGGCCGCCTCCCGCTCGTTCGACACCCTCGGCTCCCAGCGCACGAACCCGAGTTGTGTATAGAGCGCCGCCGCCACCAGCCACACCGCCAACAACACCACGAACGCCCGCCACACGCGCTCACCGTACCCGCTCGCCAGCCAGTACCACCAACTCAATCTCCACGGCACAAGCCCGCGCCACCTTTCCAGCCGCCGGGCGTCCATCGCCATGTAACGGAACCGCGACGCCTCCTCGTAGCGGTGATTCTCCTCCGCGTTGACCGCCAGATTCCGACACGCAACCGCCAGCAGCCGGTGTGACGACAGAACGTCCGTGCCGCCCACGCCCACGATCTCCCGCCTGATGTCGATGCCCTGCCAATTCCAGTCTACGTTAATAAACTCGAATTCGCGCGCGTCCACGTTATTGAACATGTGAGGGCGGAGTGTAAGGGTGTGAAAGGAGACGCGGTGGGGGTTTTCGATCCGCGCGAATTGGAGGTTTAAAGATGAAGCGTCGCCGAAGATGCTCTTCCCCACATCCCCTGAGAAGATGGCGTAGTCCTTGAAAGTCGCGGAGTTGAAGTACGCCGTCGCCTTGAACGTGTCGGAGACGAAGTACGCCCTGCCGCCGAAGGTGGCGTAGAAGAAATTCGCGGTCGAAGTGAAAGTGGTGTAGAAAAAGCTCGCCGTCGCGTTGAACGTCGTCGTGACAAACTTCGCCTCCGCGCCGAAGGTGGCGGAGTCGAAGCTCGCCCTCATACAGAGTGTGGCGTGGCTGAAGTCTGCCCCCGCGCCGAAGGTGGCGGAGTCGAACATCGCCGCCGCACCGAACGTGGCGCCCGTGAAATCCACGAACGTGGGAAAGGTGAGATTGCTGAAATCCACTTTGTCGGGGAACCAGACCCCACGAAAATCAAAATCCTGGGCGTCCAGCTTTCGCCTCAGCGCCTCATTGAAAGCCGCACTTTTCTCCGCCGCCGGGTAGTGAAGCACACAGTACCGCTTGCCCTCGTGCTCTTTAAAAAAGGTGAGTGCCTTGCAGGCGGAGCGCGCCCACTCCTCGCAGTCACAGATGAAGGCGTCCGCGGCGGGAGCTTCGTCTGTCGCGGGTGAGGTTGACACGGGCGCTCGTCAGATTTGGAAGCCGCGGACGCGCTCGACCTTTTTGGGTTTGGCGGGGGGGGCGGCGAGGACGGCCGTGTCCTGTTCGCGGTGCTCGCGCTCGGCGGGGGCGTGCCAGCGCGCCCACTCGGTGGGGGCGTCGAAGGTCTCGCCGCCGTGGCGGGTGATGCGCTCGCGGACGCGGCACATGACGGGGGTGTTGACGCCGACGCCGGAGATGACGGCCTGCCCCTTCGTGAGGGCGGGGAGTTCGGCGAGGAGCTGGCGCCCCGCGCCTTCGACCGACTTGGCGACGGTGTCCTGGTCGACGGGGTTGACGATGCGCATGATGACCTGCGTCATGCACTGCGAGAGCACGTCCTGGTCGAGCTTCCCCGGGCGCTGCGTGATGAGGCCGATGCCGACGCCGAACTTGCGCCCCTCGGAGAGTATCTGCTTGAGGATGTTCGTCGAGACGACCGTTTGTCCCGCGGGCGCGAAGCGGTGCGCCTCTTCGAGGAGCGTGAAGACGGGGTAGGGGAGGTGGCCGTCGGTGCCCGCCTCGGCCTCGCCGCGCACCGTCGCCATGCGCGCCTTGTTGACGCGCCGCAGGAGCGTGGCGACGACGACCTGCTGCTCGTTCTGCTCGATGTCGGAGAGCTGGAGGACGGTGCAGCGGCCGGGGCGGAACATCTCCGCGAGCGGGATGTGCTCGTGGTCGGAGAAGATGGAGTTGGGCTTGTCGAAGCGCGAGTCCAGGCGCCAGAGCAGGCCCTCGATGGAGCTGGCGTTGCCGGAGTCGCCGCGGTCCGAGCCCTCGTACTTCTGCGCCTTCACCTCGTCGCGCAGGTCGTGGTAGCCCCACAGCTCGCCGCGCCGCGTGGCCGCGAGCTGGCGGAACGCCTGCGAGAGGAAGTGGAGCATCTTGTCGGAAGTCCCCTCGGGCAGCAGGTACTTCACGTCCGCCTCCGTCAGCGACGAGAAGCGCACCTTGACGCGCTCGTGCGTGAAGACCCTGACCTCGGGCCTGTAGCCGTCGCGCTCGTCGCGGAAGCGCGGGTCCTCCTCGACAGAGCGCATCGTGTCGTACTCGCCGTGCGGGTCGACGATGAGGACGGCCGCGCGGTTGTACGGGCGCATCAGCTCCTCGACGAGCACGCCGGCCGTGTAGGACTTGCCCGACCCCGTCGAGGCGAGGATGGCGAGGTGGGTGGAGACCACGTCCTTGATCGAGAGCACGACGGGCACCTCGCCCGCCTCGCGCGTCAGCAGGCTCCCGACATGCGCCGAGCCCGTCTCGCCCGCGTGGCGGGGCGAGAGGCAGTCGGAGAGCGTAGCGGAGGAGGCGAGGAAGACCGGGTCGCCGGGGCGCGGCGGGATGCGCGGGTTGACGAAGTCGCCGAGTTGCGGGTGGAAGTAGCCGATGGTCTCGACCGTGATCTCGTACAGCTCGCAGCCCTCGCCGTCTAAGCCGATGAGCGAGGAGACGACCGCGGGCGGCGTCTCGGGGTCGGAGAGGAAGGTGTCGGGGAGGTTGCGCACCAGCCGGCGCTCGGTGACGTTGCCGAGGATGCGCCGCTCCTCCCGCCCGTCGCGCGCCGTGTAGTAGACGAACTCGCCGATGCGCGCGCGCACGTTGTCGGCCGTGATGAAGAGGTACTCGTGCGGGCGCTCGCCCGGCCCCTTCACCGTCCCCGTCAGGGCGTCTGTCTGGTTCTCTTCTTTCATCTGTGTCGGCGCTTCGGTCGAAAGGCGAACTCGCGAACCCCCGGCGAGAGCAGGCGGGCAGTATATCACGCCCGCGGAGGGGCGCGCGCCGGGGCCGGCGCCGGCCGGCGGCTACCGCCCGCCCCAGGTCTTTCTGATCGGGTGCGCCTCGGTGTTGAAGACGACGGCGCGGAAGTCGAGGGCGCGGGGCGGGGCGAAGAGGAGGTAGAAGTATTTGAAGGTCTCGGCGAAGAGGAAGCTCTCCATCGAGTCCTCCCGCTCCTTCGTCTCGACGCTCTTGAGCGCGGCGTAGGCCGCGTCCGTCCTGCAATACCTGACGAAGCCGGCGAACATCTCCGCGCCCATCGAAAGGTAGCGCGGGTCGCGGGTGAGGCGGTGGAGGTAGTAGGCCGACTCGACTATCTCGGGGCGCAGGGGGTAGCCGGCCGACTCGACCCTCATCGTGCGGTAGTTCAGGCGCTCGGGCTCGACCCCGTTGGCCCGCCACCTCTTGAAGGAGGACTCCTGGAGGCGCCGCGCGCGCGCCGTGTCGCCGCCGAGCGCGAGGACGGCCGGGAGGAAGGCGTCGAGCGCGCCGTAGCTCGTCGCCGTGCGCGCGCCGGTCTGCATGTCGGCGTGGCCGTACCAGAGTTCGCCGCCCGCGTCGTCGGCGAGGTACTTGTTGACCGCCCCGATTGATTCGACCCACATCCGCCGGCAGTCCTCGTCGCCGAAGAGGAGCCAGCACTTCAGCAGGTACTCGTAATAAGAGTCGATCCCGCCGCTCACGTGGCTCGACCGCGAAGCCCACTCGCCGGTCTCGACGTTGATGCGGCTCCCGACGAGCCCCAGCGGCGAGCGCCGCCTGTAGGTCTCGACGAGCGCGCGCTTGGCCTTCTCGTAGAAGACGGCCTTGCGCGTGAGCTTCGAGAGCGCGCCGAACTCGACGAGGAGCGTGCCGGCCTCGGCCGGGTTCGTCACCTCGCCGCGCACCTTGCCCGTGCGGAGGTTGACGAAGCGGTAGGGGATGCCCGTGGGCGAGTCGAACGCGGGCAGCAGCCGCGTGCCCAAATCTTCGGCGAGGCGCAGGAGCCTCCGGTCGCCCGTGAGCTGGTAGGCCGAGATGAGCCCGCCGAGGTGGCGGATGGTGACCTCGAAGTTCTGGACGAAGATGTCCTTGTCGAAGTCGAGGTGCGTGGCGACGAACTCGCGCGTGCGGTCGGCCTCCCCTTTGAAGCCCATCAGGACGAGCGTGTCGAGCGCGTCCACCTGCGTCATGTAGAGCGGCACGCCGTACCAGTCGCGTGCGGTCTTCGAGAGCGGCCGCAGCTCGTCGTGCCCCCAGGCGTAACGCGCGTAACCGCGCCACGCGTGCAGGAACTCCTCGCGCACGCGCGCCGCCAGCGCGCGCCTGTCGGGCGCGTGCGACGCCGCGCGCGCGCCCCGTGCTCCGGCGGCGTAAGCGGGAGGGAAGAGGAGGGTCGAGAGCGCGAGCAGGAGCGTCGGCAGCCTGAGCCTTTTCATCTGGCCTCCCGTCGGGGGCCGGCGCGGCCGGGCGGCCGCGCCCGCTAGAGTTTTACCCAGCGCCCGCCGTCGTTGATGGAGGACTGGGCGGCTTCGAGCAGGCGGACGACCCGGAGGCCGGCGTGGCCGTCGGAGGCCGAGGGGCGCGAGTCGCGGATGGAGTCGAGGAACTCGGCGCAGACGTAGCGCAGCGCCTCGGTCGAGTCGAGCTTCGGCACCCACACGTCGCCGGTGCGGTAGCTGACGAGCGTGCGATAGGCCTCCTCCTCGTCGCCGTCGGCGTTGCGCGTCACGCCCTTGTCGTAGATTCTGACCTTCTCGGTCGGCTCGATGTCGTCGTAGACGATCATGCGGCGCGAGCCGGCGATGAGCGTGCGGCGAATCTTGACGGGCGAGAGCCAGTTGAAGTGGAAGTTGGCGATGAGCGAGTCGCCGAAGCGGAGCTGGACGTAGGCGATGTTCTCGATGCCGGGCTCGACGTGGCAGCTCCCCGTCGCCATCACGGCCGTCGCCATGCGCCCGACGACGTAGTCCATGATGGAGAAGTCGTGCGGGGCGAGGTCCCAGACGACGTTGATGTCGCGCTGGAAGAGGCCGAGGTTGATGCGCACCGAGTCGAAGTAGAGCAGCTCGCCCAGCTCGCCCGCCGCCACCGTCTCCTTGATCTTCCTGACCGCCCCCGTGTAGATGAAGGTGTGGTCGACCATCAGGGTGAGGCCGCGCGCCTCGGCCAGCGCGATCAGCTCCTCGGCCTCGCGCGCCCGCGCCGTGAAGGGCTTCTCGACGAGGACGTGCTTGCCGGCTTCGAGCGCGCGGCGCGCGAATTCGTAGTGGGTCGAGACGGGCGTGGCGACGACGACGGCGTCGAGCGCGGGGTCGGAGAGCACCTCGCGGAAGTCCGCGGCGGCGCGCGCGGCCGGGTAGCGGCGCGCGACCTTCGAGAGGTGGCGCGCGTCCTTGTCGCAGACCCAGCGCAGCGACGCCGCCTCGTTCTCGGCGAAGTTGCGTATCAGGTTCGGCCCCCAGTAGCCGCAGCCGATGACGCCGACGGAGATGGTCATGTCGAACGCATACAATAGCCGCGCGCGCGCGCGGGTTCAACCGCCCGGCCGCCTTTAGCCCCGGCCGGCCGCCCTCCCCTGCTCGGCGTAGAAGTCCGAGACGGCGTCGGCGACGTACCTGAGCTGCCGCTCGGTCAGCTCGGCGTACATCGGCAGCGAGAGCGCGCGGCGCGAGAGGCGTTCGGCGTGGGGGAAGTCGCCCTCGCGGTGCCCGTGCGCGGCGTAGGCCGGCTGGAGGTGGACGGGCACGGGGTAGTGGATGCCGGTCTGCACGCCCGCGGCCGAGAGGTAGCGCTGGAGCGCGTCGCGCTCGGACGACTGCACGACGAAGAGGTGGTAGACGTGCTCGTCGCCGTCGGCCTCGGGCGGGAGCGCGACGGCGCCCGCGTCGGCGAGCGGCGCGAGCAGCTCGCGGTAGCGCGCGGCGTGCGCGCGGCGCAGCTCGTTCCAGCCGTCGAGGCGCGGGAGCTTGACGCCGAGCACCGCGCCCTGGATGCCTTCGAGGCGGAAGTTGTAGCCGACCATCTCGTGCCGGTACTTCTGCTCGGAGCCGTGGTCGCGCAGCATGCGCACGCGGCGCGCGACCTCGGGGTCGTCGGTTGTGACCGCCCCGCCCTCGCCGTAGGCGCCGAGGTTCTTGCCCGGGTAGAAGCTGAAGCAGCCGGCGCGCGCCAGCGCCCCGACGCGCCGGCCGCGGTAGCGCGCGCCGTGCGCCTGCGCCGCGTCCTCGACGACGAGAAGGCTGTGGCGTCCGGCGACCGCGAGGACGGCGTCGAGGTCTGCGGGGCGGCCGTAGAGGTGTACGGGGACGACGGCGCGCGTGCGCCGCGTGACGGCCGCCTCGATCTTCCCCGGGTCTATGTTGCAGGTGGCGGGGTCGCAGTCTACGAAGACGGGCGTGGCGCCCGCGGTCGAGACGGCCTCGGCCGTGGCGAAGAAGGTGTTGGCCGGGACGATGACCTCGTCGCCCGCGCCGACGCCGAGCGCCTGGAGGGCGAGCTGGATGGCCGCCGTGCCGTTCGAGACGCCGACGCACTCGCGCGCGCCGACGTACTCGGCGAAGGCGCGCTCGAACGCCTCGACCTCGCGCCCGAGCACGAAGGCCGACGTGTCGAGCACGCGCTGGACGGCCGCGTCCACCTCGGCCTTGATCGAGCGGTACTGCGCCTGTAGGTCTACGAAAGGGACTGGCATAAAAATATGGGCTGAAAGAAGCAGGCAGTAGGCGGCAGGCAGTTGAAGAGTCTTTTGTCTTAACTGCCTGCCGCCTACTGCCTGCTATTCACGGCTCAGCCTTCCGCGCTTCCGATCACCCGCGCCGGGTTGCCGGCGACGACGGCGCCGGGGGGCACGTCCTTCGTGACGACGGCGCCGGCCCCGACGACGGCGCCGGCGCCGACCTCGACGCCGCAGAGGATGGTCGCGTTGCTGCCGATGGAGGCGCCGCGGCGGACGACCGTGCGCTCCAGCGTCCAGTCCCCCTCGGCCTGCGGCGTGCCGTCGGGGCGGGCGGCGCGCGGCCGGCGGTCGTTGATGAACATCACGCCGTGGCCGACGAAGACCTCGTCCTCGACCTCGACGCCCTCGCAGATGAAGGTGTGGCTCGAAATCTTGCAGCGCGCCCCGACCCGCGCGCCCTTCTGTATCTCGACGAAGGTGCCGATGCGCGTCTCGTCGCCGACGCGGCAGCCGTAGAGGTTGACGAAGGCGTAGATTTTAACGTCGCGCCCGAGTATTACGTCCGGGGCGATGAGGCAGAACTCGCCCGCCATCAGCGCCCACCGCCGCCCGTGCCGACGCCCGCGGCCTCGGCCCCCTCGGGCGCCCCGTCCTCCTCGGCCGAGTAGTAGCCCGAGTAGTAGTAGTAGTCGGTGCCTTCGAGCTTGACGTTGTTGAGGACGATGCCGAAGAGGTGCGCGCCCACGTCCTGCAACTGCTGCTTGGCGCGGCGCACGACCGCGCGCGACGAGCGGCCGCCGTGGACGACGAGCATCACGCCCTCGACCATCGTCGAGAGGATCGAGGCGTCGGTGAACGAGATGGCCGGCGGCGAGTCGATGATGATGTGCGTGAAGTTCTCGGCGAGCACGAAGAGGAGCTTGCGCATCTCCTCGGAGCCGAGGAGTTCGGCCGCGTTGGGCGGCACCGGCCCCGAGGAGATGACCTTCAGGTTCGGCAGCTTGTCGTAGGTCTGCACGAGGTCGCTGACGTTGGCCTCGCCCGAGAGGTAGTTGGTCACGCCGCGCGCGTTCGGCAGCCCGAAGTGCGTGTGGATGCGCGGCCGGCGCAGGTCGCAGTCGAGCAGGAGCACGTCGGCGCCGGTCTGCGCGAGCATGGTGGCGATGTTGACGGCCGTGGTCGTCTTCCCCTCCGAGGGCTGGCTCGACGTGACGAGCACGGTCTTGGGCGGCTGGCCGGCCGAGGAGAGGAGCAGCGAGGTGCGCAGGTGGCGGTACGCCTCGGCGACCGGCGAGCGCACGTCGTCGATGAGCGTGAGCGCCGTCGCCGCCCCCGGCACGGGCTCGGGCGCGCCGCGCCCCAGGAGGCGGCGCGCGTCGCGCGGCGCGGGGATGAGCGCCAGCGTCGGCAGGTGGAGGTGGCGGTCGACGTCCTCGACCGACTTGAGCGTGTCGTCGAGGTAGTCGAGCAGGAAGGCCAGCCCGACGCCGATGCCGAGCGAGAGCAGCAGGGCGACGACGATGTTGCGCACGCGCGGCGGGCCGATGGGCGCGCGCGGGACGCGCGCCTCCTCGACCATCGTGATGTTGCCGTTGGTGCGCTCGGGGTTCGTGACCCTCAGCTCGTTGAGCCGCTGCATGTAGAGGTTGAGGTTCTGGCGGTCGGTCTCGATGGCCTGGTCGAGGTCGCCGAGGCTCGTCTCGGAGATGCTCTGGACGTTGGCCTTCGCGCGCGAGCCGAAGTAGGAGGAGGAGGCGGCGCGCTCCTCCTTGACGGAGGCGTCGAGCCTGTTCTTGAGGCCGGCGATGATCTCCTGCGGGGCCCTCTTCAGCTCCTCGTTGAGCTGCGCGAGCTGCCGGTTGATCTTCTGCACCTCGGGCCACTCCTCGGTGTAGACGACGAGCAGCGCCTTCTTCTTCTCCTCCAGGTCGCTGATCTTCTCGCGCAGCCGCTGGACGTTCTTGTTCTCCTGCACCTGCGGGATGGACCAGATGCCGGCCGTGTTCTGCGTCTCGACGGCCGACCTGTAGTCGGCCTCGGCCTTCTTGCGGTTGGCCTCGGCCGTCTGCATCTGCGCCAGGTAGGCCTGGAGCTGCGCGGCCGTCAGGTCCTGCCCCGGCTTGGCGCCGAGCGGGAGGTCGTGCTGCATCCGGTAGTTGAGCCGCTTCTGGGTGTTCGCCTGTACGCGCGCCTGAAGCTCGATGATCTGGTTGGCCAGCACGTCCACGGCCCTCTGCGAGCCGGAGGTCTCCTCGCGGAGGTCGTTCGACTTCCGGAAGCTGATGCGCCTCTGCTCGTTGTCGCGGATGCGCGTCTGGAGTTCGGTGATCTGGTTGGCCAGCACGTCCTCGGCCTTCTGCAAGCCGGACGACTCCTGCCGCACGTCGTTCTCGCGGAAGACGGCGGCGAGCGTGTTGGCGACGTTGGCGGCCACCTGCGGGTCGGTGTGCTGGAAGCGGATGTAGACGAGGTTGGTGTTGGAGACGGGCTCGACGTTCAGGTTGTTCCGGAGCGCGTCCTCGTAGGGCTCGAGCTTCTGCGCCTGCTCGGGCGTGAGCTGGTCGGCGTCGAGTTCGGCGCCGCCGCTGACGACGGGCACGGCGCCCGCCTCCTGCTGCTTCTCGGGCTGCGCCTTCTCGCGGGTGATGAGGCGCCGCAGGCCGGCGATGATGCCGGTGCCGCGGTAGGTGTTGAGGAAGGTCGGGTTGTGCTGGAGGTCGAGACGCATGATGACCTGGCGGGCCAGCTTCTGCGTCTTGAGCTTCTGGAGCTGCGTGTTCCAGTAGTTCGGGTCGTTGCCCCTGAAGAGGACGATGTCGCCGCCGCGCCCCGTCGAGACGGGGCTCTTCTGCCTCTGCTCGATCTGAATCTGCGTCGCGGCCTCGTAGACCGACGGCATCCGGTACATCTGGATGGCGACGAGCGAGGTGATGACGACCGCGAGGCTGAGGATGAGCCACTTCCGCTTGAGCACGACGGCCAGGTATTCGCGCAGGTGAGCGGGCTCGTTGGCCGAGGCGGGCACGGCCGCGGGGACGGCCGGGTGCGGCGCCGCGAGGTCGCGCAGCGGGCGGTCGAGGGGCTCGGCGGCGAGCGACATAAGGCGCTTATCTTGCGACATCATAATTCGTAAATCCCTTTACCTGTGTCTGACGGGGGCTGAGAAACAGAGACCCGAACGCGGCGGACTATTTCCGGCCGCGCCATGATAACAGAGGCCGGCGGCGAGGCAAACCGGGGGGCAGGAGGCAGCAGGCAGTTGGGATGGAGTAGGCAGTAG
>DASVWB010000166.1:0-17531 GCA_036389815.1 Pyrinomonadaceae bacterium | reverse complement strand
CCTGACGAGCGGGGCGGCGGGGGCGCGCCCGGGCGCGCGTCTCCTTCTCTGTCTGAACGCTACCTGCTGAACTGTGTCGCCGGGAAAGGCGAACTTTACAGGCGCGGCGGCGGGCGTGTCAACCGCGGAGGAAAGGTGTGGGGGCGGGGGCTTGTCCCCGCCCGCGTCTCGCGAAAGAAAAGGGCGGGGCCTTGGCCCCGCCCTCACAGTTTCGCCCTCGGCTGTGTCTTCTAGTCGGCGAGCGTCTGCGCGCCGCCGGCCGCGGGCTGCTCGGCCGTCCAGACGGGCGGCGGGGCCTCGGCGTCGGTCGCGCCCGCCGCGGTCGGGCACGAGTCTTCGAGCGCGAGCGAGAGCACCTCGTCGATGGTCTCGACGAGCTGCACGGTCATGTCGGCGCGCACCTCCTCGGGCACCTCCTCCAGGTCCTTCTCGTTGTCCTTCGGGATGAGCACCGTCGAGACGCCGACGCGGTGCGCCGCGAGCAGCTTCTCCTTGACGCCGCCGACGGGGAGCACGCGCCCGCGCAGCGTGATCTCGCCCGTCATCGCCACGTCGCGGCGGACGGGGACGCGCGTGAGCGACGACGCCATCGCCGTCGCCAGCGTGACGCCGGCCGAGGGGCCGTCCTTCGGGATGGCGCCCTCGGGGATGT
Organism: Pyrinomonadaceae bacterium; assembly: GCA_036389815.1. Lineage (GTDB taxonomy): Bacteria > Acidobacteriota > Blastocatellia > Pyrinomonadales > Pyrinomonadaceae > QHXN01. Next base: position 16,879 of record DASVWB010000166.1, on the reverse strand, counting down.
GGATGTGCAGGTCGCGCTTGCGTATGAACTCAAGGTTCATCCCAAGTCGCTCGGCGCGCGACTTGATGCAGGTGAGCGCGGCCTGCGCCGACTCCTGCATCACCTCGCCGAGCTTGCCCGTCAGGGTGACGCCGCCGCGGCCGTTCGTGAGCGTCGCCTCTATCTGGAGGACCTCGCCGCCGACCTCCGTCCACGCCAGGCCGAGGGCGAGCCCGACCTCCGACTCCGCGGCCATGTCGGCCTGGCGGAAGCGGACGGAGCCGAGCATCTCGCGGACGGACTCGGCCGTTATGGTCATCTTGAACTCTTCGCCCTTGCCCTCGGCGACGAGGCGGCGCGCGACCTTGCGGCAGCACGAGCCGATCTCGCGTTCGAGGTTGCGCACGCCCGCCTCGCGCGTGTAGTGGCGGATGATCTCCAGCAGCCCCTCGTCCTTGAACTCGACCTGCTCGGGCCGGAGCCCCGAGCCCTCGGCCTGCTTCCTGGCGAGGTGCTGTTTGGCGATCGCCAGCTTCTCGCGCTCGGTGTAGCCCGAGAGGCGCAGGATTTCGAGGCGGTCTTGCAGCGGCGGCGGGATGGTGTGCAGGACGTTCGCCGTCGCGATGAAGAAGACCTTCGAGAGGTCGTACTCCACGTCGAGGTAGTGATCCTGGAAGGTCGAGTTCTGCTCCGGGTCCAGGACTTCGAGGAGCGCCGCCGACGGGTCGCCGCGGAAGTCCGCGCCGAGCTTGTCCACCTCGTCGAGGAGGATGCAGGGGTTGACCGTGCCGGCCTTCTTCATCATCTGGATGATCTGGCCGGGCAGCGCGCCGATGTAGGTGCGGCGGTGGCCGCGTATCTCGGCCTCGTCGCGCACGCCGCCTAAGCTGAGCCGGACGAACTTGCGCCCCGTGGCGCGCGCGATGGACTTGCCTAAGCTCGTCTTGCCGACGCCCGGCGGGCCGACGAAGCAGAGGATGGAGCCCTTCGGGTTCTTCACCAACTGCCTGACGGCGAGGTGTTCGAGGATGCGGTCCTTGATCTTCTCCAGCCCGTAGTGGTCTTCGTTCAAGACCTCCTCGGCCTTCGAGATGTCCTTAATGTCTTTCGACTTCTGCTTCCACGGCACGTTCAGCAGCCAGTCGATGTAGGTGCGCGAGACGGTGCCCTCGGCCGACATCGGCGGCATGGCTTCGAGGCGGTGAAGCTCCTGCATGGCCTTCTCCTTCGCCTCCTCGGACATGCCGGCCTCCTCGATGCGCTTGCGGAGGTCCTCCATCTCGGCCTTCTCGTCCTTGCGGCCCAGCTCCTTGTGGATGGCCTTGATCTGCTCGTTGAGGTAGTACTCCTTCTGCGCCTTCTCCATCTGCCGCTTGACGCGCGCCTGGATGGTGCGGTCGAGCTGGCGCTTGTCCACCTCGACTTCGAGCAGCTCGACGAGCCGCTGGAGGCGCCCGTGCGTCGAGAAGATTTCGAGCAAGCCCTGCTTGTCCTCGACCGAGATTTTCAACTGCGAGGCGAGCGCGTCGGCGAGGTGCGAAGGGTCCGTGTTCCGGAGCGCCGTCTGCAAGGCGTCGGTCTGCATCTCGGGCGCGAGGCGGACGTGCTGCTCGACGAGCTGGCCGACGCGCTGCATGAGCGCGTCGACGCGCGGGCCGGACTCCTGCGCCACGGGCGCGCGCCTGACGGTCGCCGTGAACGCTCCGTTGTCGTTCTCGACGCGGATGGTCGTGGCGCGCTCGCGCCCCTCGACGACGACCTTCGTCTGCCCGTTCTCCTGCCGCTGCGCCTGGAGTATCCGGGCGACGGTGCCGACCGAGTAGATTTGGTCGGGGCTGGGCTCGTCGATGGAGGCGTCGTGCTGGGTGGCGAGGAAGATGGTGCGGTCGGTGGCGAGCGCGTCTTCGAGCGCGCGCACCGAGCCGGGCCGTCCGATCTTGAAGGCGACCTTGGTGAAGGGGAAGATCACGACATCGCGGATGGGCACCATCGGCAGCCGCACGATGTCGACGGGTGTGCGATCAGAATATTCTTCCATAAATCTAACGAAGCTTTCCGCAGGCCGTAAAGGGCACAAAGGGCGAGCCTCACAGTGTCCGCTCGCCCCGCTGCAACTGCCCACAATTCTAAAACATTTCCCACGCCCTTGCCACTGGCGTCGGGAAAAAGCAGTAGACAGTAGACAGTAGTCAGTAGACAGTAGGAAAACAGCCTCTAATGAATCGTCCGGGTGTCGGCGTCAACGTCAGGGAGGCGGAAGCCCTACTGTCTACTGTCTACTGTCTACTGTCTACTGCTTCCTATCGCACTATCTCGAAGTCGAGCCACTGCGCGGCCGTGCGGCGGTCTTCTTTGGCGAGCAGGTCGGTGACGACGACCTGGAGGGTGTACTGGCCGGGGGCGGCGTCGCGGCTGAGCTTGACGGCGCCGCCGGCGACGAGGCGGCCGAGGTCTTCGCGCTGCGGCGTGTCGAAGGGCGCGGCCTTGCCCTCGTAGGCGAGCTGGCCTTCGCGGAAGAGGCGCACCTGCGTCTGCAAGCCCGGGCGGCCGGTCGCGGGGTCGAGTCGCGCGTTGTAGATGTGGAAGTCGTAGCGCAGCTCCATCCCTGCGCGCAGGCGGCGCGAGGCGGGGTCTGCGTCCGACTCGAACTCGGGGGAGGCCGTCGCCGCGTCGGCCGCCTTACCCCTGACGACGAGCCCCGAGAGCGCGAGCCTGCCCGCGCCGAGGTCGGGCACCTCGACCAACTCGTTGGCGGAGCCCGCCTCGTCGGTCGCCTCGTCGAGCACGGCGACGCGGAGCTGGTAAGCGCCCGGCGACTTCACGGGGACTTTGAGCGTGTAGCGGAGCCCGGTCTTCAGGAGTCGCTCGTAGTCGGCCGCGCCGACGCGGATGGTCTCGACGCCGTCGGCCGAGTCGAGCGGACGGCCGCCCTCGCCGAGCGTGACGGCCAGCACCTCGACCGAGGCGCGCCGGAAGCCGCCCGGCTCCTCCGCGAACCGGAGCGAGCGCGCGTCCACGCTGATGAGCGCGCGGACGAACGAGCCGGTCTGCGCGTCGTTGCCGAAAAGCGGGGTGACGCCGACCTCGATGGAGCCGGAGGCGAGCGGCGAGGTGAGGGCGCGCAGCAGGCGGCCGGCGCGCGTCGTCGGCGCCGCGCCCGCGGCGGCGAGGTCCGAGTCGCCCGCGGCGTAGAAGCCCGTGCGGTGGCGCACGCGCAGCCCCGGCCGCTTCACGCGCAGCGTGAGGGTGTGGAACTTCCGCCCCGCGCGCTCGGGGTCGAAGGTCTTCTCGCCGGGGCGGTAGCCGACGAGGTAGTAGCCGCGCAGGTCTTCGAGCACGCGCTCGGCGCCGAAGATGCGCGCGCCGCCGGTCTGCCGCGCGAGGTAGTAGAGCGCCTCCTTCGTCTCGTGGCGCGAGCGGTTGGCGCCGAAGGAGTCGGCCTGGCGCGCCATCTCGGCAAGACCCGTGTTGGGCGGCGAGCCGGGGAAGGGCGCGCCCGGCGAGACGGTCTGCGGCGCGCCCGCGCCCGGCCCGCCTCCGCCCCCGGCGCCGGTCTGCGAGGGCGACGAGGGCGGCGCGGTGACGAGCCCCGCGCTGCTGCCGAGCCGGGCCGGCGTCAGGTCTGCGGCGTCCAGCTCGTAGACGCTCGCGGAGGCGCGGTTGGCGAGGTCGGCCATGCGCTGTAGGTACTCGCGCACGTCGGCGTCGCGCGAGTTGAGCCGGAAGAAGCCCGCCTCGCCCGAGACGATGACGACCGACTTGCGGCCGGGCATCTCGGCCGCGCCGCGCAGGACGTAGTTGAGCGCGCCGAGCGTGCCGGCCGTGAAGAGCGCGTCGCGCCCGGGCGCCGGCGAGCCGGGGTCGTCGGCGGGCGCGGCGAAGGAGCCCGCCGGGTAGCGCAGGCCGGGGCGGTAGCGCACGCGCTCGGCGGCGCGCTCGACAAGGCGCGGGTCGGACGTGAACTGCTGGAGCGCGCCCACGCCCGCGCTCGTGCGCACGACGGCGACGAGGTCGCCCGGCCGCATCTGCTTGGCGACGAACTCCTTCAGGAAGCCGCGCACGTAGGCCGTCGCCTGGAACGAGAGCCCGAGGTCGTCCACGACGAAGGCGACGACGCGACGCGCCGCGCCGGGTCTGACGCGCGCGGGCGGCACGGCCGCCGCGCCCCTCGCCCCGCCCGCGCCCGCCGCGTTCTTCAAGCCGGCCGCCTTCGCGGCGGCGCCGGGCGAGTTGTCCACGTAGGAGAAGTTCGTGATGGCCTGCGGGCGGCCGTCCTCGCTCAGCTCGAAGTCTTCGGCCGAGAGGTCTGTCACCTGCCGCCCCTCCGCGTCGAGGACGACCGCGTCCACCTGTATCAGGTTCGACGTGATGCGCACGACCTCTTCGTCCTGCTCGGCGCGCGCGGGCGCCGCCTGCTGCCGCGCCGCGGCCTGCGCGAAGACCGAGAGTGCGAGCGCGAGCGCGGCGACTCTCCCGACAAGACCCTGTTCCTTCATCGTGCCCCTCAACTCGACGATTGCGGTTTCCCCGGGTGAGCTGGTAGGCCGCGGGGAGGCGGCTTTAAGAATTTCAAATTTCAAATTTGAAATTTGAAATTAAAGTCGCGTCTTCGCGGCCCGTCCTCCCGCGCGGCCCCGGCCGGCGTCCGGGCGTAAACGTAGGTACGCCGGAGGAGGCGGGTGTGCCCGGAAAAATTCGGGCGTGTGGGCGGGCCGGGAAACCGAAAGCCGCAGCCCGCCCGGCGTGCGGCGGCTGCGGCTTTCGTGTGACCGTCTGCGTGTCGAGCGGCTCAGGCGGCCTCGTCCACGCCGGTGAGTATCTCGCCGGGGACGGCGCGGCGGCGCTCGACCATCTCGCGTGTGATGACGAACTCCTTGACGCGCTTCTGCGAGGGCAGCGTGTACATCGCGTCGAGGAGCAGCTCTTCCATGATCATCATCAGGCCGCGCGCGCCGACCTTGCGCTCGACCGCCTGGTACGCGATGGCCTTCAGGGCGTCGTCGGCGAAGCGGAGCTTGACGTTGTCGTACTCGAACTTCTTCTGGTACTGCTTGACGAGCGCGTTCTTCGGCTCGGTCAGGATGCGCATCAGCGCGGCCTCGTCCAGCTCGTGCAGCGCGCCGGTGACGGGGAGGCGGCCGACGAACTCGGGGATGAGCCCGTACTTGACGAGGTCTTCGGGCTGGACGGCGGCGAGCGCCTCGGTGTAGCGGTTGCCCGCCGACTTGACCTGCGCGTGGAAGCCGAGCGACTTGTTGCGCATCCGCCGCTCGACCACCTTCTCCAGCCCGACGAAGGCGCCGCCGCAGATGAAGAGGATGTTGGTCGTGTCGACGGGGAAGAACTCCTGGTGCGGGTGCTTGCGCCCGCCCTGCGGCGGGACGTTGGCCACCGTGCCTTCGAGAATCTTCAGGAGCGCCTGCTGGACGCCCTCGCCCGACACGTCGCGCGTGATGGACGGGTTCTCGTCCTTGCGGCAAATCTTATCGACCTCGTCGATGTAGATGATGCCCTGCTGCGCGCGCTCGACGTCGCCGTTGGCGGCCTGGAGGAGCTTGAGGATGATGTTCTCGACGTCCTCGCCGACGTAGCCGGCCTCCGTGAGCGTCGTCGCGTCCACGATGGTGAAGGGGACGGAGAGCATGCGCGCGAGCGTCTGCGCCAGCAGCGTCTTCCCCGTGCCCGTCGGGCCGATGAGCAGGATGTTCGACTTCTGTATCTCGACGTCGGAGCGGCGGCGCGCCAGCTCGATCCGCTTGTAGTGCTGGTAGACGGCGACGGCGAGGCGCTTCTTCGTCTCCTCCTGCCCGATGACGTACTCGTCGAGGAAGGACTTGATCTCGGCGGGCTTCGGGAGGGGCGGGCGTGACGCGACGGCCTCGGCCTGCTGGTCGTCGGTGATGATCTCGTTGCAGATGTCGATGCACTCGTTGCAGATGTACACCGTGGGGCCGGCGATCAGCGTCTTGACTTCGTTCTGAGACTTGCCGCAGAAGGAGCAGCGCAACGTGTCGTCAGTTCGGCGTACCATATAGTTTCGAGGGCGGACGTTCCTAACCAGAGTAAAGCCTGAGGGGTTTTCAAGGCGCGCGCCGCTCGGGCGCGTGCCGCAAGTCTTCTAGACGATTACGCGGGGGTTGTCAACGCCCGGCGCGCCGAACGGTCGGCCGGACACCACTTTCGTAATGTATCACAGAACGGGCGCGGGCGCGCAGCGGAAGGGGGCGGGGGCTGCCGGGAGTCTCGCCGGCCGCTCGGCGGCCTGTCGCGTGGCGGTCGGAATCGGGGAGGCGCGCGGGGGCGGAGAGAGTCGGCCCCCCGCGCGCGCAGGTTCGCCGCGGCCCCGGCTACTGGCGGTGCGTGATGACCTCGTCGATGAGGCCGTACTCCTTGGCCTGCATCGCCGACATGATGCGGTCGCGCTCCACGTCCTTCTCGATCATCTCGTAGGGCTGCCCCGTGTGCTTCGAGAGGATCTGCGACGTCACCTCGCGCATGCGCAGAATCTCTTCGGCCTGGATGCGGATGTCGGTGGCTTGGCCGCCGATGCCGGAGACCGAGGGCTGGTGGATGAGGATGCGCGAGTTCGGCAGCGCGAAGCGCTTGCCCTTCGACCCGGCCGCGAGCAGCAGCGCGCCCATCGAGGCGCACTGGCCGAGGCAGATCGTCACCACGTCGGGCCGGATGAACTGCATCGTGTCGTAGATGGCCATGCCGGCCGTGATCGACCCGCCGGGGCTGTTGATGTAGAGGTTGATGTCCTTCTCCGGGTCTTCCGCTTCGAGGAAGAGCAACTGCGCGATGATGAGGTTCGCGACCGTGTCGTCGATCGGCGTGCCGAGGAAGACGATGTTGTCGCGCAGCAGGCGCGAGTAGACGTCCGAGTAGCGCTCGCCGCGCGGCGTCTGCTCGAAGACCGTCGGGTTGGGAATGTACTGACTCATCTTTGAACTCTCCGTACTGCTACTGTGGCCTTCCCTCAAAATTAAACCCGGAGACCTGAAACTCCAAAACGAGCCTTGGAAATTTCAAATCTCCGGGTTTTGAACTCGCCCGGCCCGCGCGCCCTTTAAGCGCCCTCTTCGCCTTCGGCCGGCGCGCCCCCCGCGGCCTCCGTCCCTTCGGCCTCTTCGCGCCACTCCTCGTCGCGGACCTGTGCGTGCTGGACGAGGAAGTCGAGCGCCTTGCGGTTGCGCAATCTGTCGGCGATGCTACGTTCGCCCCCCTGCTTTGTCAAGGCGGCTCGCACCTGCTCGACCGACTGCCGCGAGCCCTCCGCGATGGACTGAATCTCGGCCTCCACCTCCTCCCGCGAGACCTCTATCTTCTCCGCCTCGGCGACGCGCTCCAGCAGCATCGAGCCGCGCACGTCGTCGCCCGCGCGGTCGCGCACGAGGTCGCGCATGGCCTCCCAGTTGATGTCCTGCCCGCGCGGGTCCATGCCGCGCTGGAGCATGTCGCGCACCATCGACTGGAGTATCTGGTTGGCCTGGTAGGAGACGATGGTCTCGGGCACCTCGAAGCGGTGGCGCTCGATGAGCCGGCCGAGCACCTCGTCGCGCAGGCGGTGCTCGGACTCGTGCTGCGCGCTCTTCTCCAGGTTCTCGCGGACGCGCGCGCGCAACTGCTCGACCGTCTCGACCTCCTCCTCGCCGAGGCTCTTGACCCACTCGTCGTCGAGCGCCGGCACCTCCTTGCGGCGGACGGCCGTGACGGTGGCGGTGTACTCGATGGTCTTGCCGGCCAGCCCCTTCCGCTCCTCGCCCTCCTGAGGCCGCGGGCCGAAGTCTTCGGGGTACTTGACCGTGAAGGTCTTGACCTCGTCGGGGCGGGTGCCCGTCAGCGCCTCGGTGAACTCGGGCAGCACGCCCTCGCCGCCGAGCACCACGTCAACGTCCGAGACGTTGACGTCCTCGTCCTCGGGCGGGTCGAGGTAGCGCCCCTGTATGTCGGCCGTGACGGTGTCGCCCTCTTCGGCGGCGCGGTCTTCGACGGGCTGGAGCGAGGCGGAGGCTTCGCGCAGGTTCTCGATGACGCGCCCGATCTCCTCGTCGGTGACGGGGCGCGTGCGGCGCGCGGCCTCGATGCCTTTGTACTCGCCGAGGTCGAGGTCGGGCATCACCTCGACGTGCGCGTGGAGCGTGATGGGCTCCCGGCCGAGCGGGTCGATCTGCTCGTTGTCGAGGTGCACGTCGGGCTGGCCGATGACCTGGAGGCCGCTCTCCTCGATGGCCTGCTCGACGGCCTCGGGGACGAGCCGCTTGAGCACGTCGCCCGCGATGTCCTTCCTGTAGCGCGTGCGCACGACCCCGGCGGGCGCGTGCCCCTTGCGGAAGCCGGGCACCGTCACGTTGCGCGAGTACTCCTGCGTCACCCGCTCGAACTCCGCGCGCACGTCCGCGGCCTCGATCTCGATCCTGATCTCCTTGCGCGTCGGGGAGACCTCCGTCACCTCTGTCTTCATAAACACGAATCCCGCCGGCCCTCTTTAAAGCCTTACGGGCTCGGGGAGCGCGGGCGTCCTTCCTTAATTATGGTGAATCACAATGCGAAAGGGGGGACTCGAACCCCCACGCCTCGCGGCGCCAGATCCTAAGTCTGGTGCGTCTACCAGTTCCGCCACTTTCGCGCGCGTCTGACGAATAGCTGAGATTAAAAGATGGAGGGGTGAAAAGTCTAGCAGCGCTGCCGCGGGGGTTCGGGGCCGCCCGCCGCGGCGGGCGGCCCCGACCTGTTCGATTAAAGGTTCGGGCTGCGCGGGAACTTGAGGAAGGGGAGGCGCGTGCCGCGGACGATGAGCTGGTCGGCGCGGATGGCGGCGGGCGGCTCGTAGCCCTGGGCGCCCGCGGCGGCGATGAGGTCGTCCTGGTCTACGCCGTCGCCGCTGATGCCGATGGCGCCGACGAGTTCGCCGTTGCGGTAGAGCGGCACGCTGCCCGGGAAGATCTGGATGCCGTTCGGCAGGTTCGGTATTGAGGTGCAGCGCACGTCGGCCCCGCCGAGCGCCGCGAGCAGGTTGGCGCGGATGAGGTCGAGCTGCATCCCGTCGTTAAAGACGCTCCACTCCGTTATCTCGCGGCTGAAGGGGCCGGCCGGGTTCGGGTTCAGGCCGTCCGGGTAGAACGGGCGCGAGAGGAAGCCGCCCGCGCGGTCGGAGAAGGCGATTGAGCCGTCGAGCCTCACGCCGTCGGCGTTCGCGCGGTCGACGTAGCCGCCGAGCCCCGCGCCGCGCAGCAGCGCGCCCGCGTTGCGGTTCGAGAGGAAGGCGGCGGTGCGCGCCTTCTGCGCCGACACGTCGAAGCCGAAGACGGGCGCGTCCGTCGTGCGGAAGATGCCGAGCACGTTCCCCTCCACGTCCACGACGGCGATGCTGACGCGCGCGGCGCTCCCCAAGGGCTGGCGTATCGCGGCGCGCGTGATGTCGGCCTGCTGCGCCGCCTGCGCGATGATGCGCTGCACGTCGGCGGCCGCGAGCGCGTTGGCCGAGCCGGTCGCGCTGCCGGCGAAGGGGAAGAAGCGCGTGTCGGCCGCGCCGCTCACGCCGCCGACGCTCGCCGCGACGAACTCCGAAGGCTGCGCCGCGAGCAGCGGCGAGACGAGCGCGCCGGGCAGCGAAGAGAAGGCGAGCGTCGCGGGGCGCGGCGCGTCCGCGTCCGTCACGTTGAGGTAGGCGAGGCGGACGCCGCCCGCGATGATGTTGTCGCCGCGGATGAGGTCGGGCGGCTGGAAGCCGCGCTGCGCGGCGACGGCTATCCGCTCCTCGAAGGGCTTGTCGAAGTCGGTCGGGTCTTTGTCCAAGGTGTAGAGCCCGTCGCCCTCGACGCCGACGCCGCCGACCGCGACGCCGTTCTTGTAGAGCGGCGCGCTGCCGGGGTCGGCCGAGAGCCCGAGCGGGATCGCGGGTTTCTTTATGTCGCTGCAAGGCAGTTGCGAGAACTGCACGCCGAAGAGCGGGCCGCCGGGCTGGAACGCGGTGGCCGGCGGGAAGTGCTCCTGGATGATGAAGCTCGCCGTGCGCGTCGTGAACGCGTTGCCCTGCGTGCTGAAGACGGCGGCCGTGCCCGCCTTCGACACGGCCGCGAGCTGCGCCGGCACGTCGAGTCCTTCCAAGCCTTCGCCGACGCGGCCGCCGCCCGTGATGTGCGTCGTCGCGGGCGCGCCCGTCATGCGGAATGCGCCGAGCACGTTGCCCTCGCGATCCGTGACCGCGACCGTCACGGAGCGGTCGAGCGCCGCGGCGGCCGAGACGGCCTGCGCGATGACGGTCTGCACCTCCGAGGTCGTCAGGCTGCCGGCGGTGACGGGGTTGTTGTTGGGCGTCGGCGTGGCGGCGGCGACCGCCGGCGTCGGCACGGAGTCCGGGTCGTCGGGCGGGCCGCCGCCGACGTGGCCGAGCGCGACGCGCACGCGGTTGCTCGCCGCGCCGCGGTAGGAGACGCGCACGAGCACGTCGCCCGCGTCCTCGGGGAGACCTTCGCCCAAACGGACGACGACCGAACTCATCCACTCCTGCCCCGGCACCGGGCCGACGTGCTCGACGGCGAGCGGGTAAGTCTTGTGCGACGCGTCCTCGGCCTCGGCCGTGACGGCGGAGGCGCCTTCGCCCGGCGCGAGGCGCAGGTTCATGGCGAAGAGCATGACGCGCGTCCGCGCGTCCGCGCCGAGGCTGACGGGCGCTTCGGGGGCGAAGGGCTCCGGCACGCGCGTCACGGCGTCGAGCGCGACGGCGCGCGTCGAGCCCGCCTGGCTGACGAGCACGGGGCTCGCCGACTGCGCCGCGCCGCGCCGCGCAGGGGCCGAGAGCAGGGCGAGGGCTGCGAGCGCGAGCGCCGCGAGCATTACGCGGCGTGTGGTGGATGGCGACGTGGGGACTCTCGACATAAAGAGGGCGCGGGAACTCTCGTCAGAAAGATAGGAGCGGAATCTCGCCTTCGGGAAAAGAGATGGTGCCGGCCGGAGACAATCTAACACTACTCGGCCGCGAGTCAAGAGGCTTGCCGGGGCGCCCCCCGCGCGCCCCGCGCCCAGCGGCGGAGCGCGGGGGCCAGTTCGGGGAAGACGAGCGCCTCCTTCGTCCAGGCGTAGTCGCGCAGGCCGTTGACGGCCGTCAGCGTCGGGTGGTAGCGGTCGTAGATGTCTTCGGCGGCGGGGTCGCCCCAACTGCCGTCCTCGTTCTGCGTCGAGAGGAGGAACTCGACGCCCCTGCGTATGAGCGGGTGGCGGTCGGAGAGCCCGAAGGACTTCAGCGAGTCGAGAATCTCGCCGGCCGCGTCCGTGTCGCCCAGCCCCTCGATGTCGTCGAGCGAGTCTTTCAGGAACTCGTACTCCGCCGGGAGCCAGCGCGGCGAGAGCCTGTAGGCGCTGTAGCCGTTCAGCGTGTAGACGACGTGCGTCACAGCGTAGACCGCCCAGATGAAGTCTTCGTAGCCGCCCGCCAAAGGCGGGTAGGGGCGCATGACGGGCAGCCACCCGATGACCTCCGCGTAGCTCGCCCCGAGCCTCACGCCGTACTGCTCGCCCAGGTAGCCGCGGATGAGCGCCAGCACCCAGATTTCATAACGGCTGAGCCACTTCAGACGCCGCTTACAGCCGCGACAGGTCTTGCGGCCCCGCGGGTTGGCTTCGCCGCACGCGCACTCGGCCGGCAGGTCTGCGGGCGGTGGGCCGGCCGCGGGGTCGAACCAGAGGAGGTCTGTGGCGCTGACGCGCGCGGCCGCCCGGCGCACGTCGCGTTTAAAGGCCCCGTCGCGCAGGCCGAGCATGTCCGAGGCCAGCCCGCCGAAGACCGACTGCGCGACCGTCTCGGCGTCGGCGTCGGCGGGCAACGCCGGCCACGCGCTGCGCCAGCGGCGCGCGCACTCCAGTGCCATCCGGCGCGCGGCGCGGCTGAGCGCCGCGTCCCGCGAAGTCGAAGCTATCCAGTGCAGGCAGAAGGTGTAGTCGAAGCCGTAGGCGGCGAAGTTCTCCGGGTCGCAGGCCGTGCGGTAGATGAACTCCAGCCCGCGCGAGACGGCCTCGCGCCTGTCTCTCATGCGCCGCACGCTACCACCTCGGGGCGCGCGCCGGCAACGGATTTCTTCGCGGGCCGTGCGGCGCAAACCCGCCCGACGAATCTTATTGTCGCCGGAGCGCCCGCCGTGCTAAAAGAGGGTTCACTCACGGTTTTCTCAGGACGTACTTGAACAGGACTGCTTTCTTGCGGGCACCGGCGGCCGAAGTCCCCGCGCCGGGGCCGTGCGGCGGGCTTTAAGTCGGCCGAGGCATTTAATGTTTCTTCCCCTATCCCGAATCACAAGGAACGCGGGCGCCGTCCTTCTGCTATCGGCCTTCCTGCTGTCGGCGCTCGCGCCGCACGCGTCCGCGCAAGGCGGCGGACGCCTGACGGGGCGCGTGCTCGACTCGCCGGGCACCATGCCGAAGGGCGTCGCGGGCGTCGTGGTCGTCGCCGTCAACCAGGTCAGCTCCCGCGCCTACCGCGCGCGCACGAAGGCGGACGGGACTTACTCGTTCAGCCTCCCGGCGGGCGCCTACCGCGTGCGGCTGGAGGCTCCGTTCAAGGCGGGCTTCGACGGCAAGGTCAAGTACGGCCCCTTCGCCATCGCGCGCGGCGACGCGGTCGAGAACGTCGGCGTCGAGCCGGGGCGCGACACGGCGCTCGACATCGTGCTGGCGAAAAGGGACGGCGCGCCCGAGCCTTCGACGCCCCCCGCGGGCGAGGGCGACGACGACCCGAACGGCTACGCGGGCGCTTCGGGCGTCGAGCGGGAAGCGCCGACGCGCCCCGACCGCGTGCCCGTGCGCGACCGCTGGCGCGTGGGCTTCCCGGAGTACAGCCGCTACGGGAGCGTCGCCGGCGGGCGCGACATCCCCTTCCGGCGGGGCGGCGCGCTCAACCCCTACGACCAGTCCATCCTGAAGGGCGACTACCCCATCTTCGGCCAGCACGTCTTCCTGATCCTCTCCGCGACGAGCACGACGGCCGTGCAGCAGCAGCGCACGCCCATCCCCTCGAACCCTTCGAGCGCGCGCCCCGGCTCCGCCGAGTTCTTCGGCAAGCCCGAGGTGCTGGCCGTCAACCAGATATTGCAGTTCTCCTTCGAGATGTTCAGCGGCGACACGACCTTCCGCCCGCGGCAGTGGGCGATAAAGCTCTCGCCCACCTTCAGCGTCCCGAACTACGTCCACGCGCGCGAGCAGGGGGTCTTGAACATCGACCCGCGGCGCGGGACGACCCGCACCGACTGGCAGTTCTCCTTCGAGGAGGCCTTCGCCGAGGTCAAGCTCGAAGACGTGAACGCCAACTACGACGCCGTCTCGGCGCGCGTCGGCATCCAGCCGTTCGTCTCGGACTTCCGCGGCTTCCTCTACACGGACAACAACCTCGGCGCGCGCCTCTTCGGCGGGTTCAAAAATAATCAGTACCAGTTCAACCTCGCCTACTTCGCGCAGCTTGAGAAGGACACCAACAGCGGGCTGAACCGCTTCGACCGCCGCCCGCAGAACGTCTACGTCGCCAACCTCTTCCGGCAGGACTTTCTGGCGAAGGGCTACACGGCGCAGCTCAGTTTTCACTTCAACGACGACCGCCGCTCGGTCGAATACGACCGCAACGGCTTCAAGGTGCGCCCAGCCGTCGTCGGCGACGCGCGGCCGCACTCGGTCAAGGTCGGCTACCTCGGCCTCTCGGGCGACGGGCACCTCGGCCGCGTCAACCTGACGAACTCCTACTACTTCGCGCTCGGGACGGATTCGCGCAACCCCATCGCCGGCCGGAAGACGCGCGTCAAGGCGCACATGGCCGCGGCCGAGGCTTCACTTGATAAGGACTACCAGCGCTTCCGCGCCTCGTTCTTCTTCGCCTCGGGCGACAAGAACCCGACGGACGGGAAAGCCTCCGGCTTCGACTCCATCCTCGACGACCCGAACTTCGCGGGCGGGCAGTTCTCCTTCTGGAACCGCGTCGGCATCCCGCTCGCGGGCACGGCCGTCGGGCTCACGCAGCCCTTGAGCCTGCTGCCCTCCCTGCGCAGCAGCAAGACGCAGGGGCAGGCCAACCACGTCAACCCGGGCATCCTCATCGGCACGCTCGGCTACGACGTGGAGGTGACGCAGCGCCTCAAGGCCGTCTTCAACTTCAACCACCTGCGCTTCCACCGCACCGAGCCGCTCGAATACCTGCTCTTCCAGAACCGCATCCGCCACGACATCGGCGAAGACCTCTCGGTCGGCGTCGCGTACCGCCCGCGGCTCACCAACAACATCACGCTCAACTTCGGCGCCTCGATGCTCAAGCCCGGGCGCGGCTTCCGCGACATCTACACGGACGCCTCGCGCAACTGCCCGCCCAACGTGGCGAGCTTCTGCACGCCCGACGACACCGTGATTAACCCGTCGAAGCCGCTCTACGCGCTCTTCGGCACGCTCCGTTTCAACTTCTAAACACCGGGGACATCGAAGCGCACATGCGTCGGCTCAGCTCACTGGAGAGGTTTAAAGTCACACTCGTGCTCGCGGTGCTCTGCGCGCTCGGCCTCGTCGCGTCGGGCGGCGTCCGCTCCGACGCGCGCGCCGGCCGCCAGACCCCCGCGCAGACGGCCCCGACCCCCGCGCAGACGGCCCCGACTCCCGCGCCCGCACCCACGCCCGCGCAGGCCGAGTCGCCCCGCGTCGAGGGCTGCATCAGTTGCCACGGCCGCACCGAGCCAATGCACAGGACGCGCGACGGCAAGCTCAAGGAGGACGGCACCGACGGGCAGAGCCTGACCTGCACGTCCTGCCACGGCGGAAACCCTTTCCCGCGCATCGAGGAGTCCGCGCGGGCGAGACTCCGCCGCGGCGACGCCGAGTTCGACCGCGTGATGAACGCCGCGCACGTCGCGCCGCGATACCCGGAGCGCTGGGCCGGGCGCGACGGAAAGTATTCGAGCGCCAACCCCGAGCGCAGCAACGCCCGGCTCGCCGCCGAGAGCCGCGAGTTCGTCCGCTTCGTCAACCCCGGCGACTTCCGCGCCGCCGACCTGACCTGCTCCTCGACCGGCTGCCACTCTTCGGAGGTCTCGGCCGCGCGCAACAGCATGATGCGCCACGGCGCGATGCTCTGGGGCGCGGCGCTCTACAACAACGGCGGCTTCCCCCTCAAGGACACGCGCTTCGGCGAGAGCTACGGCGAGGAGCGCGGCACGCCCGAGCGGATGGTTCAACTCCCGCAGCCCTCGCCCGCGACGCGCACCTGGATGGGCGCGCTCTCTTACCTCGACCCGCTGCCGCGCTGGGAGATTTCGCAGCCCGGCAACATCCTCCGCGTCTTCGAGCGCGGCGGGCGCGGCCGCTCCGAAGTGGGACTGCCCGAGCGCGAGACCGACCCCGGCAAGCCCGACAAGGGCCTCAGCGCGCGCGGCCTCGGCACGCTCAACCGCACAGACCCCGTCTACCTCGGCCTACAGAAGACGCGCCTCCTCGACCCGACGCTCAACTTCCTCGGCACGAACGACCACCCCGGCGACTACCGCTCTTCGGGCTGCACGGCCTGCCACGTCGTCTACGCCAACGACCGCTCGGTCGTACACTCCGGCCCCGAGTGGGCGCGCTACGGCAACCGCGGCACGACCGCGACCGCGGACGAGCAGTTGAAGGATAAAAGGGACGAGCCCGGGCACCCCGTCAGGCACCAGTTCACCAACCAGATTCCGACCTCGCAGTGCATGACCTGCCACATGCACCCGGGCAACAACATGGTCGCCACCTACCTCGGCCTGCTCTGGTGGGACAACGAGACGGACGCGCGCGCCGCGGGGATGTACCCCGCGAAGCAGCGCGCCGTCTCGGCCGAGGAGGAGTACCGCAGGCTCGACCGCAACCCCGAAGGCTCCTCGGTGCGCGGCAACTGGTCTGACCCGGACTTCCTGCAAAAGACCGGCACCGCCGAGGTCAACTCGCGCATGGCGCGCACGCAGTTCGCGGACTTCCACGGCCACGGCTGGATGTTCCGCGCCGTCTTCAAGCGCGACCGCGAGGGGCACATGCTCGACTCGGCGGGCGCACGCGTCGAAGACGTGACGCCGGCGAAGCTCAAGCAGTCGGTCGAGTACCGCGACGACTCAAGCGACGCGACGAAGCCACCCCCCGCGGGCGTCCCCGTCCACCTCAAGGACATACACCTTGAGAAGGGGATGCACTGCGTTGACTGCCACTTCCGGCAGGACGCGCACGGCAACGGCGTCCTCTACAACGAGCCGCGCGCGGCCATCGAGGTTGACTGCATAGACTGCCACGGCACCCTCAGGGAGCCGGCGAAGCTCACCGCCTCCGGCTTCGCCGCGGGGCTTAACCTCGTCGAGCCGGCCGAGGGGCAGAGCGTGCAGGGCGGGAACTTCGTGAGGGGGCAGGGGCGCAACTTCCTGCGCGACCTGAAGACCCCCTTCACGCGCACGAGCGGCGGCCGCCAGGTCGCCATCCCCGTCTTCGAGCGCATCACGAGCGACCGCGACCGGAAGGACTCTGCCGGCAACAACGTCCGCCTCCACGCGGGCGACGTGGTGCAGAACTCTCTGGTCGAGCCCGGCCGCTGGTGGCGCGTCAAGCAGACCGCCTACACCGTGACCAAAACGAAGGGTCACGAGGCTGACTACAACTGGCGCTCGGCCTACGCCAAGACCGTCCGCATAGACGAGAACCGGCAGGAGGTCTGGGGCGACCTGCCCCCGGACGACGCGAAGCTCGCGCACAGGAACGAGACGATGAGCTGCTACACCTGCCACTCGTCTTGGATGACGAGCTGCTTCGGCTGCCACCTCTCGATGCGCGCCAACGCGAAGATGCCGAACCGCCACTTCGAGGGCGAGACCTCGCGCAACTACACGACCTACAACTTCCAGGTCTTGTGGGACGACGTGTTCATGCT
>DASVWB010000165.1:0-5501 GCA_036389815.1 Pyrinomonadaceae bacterium | reverse complement strand
GCGTGGTTGTCGTCGGGAGAGGTGCTTGGGAGAGGATTCGCGGAACCGCCTCAGTAGTCGAGGCAGTCCACGCCGTCGTCCGCGCCGGCGGCCATGGCCGACGTGGCGTCGCCGGCCACGGCCGCCGACTGCGCCTGCACGAAGAGGTCGCCCGTGATAACGCCGTCGCCCGTGATGACCCCGTCGCCGGTGATGACGCCGTCGCCGAACATGTCGCCGTCGCGCAGCCGCGTGCCGTCGCCGGTCAGAGACCACGCGCTCAAAAACAGCGCGCCGTCGCCGGTGATGACGCCGTTGCTCGTCATCACGCCGTCGCCCGTGATGACGCCGTCCGTGATGAGCGTCCTGTCGCCCGTGATGACGCCGTCGCCGGTGATGACCCCGTCGCCGAGCAGCATCCCGGCGCCGTAGACCTTCTGGAAGCGCGTGATGAGTTCGAGCCCAGTCGCGTAGGTGTAGTTGAGTATCAGGCCGCGCGACCACGTGAAGGTGTGCCCCGCGATGGTCGTCTGCGGCGCGGGCGGCGCGCCCGCGAGCAGCGGGTCGCCGAGCGGCGTCGCGTTCGAGAGGTCGGTGCGGGCGAGCTTCGCCAGCCGCACCGCGCCTTCGACGTTCAACTCGCCCGTGCCCTGCTCGAAGTAGTTGAAGCCGGCGAGCGGCTGCGCCGAGTACATCAAAAGCGCCTTGACGAGGTTCGGCGTGAGCGCCGGGTTCGCCTGGAGCATCAAGGCCGCCGCGCCCGCGGCGGCCGGCGTCGCCATCGAGGTGCCGTTCAGGTACATCTGCTTGCGGTTGTCCACGGGGCTCACGCCCGCGTCGAGCGAGGGGTTCTGCGCGACGAGGAGGTTACCGGCCGCCTCGGCGTTCACGATCTTGTTGCCGGGGGCGACGAGGTCGGGCTTGACGAGGTTGTCGTAGTGGCGCACGCCCGCAGAGTCCGTGCGGTAGCTGCGCGTCGGCCCGCGAGAGCTGTAGGTGGCGACGGCGTCGTCGCCGCGCGCGTCCGTCCCGAAGGTGTTCGCCGCGCCGACGGTCAGCGCCGAAGGCTCGTTGCCCGGCGAGTGTATGTGGCCGTAGACCTTCCCGCCGTTGGAGTCCTTCCCGTTGTTGCCCGCGGCGGCGACGACGACCACACCCGCGTCCACCAGCCTGCGGACGGCCTGGCACGCCGGGTCGTCGCGGTAGGACTCGACCGCCGGCATCCCGAGGCTCAGGTTGACGACGCGTATCTGGTAGCGCGCGCGGTTCGTCAGAACCCAGTCGAGCGCGCGCAGGAGGTAGGCGGTCGTGCCCTTACCCTCGGAGTTGAGCACGCGCAGGTTGACGAGGTTCGCGTTCGGCGCCACGCCCGTGTAGGCCGCGTTCGAGATGCGACCGTTGCCGGCGAGGATGGAGGCGACGTGCGTGCCGTGCCCGTAGGGGTCGTCGGTGCGGCCCTCGCCCGTGAAGTCCACGCCCGCGAGGACGCGCAGCCCGTTGCTCTTGTCGAGGAACGCCTTGTGCGTCGTGTCGATGCCGGAGTCGATGACGGCGACGCCTATCCCCGTGCCGTCGAGACCCGACACGGTAGTCCCGGCCGTCGCGCGCACCGCGTCGGCCCCGGAAGTCGCCGAGACGTGGCCGAGCGTGCGCACCTCCTTGTTGATGGCGACGTAGGCCACGTCCGTGCGGAGCGCGAGGTTGGCGGCCGCGCCCGCCGGGAGGCTCACGACGCGGAAGGGGAAGTTCTGGAAGGCGCGCACGTCGCTCGCGCCGCTCAGGAAGAGCGACGTGTCGAGCTCGCCCGACCACGCGCCGCGCGGCTGGACGATGACGCGCACGCGCTCGGCCCCGAGCCCGCTGGTGACCTTGCGGACTATCTCGGCCGAGAGCTTGTTGCTCACGCTCAGCCCCAGCAGGGACTGCGCGCGGGAGCGCGACGCGAGGGGCAGGCACACCGAGGCCGACAGAGCCAGCACGAGGGCGAGCCAGAGGGCGGTACGACTCATGATAATTATCCCGGGCGTAAAAAGGCCGCGGCTGGCCTGCTGTAAAACTCCCGAATCGGCCGCTTTGAGGAGGGCCAACGGGGAAACGTGGTCGGGCTCACGTGACTTGGGGCAATAACTGCAAGCCCAGAATGGGGGTTCTGGAGGGCTACATTTTAACAAACGCTTTTAATTTGTCAACACAGGTTTAACAACCTTGTCAGTCTTTGTGACTGTAAGGGTATGAGACGAGTGTTTCTACAGATTTTCGGCCTATTCCGCGGGCGCATTTTCAGGCTTCTGAAGCGCCGGCTGGCCTCAACCCGCGTTGCCGTTTATCATTGCCGGACAAACTCTCCCGCCGATCCTGAAGCTCTTCGGAGGGGGTCTCTCGATGTCCTGCCGCAAACTTTCTTGCGCCCTGCTGCTGGCCTCGTCGCTGTTCGTGGGCTGTGTGGTCGAGCCTTCGACGAACGGGAACGCGCCCGGCGCGGCGGCCGGAAACTCCACGAACGGCGGCGCGCCTCGGACGGGCACCGGCCCCGAGGCCGCCCAGACCCCCGCGCAGGGCCCGGGCGCGGCCGCGACCCCGGGCCCGGGAGTGGAGCCGACGCCGGCCCCGTACGTGGGCGCGGTCAGCAAGCTCGACGCGTACGCGAGCACGGCCGCCGCCGACCTCGCGCCCGAGCAGGGCGCCGCCCTCGCGCGCATCAGGGACGAGGGGCGGAGGTTGCTGGCGCTGAGGGGCTACCTGCGCGCCGGCCGCGACGCGATGTCGCGCTGGGCCTGGTCGCGCGAGCGCATCGAGGCTTACGAGAGGTCGCCCGAGTACGCGGCCGCGCTCGGCGAGATCGAGAAGGTCCGCCGCGAGTTCGAGGCCGCGAACCCGGGGCACACGCTGCGCGTCAACACGCAGGTGCGGAGCCTCGACGAGCAGTTGAGCAAGTGGGAAGAGGTTGACTCCGTCGGGCGGGCCGGCGCGGAACTCCTCGCGCGCGCGCGCGAGGAGTTGGCCGCCGTCTCCTACCCGGAGCGGCCGGGCGCGGCCGAGGCGCGGCGGTTCGAGGGCTTCCTGCGCGGCGCGCAGACGGGCGCGACGCCGACGCTGGCCGTGCCCGGCCTCTCGCCGCACGGCCAGGCGCGCGCCTTCGACTTTCAGGTGATGCGCGGCGGGCAGTTGGTCGCCGGCCCCTCCTCGCCCGGGAGGTGGGACGCCGACGGCTGGACGGCGAAGTTGCAGGACGCCGTGCGGCGCGCCGGCGCGAAGTTCTCCGGCCCGCTCGCCTCGCCGCGCGAGCCCTGGCACTACGACTACCGCCCTTGAAGGCGGCCGACGAGGAGTTGACTGTTTGAGACGCGCGAGGGCCGCCGGCCTGCTCGCAGTGATTCTATCCATGCTCGCGGCCGCCTCTTCGGCGCTCCTGCCGGCGCGGTACTGCCCCCGCGGGGGCGCGGCACTCACGGCCGGCGGGCGCGAGTTCGCGCGTCTCAAGAACCGCGAAGCGTTGCCGTCGCCGCGGGACTTCGACGCGGGCGCGACGCTCGAAGCGCTCCTGCGGCCCGGCGACGACCGCGGGCGTTGGTCGGAGGCGCGCGCGGCCGCGGTCGAAGGCTACGTGGTCGAGGTCGTGGAGGCCGGCGTCGAGTCGGCCAACTGCTACTCGTACCGCGAGCGCGACGTGCACGTACACCTCGCGCCCCGCCCGGACGCCCCGCGGCGCGAGTGGGTCGTGGCCGAGGTGACGCCGCGCGCGCGCGTGCGCGCCGCAGCCGAGGGGCTCGACTGGTCGGCGGCCGCGCTCGCGCGCGACCTGACGGGCCGGCGCTGCCGCTTCGAGGGCTGGCTGCTCTTCGACCGCGAGCACGCCGACGAGTCGGAGCACACCGCGCCCGGCGCGCCCGGCAACTGGCGCGCGACCGCGTGGGAACTCCACCCGGTCACGGCCGTCTTGGTTTTGAAGTGAGTCCGGTTAAGGGTAGCGGACGACGGCGGGGCCGGAGGGCGGGAGCGGGATGCGCTCGGTCTCCCCGGGGACTGGGTCGAAGCGGCCTTCGCGCCAGTCGCGCTTCGCCTGCTCGATGCGCTCGCCTGAGCTGGAGACGAAGTTCCACCAGATGTGGCGCGCGCCTTCGAGCGGCGCGCCGCCGAGCAGCATCAGCCGCGCCTCCAGCCCGCCCGCGCCCCGCAGCAAGACCTCCGCGCCGGGCCTGAAGACGAGCATTTGCCCGGCCGCATAGACCTCGCCGTCCGGCATGACTTCCGCAGTGCCTTCGACGACGTAGGCGGCGCGCTCCTCGTGTTCCGTCGGCACTTGCAGCACGGCGTCGGGCGCGAGCGTCGCGTCGGCGTAGAACATCTCGGACGCCGTGCGCACGGGCGAGCGCGAGCCGTAGAGCGTGCCGGCGACGAGCCTCACGCGCTTGCCCTCGCCCTCGAAGACGGGCAGCCCCGCCGCGTCGTGGTGCGCGAACGAGGGCGCGGACTCCTCCTCCTCCAGAGGCAGCGCCACCCAGGACTGTATGCCGAACAACTCGGAGCCGCCGAGCCGCGCCCCGGCGGGCGTGCGTTCCGAGTGGGCGATGCCGCGCCCGGCCGTCATCCAGTTGACCTCGCCGGGGCGTATCAGTTGCGCCGTGCCGAGCGAGTCGCGGTGGAGCAGTTCGCCCGCGAAGAGGTACGTGACGGTGGCGAGCCCTATGTGCGGGTGCGGCGCCACGTCGAGCCCGCGCCCGGCGCGCAAGACCTCCGGCCCCATCTGGTCGAGGAAGATGAAGGGGCCGACCATGCGCCTCCTCGCCGTGGGCAGCGCCCGCCGCACCTTGAAGCCCTCGACGAGGTCGCGCGAACGCGTGACGACGACCGTCTCGACCGCGCCCGCCGTCTTCGTGACAGAATCCGGGTCCATCGTCTTCTCCCGCGGGCGCCCCTCAGCCGCCGCGGCGCGCGAGGCTCGCCACGACCGCGGCCAGCTCGACCAGCTCGACCGGCTTCGGGACGTGCATCTGGTAGCCGGCGCGCAGCGCCTGCATCCTGTCCTCCGTGCGCGCGTAGGCCGTCAGCGCGATGGCCGGCACGCGCCCGCCGCCCTCCGCAGGCATCGCCCGCAGCTTCCTGACCAGCTCGTAGCCGTCCTCGCCCGGCATGCCGATGTCGCTGACGAGCACGTGGGGCGGCGACCTTCGTATCTCTTCGAGCGCCTCGGCCGCCGAGCCGGCGGTGACCACCTGCGCGCCGCAGTGGCCGAGCCCCGCCCTCAGCATCTCGCGCGTGTCGTGCTCGTCGTCCACGACGAGCACGCGCAGGCCGTCGAGCCGGTCGGGGCACTCGAACTGCGGCAGGGTGTCGCGCGCCGCCGGGTGCACGCGCGCGCCCTGCGCCGCGGAAAGGTTGACGGGCGCGACGGGCAGTGTGACGGTGAAGGTCGCGCCATGCCCCTCGCCCTCGCTCTCGGCCCTCACCGCCCCGCCGTGCAGCTCGACCAAATGCCTGACTATCGAGAGCCCCAGGCCGAGCCCCCCGTGCCGCCGCGTCGT
>DASVWB010000164.1:0-8293 GCA_036389815.1 Pyrinomonadaceae bacterium | reverse complement strand
TCGGTCAGGCGGAGCGGCCCCATGGGGTGATTGTAACCGAGTTCCATCGCCGTATCTATATCTTTCGGCGAGGCCACGCCCTCCTCGACCATCCGCATCGCCTCCAGCCCCAGCGCCACGCCGAGCCGCGACGACGCGAAGCCCGGCACGTCGCGGACGACGATGGGCTCCTTCCTCATCCGCGCGGCGACGGCGCGCACGGCCTCGACCGTCCCGGCGGATGTCTCGCGCCCCGTGACTATCTCGACGAGGCGCATGATGTGGACGGGGTTGAAGAAGTGCATGCCGACGACCCGGTGGGGGCGGCGCGCGCCTTCGGCGATCTCGGAGATGGAGAGCGAGGAGGTGTTGGTGGCGAAGATGAAGTCCGAGGCGCCGAGCCGCTCGACCTCGCGGAGCGTCTCGCGCTTCAGGTCGAGCCGCTCGGGGACGGCCTCGACGAAGAGGTCGCTGCCCGCCGTCTCTTCGAGCCGCGTCGTCGTGCGGATGAGCGAGAGGGCGCGCTCGCGCTCCTCGCCCGTGACCTTGCCGCGCTCGACGCCCTTCGAGAGGTTCGCCTCTATCGAGCGCAGCCCCCTCGCGACGAGCGACTCTTCCACGTCGCGCAGCACGACCTCGAAGCCGGCGGCGGCGGCCGCCTGCGCGATGCCGTGCCCCATCGTGCCCGCGCCGAGGACGGCGACGCGGCGCACGGCCGTGGGCGTGTCGGGCGTCGAAGCGTTCTCCTCTCGCGGCCTGCTCAAAGGTTTTCCCGGGGGCGGCCGGGCGGCCCGGTGAGGGCCCCGGCCTCGCGGCGCTGTGAAATTCGACTACCTAAGGCGCGAGCAGTTATACTACACGCGCCGAGAAAAAGGCTACCACCGCGGCGCCGCAGTTGTAAGCGCGCTTACAGACCGAACCCCCCGAGGAGACTTTTAATCAGAGGCATGATGAAAGAGACCCTGCACCGCGAAGTCGTCATCGTCGGCTCCGGGCCGGCCGGCCTGACCGCGGCCATCTACGCCGCTCGCGCCGAACTCCGCCCGCTCGTCATCCACGGCCCGCAGCCCGGCGGCCAGCTCACCATCACCACCGAGGTCGAGAACTACCCCGGCTTCGCCGAAGGGATTCAGGGCCCCGAGCTGATGCAGCAGTTCGAGGAGCAGGCCAAGCGCTTCGGCACGGAGTTCCTCGTCACCCTCGTCAACAGGGTCGACCTCGCCCAGCGACCCTTCACGCTCTGGACGGACGACGGGCACGAGGTCAAGGCCGAGACGCTGATCGTCGCCTCGGGCGCTTCGGCCAAGTGGCTCGGCATCCCCGGCGAGGCGCCCGCGCCGGAGGGCCTGGGCGGCCTCGGCGTCTCGGCGTGCGCGACGTGCGACGGCTTCTTCTTCAAGGGCAAGCCCATCGTCGTCGTCGGCGGCGGCGACACGGCGATGGAGGAGGCGACGTTCCTCACGCGCTACGCCTCGCGCGTGACGGTCGTCCACCGGCGCGACTCCCTGCGCGCGTCGAAGATCATGCAGGACAAGGCGCTCAAGAACCCGAAGATCGACTTCGTGTGGAACGCCGAGGTGCGCGAGGTGCTCGGCTCGCCCGAGACGGGCGTGACGGGGATCAAGCTCCAGGACAACAAGACGGGCGAGGAGTCGGAGTTCGCGTGCGAGGGCGTCTTCGTCGCCATCGGCCACAAGCCGAACACGGACGTCTTCAAGGGCTGGCTCGACATGGACGAGGTCGGCTACATCAAGACGGCCGGGCGCTCGATGGCGACGAACATCCCCGGCGTCTTCGCCTGCGGCGACGCGCAGGACTCCGTCTACCGCCAGGCGGTGACGGCCGCCGGCACCGGCTGCATGGCCGCCATCGACGCCGAGAGGTTTCTCGACAGCCTGCCCGTCGCCACGGCGACCGGCGAGGAGGTCACCATCGAGGGCGAGGTCGTCTCGGCCGACCACGAGAAGGTAACGCTGCCCGGCGGCGAGGTCATCTCCAACATCCCCGAAGACCAGCCGCCCGCCGCCGACGGCGCGGCGCAGCCCGGCGTCGTCTACGCCCGCCCCTCGACCGAGCTGTCGTCTTAAGGGCCACACCGCCTGAAAGCGCGAAGCGGCGGAGAGCCCGAACGGCTCTCCGCCGCTTCGCGCTTTCAGACCTCCCGACTTAGAACCTGTTGTCTGCGTCGGCTGAAGTCATAAGTGAATCAGTGCCCGGCCTGCCAGGCCCTCAGCCGGTCGGAGGGGTAGAGGAGCAGGAGGATGTTGAGGAGCAGGCTGTCCCTTATCCAGAGGAGCAGGACGGCCTCGGTGAGTGCGAAGAGCAGTGCCGCGCGCAAGGGCCCGAGGCGGCGCGCGAGGAGTGCGCCGAGCGCGCAGGCCACTACGTCGCCGAGCGAGTTGAGAACGGTGTCGCCGTTGTAGCCGAGCGCGGCCGTCGCCTCGCGGTAGCGGTTGACGACGAAGTCCGTGTTCTCGATCACCTCCCACGCCGCCTCGGCCAGGACGGCGAGCCAGAGGCGCAGCCGCCAGCCCGCGCGCGGCAGCAGCAGCGCGAGCAGGCCGGCGAAGGCGAACCCGTGCAGGACGTGCGTGAACGAGTACGGGTCGAAGAGCTGCTGCGAGGTCTCGCGCCCCCACGCGTCGCCGAACCACACGAGCACGCGCCCGCAGTCGCAGGCCCAGAGCCGGCCCTGCCGGCGCAACTGGAAGGCGGCCGCCGCGAGCGTCGCGGCGACGGCGAGCCACGGCCAGCCCCTCCTCAACAGTTCCGCGCGCGCCTGTCTCAATCTCTGAAGTCCGGCCGGTCTGAAGGTGGCGGCGCTAGAGCAGCACGATGGAGTCGTCGGGCTGTGCGCGTCGCGCGTGCGGCGCGGCGGCGCCGCGGTCGGAGCGCGGGCAGGCGTCGCAGTAGGAGTCGTGGCGCGAGAGGCGGTCGTCGCAGGCGTTGCAGTCGAGCGCCTCGCCGGCGGCGCGCAGGGCGTCGAGGAGCGGGGTGAGCAGCCGGCCGCGCTCGGTGAGCACGTACTCGACGTGCGGGGGGCTGCCGCCGTGGTCGCGCCGCTCGATGAGACGGTCGCGCTCCATGTCGCGCAGGCGATCCATCAGCGTGCGGCTGCTGATGGGCTGGAGGCGCGCGAGCAGCTCGGTGGTGCGCCGCGGCGCGGGCGCCAGCTCGCGGACGACGAGCAGCGTCCACTTGTCGCCCACGACTTGCAGGGCGCCCCACACGGGGCAGCCGTCGCCCTCACGTCGTCGCATCTGTCGGCCGTCCTCCTCGCTTCGTTGTCCTGGCTGCCGGCCGGGCGCGCCCCCTGTGCGGCCGGGGCGGCCGGTCGTCCTGCGCCCGAAAAGAGACTCCGCCGGAGGCCGCAAAGCTTATCACAAAGCCGCCGGTTTGCGGTGCAGAGAAAATCCTTGCCGCGGGCGCGCGTCGGCGCTATGCTCGGGAAGACCTCACAGCACTTCACCCGAACGGCCGCCGGCACCGAACCCTCATGACCTTCGTAGAGCAGCGCAGACACGAGCGCGTCACCGTGGACATAGACGTCTACTGGGGCTGGACGTACGACTGCCCCTTCCGCGGGCGCATCATCAGCCTGAGCGTCGGCGGCTACTTCCTGCGCACGGACGAGCCGGCGCCGCGCGGCGCGCCCGTCTACATCACCTTCTGGCTGCCCGAGCAGAAGACGCTCTGCGGCGAGGTGCGCTACCACCTCGAACGGATGGGCGTCGGCGCAGAGTTCGTCGGCCTCTCCAGCGACGACGAGCGCCGCCTCGCCGAACTCGTCGAGTACTTCCGCGCCGCGACGCCGCAGTGAGAGAAGTAGACAGTAGACAGTAGACAGTAGACAGTAGACAGCAGACAGTAGAAAAACCTTCGTCAATGAATCGTTAGGGTGTCAGAGTCAGCGGCCGTCAGGCGGAGCCCTACTGTCTACTGTCTACTGTCTACTATCTACTGCTTTTGCCTTTTCCCTTCCGCCTTCTTTATTATTGTCCCAATCCCCGGACGCCAGCCCCGTGCCCCAGCCCCGTGCCCCAGCAGGGTGAGACAGCGCCGGACTTTAGTCCGCGGGGGAGTCGTACCGCAACGTTTATGGAGACCGAGTCGCAGGAAGTCGAAGCGGGCGCGGGGCGGCCCGCGGCCGGCGCGCCGCTCATCCTCGTCGCGGACGACGAGCCGGTGAACCTCGCGCTCATCAAGCGCAGGCTGGAGTGGGAGGAGTACCGCGTCGAGACGGCCGAGGACGGCGGCCGTGCGGTCGAGGCCGCCCGTAGAACCCTGCCCGACCTCATCCTCCTCGACGTGATGATGCCCGTGCTCGACGGCCTCGGGGCCTGCCGCCTGCTCAAGGAAGACCCCGCGACGCGCGACATCCCCGTCATCTTCCTCTCCGCCCTGAACGACACGCAGACGAAGGTGAGCGGGCTCGCGCTCGGCGCCGACGACTACATCTCGAAGCCCTTCAGCGCCGAGGAGCTGCTGGCGCGCGTCCGCGTCGCCATCCGGCTCAAGCGCGAGCGCGACCGCCTGCGCCAGCGCGCCGAGGAGCTGCGCCGCTCGGCCGAGGCCGCGAGCGAGATGTCGATGACGGACGCGCTGACGGGGCTCCTGAACCGCTACGGCCTGCACCGCGCGCTCCAGCGCGAGCTGTCGGAGGCGCGCCGCTACGCGCGCCCCCTCTCGTGCCTGCTCCTCGACATAGACTTCTTCAAGGCGGTCAACGACACCTACGGCCACCCGGCCGGCGACACGGCGCTCCGGCAGGCGGCGCGCGCGCTCGCCGAGTCCGTGCGCGGCTCGGACGTGGTCTGCCGCTACGGCGGCGAGGAGTTCCTCGTCCTCGCGCCCGAGACCGGGGCCGACGGCGCGCGCGCCCTGGCCGAGAAGATTCGCGAGACCTTCTCCGCGCGCCTCTTCGGCGACGCCACACACACCTTCACGCTCACGCTCTCGGTCGGCGTGGCCGAACTCCGCCCCGACGAGTCCGGCAACGACATGATCGCCCGCGCCGACGACGCCCTCTACCACGCCAAGCAGACGGGGCGCGACCGGGTGGAAGTGAGTGATGAGTGATGAATGATGAGCGATGAATGGAGTACGGCGTGCCCTTCATTCATCGCTCATCATTCCTTCTTCCGCCGTCCTGGTTTATATTCGCCGCCCTGGAGGTGTCGGCCATGGCTTACGGGTGGGAGGGCGAGCTGGTGCGGCTGGTGCCGCTCGACAAGGCGAAGCACCTGGACAACATACTGAGGTGGATGAACGACCCCGAAGTGACGGAGACCATCCTCTCGGGCGACATGCCGCTGGCGCGCGCGGCCGAGGAGGCGGTCTTCGACAGGTACAGCGCCGAACAGGGGCCGCACCCGACCGACATCCTCTTCGCCGTCGAGACGCTCGCGGGCGAGCACGTCGGCATCTGCGGCCTGCATAATATCAGCTACCGCCACGGCGTCGCGGTGTCGGGGACGATCATCGGCCCGGCCGAGGCGCGCGGCAAGGGCTACGGCTCCGACGCCGCGCGGCTCCGCACGCGCTACGCCTTCGAGGTGCTGGGGCTGCGCATGCTCACCTCCGAGGTCTTCGCCGAGAACACGGCCTCGCTCCGCATGCTCGCGCGCGCGGGCTACCGCGAGGTCGCGCGCCTGCCGCGCCGCTACTGGAAGCGCGGGGCCTACCGCGACTCGGTCGTCATGGTCGCCGAGCGCGCGGAAGGCGGCAGGCAGTAGGCAGTAGGCAGTTCGGGAGCCGTGCTGTCGTGGCTCTTGAAATTTAGCCGCGGGGGAATCTAACCGCAGAGGCGCGGAGGGACGGCTTGAAGCAATAAGTCTTCAAGCCGTCCCTCCGCGTCTCCGCGGTTAATCTGTCTTTACGGGGCCGGCGGCGACGCGAAGGAGACGTCGGAGATGAGGAGCGCGCCCGAGGGGCTCTGGTCGAACTTGAACTGCACGGAGCGTATGTCCGAGAGGTTCACGCCCGAGAAGGCCGTGACGGGGATGCGCGCCGTGTTGAGGACGACCTTCGGCACCGGGCCGACCGAGCCCGGCGGGTAGAAGAGCACGTCCGAGAAGCTGCTGACGGTGACGGCGGAGGTCGCGCCCGCGCCGTCGGTCAGCACGACGCGGAAGTTCTGCGGGATGCCCGAAGGGTTGCGCGTGTCGGCGAAGTTGACGCTCACGCGGAAGGTGAGCCAGCGGAAGCCGCTCACGTTGGTCGCGCCCGTCGGCAGGTTGTTCGTGTAGGTCGCGGTCGTCGAAGACCAGCCCGTGCGCAACTGGCTCAGGCCGCGCACGGTCGTGGCGCGCGCGCTCGGGACGGTGTGCGGCTGGCGCGAGGTCGCCTGCGTCGAGGGCAGGCAGTGCTGCGGCTGGGGCGAGTCGCCGCCGCAGAGGTCGTGCGGCGTGAGCCCCGCCTGCGTCGTCGCGCCGCCGAGCGTGTTCGTCGTCAAATTCGTGGACGTGAGCAGGCGGTTCACGTCGCGCCGCGCCGCCGCGGGCGCGTGGTAAGAGACGTGCAGGTCGGTCGTCTGCGCCGAGGGCGGCGGCGGGGTCTCGCCCGTCAGGTACGGGAGGAACTGCGTCTCGCCGCCGACGTAGGCGCGCATCACGGCCGAGATGTAGGCGAGGCCGACGCCGCGCTCCTGCGCGGGCGTCAGGCGGTGGTTGCCCGCGCCCGTGCCGCACTGCGGGTCGGTCGAGCCGCCGGAGGTGAAGCCCCAGTCGTCGGCGCCGCCCGCCGGGAAGAGCCCCGGCGTCCAGACCGTGTTGAAGTAGTTGTGGTTGGCGCCCATCACCTGGATGGTGTGCTTCGGGCTGGCGTCGCCCGCGACGTTGTAGCGCGCGTCGTCGAAGAAGTGGACGCCCTGGTTGTCGTTCACGTCGCCGTCGCAGTAGGGCAGCGCGACGGCGAGCGCCGTGTTGTTGGCGACGGGGCGGTTGAAGTCGACGGGCGCGAGCGGGAAGACGGCCTTGATGCCGTAGGGCGAGCCCTGCGAGGCGTTGTAGACGTAGTGCTTGACCACGCCCTCGCCGCCGCGCGAGTGCCCCATCGTGCCGACGCGCTGGAGGTTGACCTTGCCGACGAACTTCGTCCCGAAGGGGGCGGCGCCCGCCGTGTTGAAGGTCGCCCACTGCTGGAGGTGGCGCTGGAGGAGTTCGGCGCGCGCCTGCATGCCGAGGTCGGTGACGTTGTTGTCGAAGGCGTTAATGCCGTTGGCGCTGACGGAGACGACGATGTAGCCGTTGCTCGCGAGGTTCTGCGCGATGTAGTCGTAGCCCTGGTAGCTGGGGATGACCGTCTCGGTCGAGCGGCAGGGCCAGCGCAGCGCCGTCTGCCCCGACTTGGCCGTGTAGCAGGTGACGTGGCGGCCGTGCAGGAAGACGACGAGCGGGTAGGGGCCGCCGGGCAGCCCCGTCGGGTAGTGGACGGAGGCCTTGAGTTCGACCGCCGAGGGGAAGCCGGTCGGGGTGAAGGCGAGGTCGCCGTAGTTGTACTCCTCGCGCGTGACGGCGAGCGGGCCGGCGGCGCCGGGGTCCGAGGTCTGCGCCTTAACCTTGAGCGCTGCGGCGGAGGTTATCAGGATTCCGAGGCACGCGAGCGCGCGCGTGAAGTTGAGTGTGAGCCTGCTCATTACTGGTTACCTCCTTTGTTCGCGCCGAGCGCGAGCTTGACCGGCAGCGCCGTGCGGTCTTCCTTGTTCTCCTTGTCGCCGTAGGAGAGGTAGAGGGTCGCGCCCTCGCGCAGCAGCGACTCGTCGAAGGTGACGGCCGTGATGGCGTCCAAGTCTTCGCTCTCGACGCCGTAGCCGACGGCCTCGTCGTCTATCCAGAGGACGGCCGGCATGGCGCGGACGGGGAACGGGCCGCCCGTGACGGTGACGCGGAAGGCGCGCGAGGTCTGGACGACGCGGTCGCCCACCTTGACCGAGACGGCCGAGGGCAGCGTCAGCTCTTCGACGCGGTAGTTCCTGACCTTGTACTTGCCCCGGGCCGCGGCCGAGTTAGATTCGGCGATGACCTTGCCGGGCATCTTCAGGAGGTCTGACATCTTCGGCTCCTGCGCGGCGTCGGGGGTGGCGTCTTGAGCGCGCGCCTGTAGTGTGCCCGTGAGTACGAGCAGGAGGAGTGACAGCGTCACCAGAATGGCTCTCGTGTGCCGCCGGGCGGGTGGGTTCTTCTCCGTGTGCATTTACTCTCCTTAAGTCGTGTGTGAAGGCTCGGGCCGGGAGCGCGCCCGGACGGAAAACCCCGGCCGCCCTCCGCGGGCGGCGGCCGCGCGCGCGGCCGCCGCCCGCGGAGGGCGGCGGGCA
>DASVWB010000163.1:0-4101 GCA_036389815.1 Pyrinomonadaceae bacterium | reverse complement strand
AGTCCGGACACGCAGGCACAGGGGCGCGGCGCGTGGGGGCGCGGCCGCGGCCGTCACTGAGTTTCGCGCGGCAGCAAAAACATGGGCGGGGGCGGAACCGGGACTGTTCCGCCCCCGCCTCTTCCGTTCTTCCCGGCCGTCTCAGCACGGCGGGATGTTGCCGACGGGGCTGATGAAGATGGGGCACGGGGTGATGAACATCTCGTCCTCGTCGCCGCTGAGCGTGACGGCGAGGATGACGGCGGCGATCCCCGCGGCGATGCCGACGAAGAGCCCCGCCTTCTTCTTCCCGCTCAGGCTGTTGCCCTGCTGCTGCGGCGGCGGGGCGGGCGCGGAGCCGCGCAGGGAGTGCAGCGACTCGCCCGCGGCCGCGGTTCGCGCGACGCCGCCGGCGCGCATCTCGACGCGCCCCGCCTGCACGGAGAGCGTGGTGCCTTCGGGGCCGGCGCGCAGGCTGAAGAGGGCGTCGCCCGACCCGCCGCACGAGACCGCGGCGTCGGCGGTCGTGAGCGAGGCGCCGACGCCCTGCGGCGCGTAGACGCGTGCGCCCCCCGCGTCGAGCGCGCCGCCGACGCTCGCGTCCGTGAAGTCGAGCCGCAGGCTCGTGCCGCCCGAAAGCTCGACGCGCGCGCGGCTGCCGAAGTCGAGCGAAGAGGTCTCGCCCTTGGGCGTGGCGACGCTCGCGCCCGTGAAGAAGGTCTGTCCCGTGACGGCCGGCGAGCCGTCGACGAGAAGCCCCTCGGCCGCGACGGTCACCTGCCCGGACGGCGAAGGCTTCGGCGTGTTCGCCGCGGCACACGGCGCCGCGAGGTTCAGCAGCGCCGCCGCGGCCAGGACGGCGAAGCCGCGCCGCGCGGCGTCGAAGAGTCCGCGGCCGGCCGACGGTGAGTAGAGTCTGCGCATAAGGTCGTCCCTCGCTTTCTGTCTTTCCGGGCCGGCGCGCTCCCGCCCCGCCGGCTCTCGCCTGTGTATACCTTGACGCGCGCGCGGCGCACAAACCCACGCGGCGGCGCGCGTAAAATTTTCGGCCGCGGGCGGGCGCACAAAAAGCCGTTGACAGGCGCGGCGGATAGGCATAATCTTTGCGCCGCTAAATACCAACGTCGAGCCGCAGCCCTCGCCCCCGCGTCCGACAATGCCCCGGACGCCGGCCGTACGGTTTCGCGGGGAGCCCGCAGGCGACTCCCCTTCAGCCCCCAACCCTGGGAACGCTTGACCGTCTGCGCCCGCTCGGGCGTCGAGCCCGTCCGGGCGTGCTTCACGTCCCTGCTTTCTAAAAGGCTCTCTCTCGACGCGCCGCGGCCCAGCGCGGCCGCGCGCGTCCTGCGACCGCTTACTCACGCGGTGCGCCCGCACCGCGAGGCTTCACTGCCCGCCAGGGCAGACTCACACAGGGAGTAAAAACATGAGCCAAGAATTTGAAGAAGGAGGAGAAGAGCAGTACGGGGGTGACGGGCCGAACCGCGGCCGCGACATCGCCGACTGGGTCGCGAAGATAGTCGAAGACCCGAACGCGCCGCCCGACCTCCTGCTGCTGAGCGGCTACCTCGGCGCCTCGTCCGAGGAGGGGCACGTGCGCCTCTACCTGGACGAGGAGCTGGGGCGCTACGTCGAGATTCCGCAGAAGGCCGTCCTCCACACGCAGGAGCTGCCGCGCGAGCAGTCGCCGCTCGGCGGGCACTACGTCTGGATAGACCGCCAGGCCGAGGTCGTGCACGGCAAGGCCGGCGGCGAGAGGAGCCGGGCCACCTTCCTCGAAGGCCAGATCGCGCAGGACTTCATGGGCGGCGCGGCCGGCCCGGGGGGCGGCGGCGGCGGCGCGGGCGTCGAAGGCGCGGCCGCGGGCGCCGTCGGCTTCAGCCCCTTGACCAACCTGGGGCCGGACTGTCAGCAGTCGAGGTTCCAGGTCTGCATCACGCGCACGGAGCTGCCGGGCTGCCGCACGCTGACCGGCATCTTCTGCACGCGCTTCGGCCCGGCCTGCCGGAGCGTCTACGTCAGGCAGTGCCCGACCTTAGACCTCAGTCAGTGCCAGAGCGTCTTCATCACGCACTGCCAGCAGAGCGTCCTCTACCCGTGCATCACGCACGACATCGAGTGTCAGGCGTCGGGCTTCGACCCGTGCCGCCCGCCGCTCGACGTAACCATGGCGCAGTGCGGCGCCGCGCCGCAGGAGTTCGCGGCGGCGGGCGGCGGCGGGATGCACATGGCGGCCAACATCGCCGCGGCACCCGGCGGCGGCGCGGCCGGGGGCGCGGCGGCGGTGTCGCCTCTCATCTCGCGCCTAGTGGTCTGCCCGACGCGGACGTTCATCTGCCCGACGACGGTGCCGCGCCTGTGCCCGCCGACGCGGTTCGGCATCTGCCCGACGCTGCCGCCGGGCTGCGGCTACACGCAGTTCGGCCGCTGCGAGACGCTGGGGCAGTGCCCGTCGGCCGTGGACGCGTGCCCGACGCGCCTGTGGTGTGAGGAGACGATGACCGGCTGCTTCGAGTCGCGCGTCTGCTTCGAGTCGCGCGTCTGCTTCGAGTCGCGCGCCTGCTTCGACCCGCAGGGCGGCGGCGGCTTCGACCCACGCGTCGCGGGCGGGGGCGGCTTCGGCGGAGGCGGCGGCTTCGGCGGCGGGGGCGGGTTCGCTGGCGGTGGCGGTGCGGGCGGCGGAGGCGTCGAGGCGTTCCGCAACGTCGCGTTCTCCCCGCAGCCGGCGGAGGCGGCCGGCATCCAGCCGACTCGCGCGTGCGTGTCGCAACTCGCCTCGTGCCCGTCGGCGGTTGACGCCTGCCCGACCCGCTTCAACTGCCCGTCGGCGGTTGACGCGTGCCCGACGCGCTTCAACTGCCCGTCGCGCTTCAGTCCCTGCCAGTCGCAGTTCGGCAGGTGCCCGTCGGCCGTGGACGCGTGCCCGTCGCAGCGCGGCTGCGTGTCGAGGGACATCCCATGCGTCACGCGGGACTTCGCCTGCGAGACGCGCGGGAGGTGCCCGTCGGCGGTTGACGCCTGCCCGAGCCGGCTCGGCTGCTTCCAGACGGAGGCCGGCTGCTTCGAGTCGCGCGCCTGCTTCGACCCGCAGGGCGGCGGGGGCTTCGACCCGCGCGCCGGCGGCGGGGGCGGCTTCGCGGGCGGGGGCGGAGGCTTCGGCGGCTTCGGCGGCGGGGGCGGCTTCGGCGGCGGCGGGGCCGGGGGCGCCTTCTAGCGCCCGCGCCCCGTCGTCTGGTTAACGACGGAAGCGAGTCCCGCCGTCGAGGGGAGGCGGGACTCGCCCTTTCAACCGTTCGGGCAGGCGCCTTGACACCCCCGCGGCTTACCGCTTAACTGTAGCGCGACGCCCGGGGGCTCTCGCGCCCCGCTTCCACGTGATAATCACACGAGAGAACATCGCGCACTACCTGCTCGGCCGCGGCCTGCTGTCGTTCGAATCGGTCGTGGACGGCGACCTCATGGTGGTCGAGTCTTCGAGCCGCAACCGCAACTTCAAGGTCATCAGGCGCGACGCGCCCGGCTACTTCCTCAAGCAGGTGAAGACCTTCGAGCCGCAGGCGGTCGAGACGCTGCGCTACGAGACGGCCTGCTACTGGCTCTCGCAGCACGACCCGGACTTCGAGCCGCTCGCCGCGCTCATGCCGAAGTTCTACGACTCGGACCCCGCGCGCCACGCGCTCGTCATCGAACTGCTGCCCGAGGGCGGGAGCCTCTCGGACTACCACTGGCAGCTCGGGGCCTTCCCCGTCGAGGTCGGCGTCCAGCTCGGGCGCATACTCGGCACATACCAGCGCGAGATGGGGCGGCGGCTGCGCGAAGGCGCGAAGAGCGCGGCGTTCGCGCGGCGCGTGCCGTGGATTCTGTCGCTCCACCAGTTGAACAAGTCGCTCTTCGGGCAGTTGAGCGCCGCCAACGCGCAGGTGCTCAACATCGTCCAGACCTACCCGGACTTCCAGCAGACGCTCGACCGCATGCGCCAGGGCTGGCGCTTCGACAGCCTCATCCACGGCGACATCAAGTGGGACAACATCCACGTGACCGCGGGCGGGGGAGGGAAGTCGGAAGGTGCGGGCGTGGGCGAGCGAAAGGATGAAG
Source organism: Pyrinomonadaceae bacterium (assembly GCA_036389815.1). Lineage (GTDB taxonomy): Bacteria > Acidobacteriota > Blastocatellia > Pyrinomonadales > Pyrinomonadaceae > QHXN01. The sequence goes on along the minus strand of DASVWB010000163.1, from coordinate 27 downwards.
CGCCGGACATCAGCCTCCGGCTGGTGG
>DASVWB010000162.1:0-16362 GCA_036389815.1 Pyrinomonadaceae bacterium | reverse complement strand
TGATGAGAGGAGCGCCGCCACACGTCTTTTTAACTTTACCTTTCCACCGTAAGAGGAACGTCGCGGTTCGACTCGGCGTGGTTGCCGCTGAAGTCCGCGGCGAGGATGCGGAGGGTGTAGTCGCCGGGCGGGAGTTCGGCGGTGTCCCACGCGCCGCGCGCCGCGCGACCCCCGCGGACGGTGTTCGTCACTTCGTAGAGGAAGCGCGTCTGCTTGCTGCCGTAGACGGTGATGCCGCTCTCGTCGGCGTAGGCCACCTTCGGCGCGTCGCGGTCGGGCGGCAGGCGGTCGAACTCGATGGTCACGCGCGGCTCGCCGAAGCCGGGCGCGGGCGTGCCGTCGGGGAGCAGGATTTGATACCCGAGTTTGTAGAGGCCGAGGCGGCGGCGCGGCTGGTTGCCGTCCACCTGGTCGTAGGCGTCCACCACGACGCGCACGCGGCCGCGCACGACGAGGCGGCCGCCGCGCTTCTCCTTGAAGAGCGCGCCCGACTCGTCGAAGAGCGAGACGCCGCCCGCCTCGATGCGCGGCGCGACGCGGTCCGAGAGTCCCGTGAGCGGGAGCACGAGCGGGTTCAACTCTGCGCCGGGCGGGCCGAGGTTCATGTGGACGTGGTACATGCGGTTGATGGTGCCGAGCGCGTCGCCTATGCGCAGCCGCGTCCCGCGCCGGACGCGCACGCGCGCGACGCGCCCCCCGCCGTCGCGGACGGCGACGAAGGGCGTGCCCGCCAGCATCTCGTCCCTTTCATTCCGCCCGACGCGCATGTGCACGTAGGTCATCAGCCCCGCGCGCAGACCCTCGTTCAGCGTGCCGAAGCCCCAGTTCGGGAGCGGCCCCGAGACCTTCTCGTCGCGCACGGCGCGCACCGTCTGTGCGTAGACGCCGAACACGTCCACGCCGCTGTGCAGGTGGTGGCGGCTGTCGTCCGTGTCGTAGGAGCCACGCACCTCGCCCATCGTCGCCGCCAACTCGTGCCACCCGTCCTGCGGGTCGAGCGGCCACGGGAAGGGCGGGGCGATGCCCCCGAGTTCGATGCGCGGGATGGCGCCCTCCGGGGTCTTGTCGGTTTGGGCGGGTGCGCCGGGCCGCCCGTCCGAAGTCTGCGGGCTGACGCGGCGCAGCAGGTAGTTCGCCGCGTCGGCGACGAGGAGCGAGCCGTCGGGCGCGAGCGCGACCCCGGCGGGCTGGTTGAAGCGCGCCTCGGTCGGGCCGTCGCCGTCGGCGAAGCCCGGGCCGCCGCGCCCCGCGATGACGCGCGCCGCGCCGTCGGGCGCGACCTGCACGACGCGGCCGCGCTCCGACTCCGTCACGTAGATGAAGCCGTCGCGCGTGAGCGCGAGCCCGGCCGGGCGCGAAAGCTCGAAGGGCGTAGTCGTAACGGGGGCTTGCGCGTTAGCGTCCGCCGCCGGTTGAGGGGCGGCGTTGTCGCCCCCGCCGGCGGCGGGCGGCGCCGGGTCTTGCGGGACGAAGAGGTTCAGCGTGGAGACCTGCCCGTCCTTCGTTATCTTCCGCAGGCGGTCGTTGCCCGTGTCGGCGACGTAGACCTCGCCGGCCTCGTTGACCGCCACGGCGCAGGGCGTGTCGAAGAGCGCGGCGTCCGCCCCGCCGTCGGCGTAGCCGTTCGTGCCCGAGCCCGCGAGCGTCCGCACGCGCCCGTCCTTCGTCAGCAGGCGGACGCGGTCGTTGTACGTGTCGGCGACGTAGACGTTGCCGTCCTTATCAACAGCGACCCCGAGGGGGGCGTCGAAACGCGCCTCCGCGGCCGCGCCGTCGGCGAAGCCCCGCGAGCCTTCGCCCGCGACCGTCGTCACGACGCCTTCGGGCGTCACCTTGCGGACGCGGTTGTTGCCCGTGTCCGCGACGTAGAGGTTACCCCCGCGGTCGAGCGCAAGCCCCGAGGGCGTGTCGAACGAGGCGGCGGCGCCCGCGCCGTCGGCGAAGCCCTCGCGCCCGCCCGCGAGCGTCGAGACCTCGCCACGCGGCGTCACCTTGCGGACGCGGTTCGACTCGCCCGCGTCCGTCACGTAGACGCTCCCGTCGCCGCCGACCGCGACGCCGTACGGCTCGCCGAAGCGCGCCTGCGCCGCCGCGCCGTCGCGCCAGCCGGCCGCGCCCTCGCCCGCCGCCGTCGTCACGCGCCCGCGCCAGCCGGCCCGCGTCCGCGGCGCGCCCCCGCCCCCGCGCGCGAAGTACAGGTAGAGCCCGCCCGCCGCGGCGCCGAGCAGCAGCAGCAACACCGCCGCCGCCAGAAATATTTTGACGAGGGGGCGCCCGCCCCCCCGCCCTTCAGCCTTCGCCAAGTGGATTGAACCGCCCGCAGTTTGCCTGTAAGAGCTTCACGCCGAGAAGTGTTTCCGCGCGCGGCCTCCGGTGTCAAACGGCCCGGGCCGGAAGGGGAGGTGAAATTTTCCCTCGCTCGTAAAATTTGAATTGAAATCCAAAGGGATGAACATTACAATCCCGCCGCGCACCGGGAAGAGTAATCAGCCGCGGCCGGGTCGGAGACGCTCCGGGCCGGGCGCGGCCCGCGCGACCTCGGGCTCTCCACCGGCGGCGCAGCCTTCGTGGTCTTACCTAATCATTAAGCAGGCATCGTAGAGGACGGGGACGAGTGCCCCGCGCCTCTTTGCAGCCGCTCGCGGAAGCGGCTCCCGTCCCCGGTTTCAGAATCAAAAGGAGCCCACCATGAGATTCAGTCTACGCGACTGGGTGTTCGCGCTTTCGCTCACCCTGTTGTTGTGCCTGCCTGCCTTCGGCCAGGGCAGTCCGACCGGCGCGCTCGCCGGCACCGTCTCCGACCCGGCCGGCGCCGTCGTCTCCGGCGCGGCCGTGGTCGTCCGCAACGTCGCCACCGGCATCGAGTCCACGGCCACGACCTCCGAGAACGGCACCTTCAGCGTGCCGGCGCTGCCGGCCGGCACCTACGCCGTGACCATCACGGGGGCCGGCTTCAAGAAGGCGGTCGTCACGGGCGTCAAGGTCGACGTCGGCGCGCCGTCGAGCATCAACGTGGCGCTCGAAGTCGGCGCGCCCGAGGAGACCGTGACCATCGTCGGCACGGGCGAGCTGCTCCAGACGCAGACGGCCAACGTCTCGACGACCATCACGGGCCGGCAGATCACGGACCTGCCCTTCACCTCGCGCGACGCGCTCGACCTCGTGCTGCTGCTGCCCGGCACGTCCACCCCGGGGCGCCCGCGCACCTCGACCGTCAACGGCCTGCCGAAGGGCGCGCTCACCATCACCATCGACGGTATCAACGTGCAGGACAACCTGCTGAAGTCGAACGACGGCTTCTTCACCTACATCCGCCCGCGCATCGACGCCATCGACGAGGTGACGCTCTCGACCGCCACGCCCGGCTCCGAGTCTTCGGGTGAGGGCGCCGTCCAGATCAAGTTCGTCACGCGCGGCGGGACGAACGACTTCCGGGGCTCGCTCTACTGGTACCACCGCAACCCGGCGCTCAACGCCAACTACTACTTCAACAACCTCGCGGGGCTCGCGCGCGACCGCGTGCTGCTGAACCAGCCGGGCGGGCGCGTCGGCGGCCCCGTCTGGATACCCGGCCTCTACAACGGGAAGAACCGGAGCTTCTTCTTCTTCAACTTCGAGGAGTTCCGCCTGCCCGAGCAGACCACGCGCCAGCGCAACATCCTGACGCCGGCCGCCGAGCAGGGCAACTTCACCTACGGCACCGGCGCCAACCAGCGCACCATCAACCTGCTCACGCTCGCCGGCTCGAAGGGGCAGACCTCGACCATCGACCCGCTCGTCTCGAAGACGCTCCAGGCCATCCGCGCCTCGACCGCGCAGGGCGGCGTCGCCCCCTTCGACCTCAACCGCCAGCTCTTCAGCTTCACCAACACGGGCGGCCAGAACCGCTACTTCACGACCGTCCGCCTCGACCACCAGCTCACGAGCAAGCACCACCTTGAGAACATCTGGAACTACCAGGCGTTCCGCAACGGCATCGACTTCCTGAACGGCGTGGACCCGGCCTACCCGGGCATGCTCGGCGGCGTCGGCGGCCAGAACTCGAACCGCTTCTCGAACTCGACGGGGCTGCGCTCGACCTTCAGCTCGTCGGTCGTCAACGAGGCGCGCTTCGGGCTGACGGGCGGCACCTCGCTCTTCCGCGCAGAGCTGAGCCCGGCCTCGTTCGACTACCTCAACGGCTTCATCTTCGGCACCGCCGTCGGCACGGGCGGCTGGGCCACGGCCTTCGGCATCAACAACCCGAACGCGGTGCGCTCCGCCAGCCGCCGCAACTCGCCCGTCAAGCAGTTCACCGACAACCTGAACTGGATCAAGGGCGCGCACTCGGCGTCGTTCGGCGGCGACTTCACGCAGGTCAACACGTGGGCGCAGAGCCTCAACGCGCTCGTGCCCTCGCTCAGCTTCGGCGTTGACACGACCGACCCGGCCAACTCGCTCTTCACGGCGGCCAACTTCTCGGCCGTGACGGGCGTCGCCCCCTCGACCACCGACCTCTCGAACGCCGCCGGCCTCTACGCGATCCTGACGGGGCGCGTCACGCAGGTCGCGGGCACGGCCTTCCTCGACGAGGAGACGGGCAAGTACCAGCCGCTCGGCGCCTACACCGAGCGCATCCGCCAGCGGCAGGGCGGGCTCTACGCGCAGGACTCGTGGCGCGCGCGCCAGAACCTGACGCTCAACTACGGCCTGCGCTGGGAGGTGCAGATGCCCTTCCAGACGCTCAACGAGGTCTACACCATCACCGACCTCAGCAGCATCTACGGCGTCTCGGGCGCGGGCAACCTCTTCAAGCCGGGCACGCTCTCGGGCAGCGTCCCCACCTTCGACCTCTTCAGGCCGGGCGACAAGCCCTACAACACCGACTTGAATAACTTCGCCCCGAGCCTCGGCGTCGCCTGGAGCCCGTCGTGGCGCGGGGGCCTCGGCGGCCTGCTCTTCGGCGGCGAGGGGCGCAGCGTCCTGCGCGCCGGCTACTCGGTCGCCTTCGTGCGCGAGGGCACCAACGTCGCGTCGTCCATCCTCTCCACGAACCCGGGCGCGAGCGTCAGCCTGACGCGCTCGGTCGCGCTCGGCAACCTGGCGGCCGGCACCCTGCTCCGGAACCTGACGCCGTCGGGCTCGCTCCTGGCGTCGCCGGGCGCGCCCGGCTTCCCGCTCAAGTCCACCTCGGTGAACGACTCGGTCAACGCCTTCGACCCGAACCTCAAGCTGGGGCAGGTGCGCTCCTGGATGTTCGGCTGGCAGCGCGAGATCACGAAGAACACGGTCTTCGAGGCGCGCTACGTCGGCAACCGCGGCGTAGACCTCTGGCGGCAGTACAACATCAACGAGGTGAACGTCGTCGAGAACGGGTTCCTCGACGAGTTCCGCCTGGCGCAGCAGAACCTCGCGGCCAACGTCGCGGCCGGGCGCGGCAGCACCTTCCGCTACGCCGGGCCGGGGACGGGCACGTCGCCGCTGCCGATCACGCTCGCCTTCTTCAGCGGCGTCGCCCCCGCGGGCGCGGGCGCGTGCGGCGGCTCGGGCCAGCCCACCTGCGCGACGCTCTACAACTCGGCGAACTTCACGAGCAACACCTTCCTCTCGCTGCTCTCGGCCAACAACGCCGCGCCGCAGAGCTTCGCCGCCACGCTCTACAACAACGCCGGGCGGCGCGCCAGCGCGCTCACGGCCGGGCTGCCGTCGAACATCTTCTACGTCAACCCGGACTTCTTCGGCGGCGGCGCCTTCGTCGTCGACAACAGCTCGCGCACCTGGTTCGACGCGATGACGCTGGAGCTGCGCCGCCGCATGTCGAACGGGCTGCTCATCCAGGGCAGCTACACCTACGGCAAGGCGCAGTCGAACCAGTTCGCCAGCAGCTCGGTCGTCGCCGCCAACTACGCCACGCTGCGGGACCGCGGCCTCGACAAGGTGGCCTCGCCCTTCGACATCCGCCACTCATTCAAGGCCAACTGGCTTTACGAGCTGCCCTTCGGCCGCGGCAGGATGTTCTTCACGGACGCCAACGGGCTCGTCGACAAGGTGCTCGGCGGCTGGGAGTTCCACGGCGCCTGGCGCGCGCAGAGCGGCACGCCCTTCAACCTCGGCAACGTCCAGCTCGTCGGCATGGACAAGCGCGAGTTGCAGGACGCCGTCGAGATTCGGAAGGACCCGGCCGGGCCGGTCTTCTTCCTGCCCGACGACATCATCCTCAACACACAGCGCGCCTTCAACACGACGGCGACCGGCTTCTCCACGCTCGGCGCGCCGACGGGGCGCTACATCGCCCCGGCCGGCAGCAACGGGTGCGTGCCCGGCTACGCGGGGCAGTGCGGCTTCACCAACCTCGTGCTCTACGGGCCGAAGTTCAACCGCTGGGACCTGAGCATCGTCAAGAAGATCAGGTTCACCGAGACGGCCAACCTGGAGTTCCGCACCGAGCTGCTGAACGCCTTCAACAACATCAACTTCAAGGTCGGCAGCGCCGCCAACGACACGTCCTCCGTGACCAACTTCTCCAACACCGCCTTCGGGCGCACGACCTCCGCCTACCAGGACATCTCGACCACGAACGACCCCGGCGCGCGGATGGTGCAGTTCGTCATGAGGCTCAACTTCTAGGGCGCCCCGCGCGGGGCGAGCGCTATCCGTCAACCGCGGCGCGGGCCCGCCTTCGGGCGGCCCGCGCTGCGCCTTTTTTACCGCCCGCGGCGGTCCGGAAACGTCAGCCGGGGTGTAGAAAAATCCAAGAATCAAAATCGGAATATCCGAGAATTTGGACGAACGGCCGCGCGGACTAAACCCGCCCCCGGTTAAGCTCGGTAGTTCGGCCTTTCCCGGCGCGCCCGGCTCGCGCCCGCCCCCGGCATACGTCTTGCAACCTCACACGAGTCTGACATTAATTGCAGTCCCGCACCTGAATTACCGGTCCAATTCCAACAAGTTGAAGCCGCTAATTAACCTGCCCCGGGCCTGTGTGCGTGGCTTGACCAGAGTTTCTAAAGAATAAGGAGCCCAGAGAACTATGAAGAGAGGCGTGATTGCCCTGCTGGCGTTGTGTCTGCTGACCGCGTCGGCCTTCGCGCAATCTAGTGCCGGCCGCCTGGTCGGGACGGTCTCCAGCACGGACGGCGTCATCGCCGGCGCTACCGTGACGGTGATCGACAACCAGACCGGCAGGGAGAGGACACTAGTCACGAACGAGGAGGGCGCTTTCGCCCTCACGTCGGTCGAGGTCGGCACCTACACGGTGAAGATCACGGCCCCCGGCTTCAAGACCTTCACCGCCACCAACGTCAAGATCGACGTCGGCCGCGAGTACGCGCTCAACTCGACGCTCGAAGCGGGCGACATCAAGGAAGAGGTGACGGTCGTCGCCGGCGCCGACGTGCTCAACTCGACGACGGCCGAGCTGAGCAACACGGTCAGCTCGCGCCAGATCACCGAGCTGCCGCTCAACGGCCGCAACCCGCTGGCCCTCATCACGCTCCAGGCGGGCACCTCGTCGAACGGCGCGACCAACACCGCCATCAACGGCCAGCGCACGTCCTTCACCAACATCACGCGCGACGGCATCAACATCCAGGACAACTACATCCGCTCGAACGCGACCGACTTCGCCCCGCAGCGCCCGGGCGTCGACGACATCAGCGAGTTCACGCTCACGTCGTCGAACGCCGGCGCCGAGTCCGGCTACGGCGCGTCGCAGGTGCAGGTGGCCACGCCGCGCGGCACGAGCGACTACCACGGCGCGGTCTTCGCCTTCAACCGCAACAACAAGGTCGCCAGCCGCCCGTTCTTCAGCAACGAGGCCCCGTTCCTGAACCGCAACCAGATCGGCGGCAAGATCGGCGGCCCGATGCCGCTGCCCCACTTCGGCGAGGGCGGCCCCGTGACGTGGCGCGACAAGGGCTTCTTCTTCGCCAACTACGAGGCGTTCCGCCAGCGCCAGAAGTCGGCCGCGCTCAAGACGATCCTCACGCCGTCGGCGCGCTCCGGCGTCTTCACCTACACCGACTCGTCCGGCAACCGGCGCACGATCAACCTCCTCACGGCCTTCGGCCCGAGCCTCGGCATCAACGGCATCAACCCGCTCGTCCAGAGCCGCGTCCTCGACCTGATCCCCACGCAGGGCAACACGACCGACGCGGGCGACCAGCTCAACACGACCGGCTTCCGGCTCAACGTCTCGAACAACGTCGACCGCGACAACCTCACGATGCGCTTCGACGTTGACGCCACGTCGCGCAACAGCTTCAACTTCATCTACTCCCGCGGCACCGAGGACAACGACCGTCCCGACCAGGCCAGCGGGTTCAGCCCCGCCCCGCTCGTCGTCCAGCCGGCGACCAGGGACTTCCTCTCCACGGGCTGGCGCTGGACGCCCTCGGGCAGCTTCACCAACGAGCTGCGCGGCGGCTTCTTCCTGAGCAACCTGACCTTCGACCCGATCAACGCGCCGCAGGACTTCACGCTCACGCTGCCGCTCATCTCCAGCCCGGAGACGACCTTCCAGCCGCAGGGGCGCAAGTCCGACACCTACACCATCAGCGACAACGCGAACTACAACCGCGGCGACCACTCGTTCCGCTTCGGCGCGACGGGGAACTACTTCCGCGTGAACAGCTTCGCCTCCTTCGACGTGGTGCCGCGCTACTCGCTCCAGCTCAACGGCACGACCGGCCAGCTCGCGGCCAGCCAGTTCGCCGGCGGCATCAGCACCGCGCAGCTCGCCACCGCCAACGCCCTGCTCGGGCTGCTCGGCGGCGTCGCGGGGCGCGTCGACCAGACCTTCAACCAGGTCAGCTCCACGTCCGGCTTCGTCCCGGGCGCGACCAACCGGCAGCTCTTCGACTTCGAGAACTACGGCCTCTACTTCAGCGACCAGTGGCGCGTCACGCCGCGCCTGACGCTCAACATCGGCGCGCGCTACGAGCTTTACACGGCGCTGCGCGAGCGGAACGGGTTCGCGCTCGAGCCCGTCCTCGGCGACAACCTCATCGCCTCGCTGCTCGACCCGAACGGCACGGTCGACTTCATCGGCCACAACGCCGGCGGCAACCGGTTCTACAAGACCGACAAGGACAACGTCGCGCCGATCGTCAGCTTCGCCTGGACGCCGCAGTTCGAGAACGCCTTCCTCGGCCCCGTCTTCGGCCACGACGGCCGCACGGTGGTGCGCGGCGGCTACCGCATCAGCTACGTCAACGACGAGTTCATCCGCGCCCCCGACAACGCGCAGGGCGGCAACTCCGGCATCTCGACGGCGAGGGCCTTCCTCGTCGGCACGGCCTCGGGCAACCGCCTCGGCCAGCCGCTGTTCGTCGTGCCGCCGCCGGTCAACACCATCCCGCGCAACTTCGCCGCCGGCAACGCGGCCGCGGGCAACAACTTCGGCACGGTCTTCGCCGTCGACCCGAACCTCCAGGTCCCGATGACCCAGGAGTGGAACATCGGCATCCAGCGCGAGATCGGCTTCCAGACGGCGCTCGAAATCCGCTACGTCGGCGGCAAGGCCGACAACCTCGTGCGCGGCATCGACATCAACGAGGCCAACATCTTCGAGAACGGCTTCGTCGCCGACTTCGTCCGCGCGCGCAACAACTGCATCGCGCAGGGCGCGACGCTGCCCGGCACGGGCAGGCCCATCGACAAGTGCACCAACGCGGCCTTCAACCCGGCCATCCCGGGCAGCGTGCCGCTGACGGTCTTCCCGACGCTCCCGAGCGGCGGCTTCCTGACCAACACGACCGTGCTCAACGCGCTGCGCGCCGGCGAGCCCGCCTCGCTGGCCACCTCTTACATCTCCGCGCCGACGACCTTCGGCACGGCCGCCTCGCAGGCGTTCAGCAAGTTCTTCCTGCCGAACCCGAACGCCGGCGCCATCGACCTGCTGACGAACGCGGGCAAGTACCGCTACAACTCGCTCCAGGTCGAGCTGCGCCGCCGCTTCACGCAGGGGCTGCACCTCCAGGCGAACTACACCTTCCAGAAGACGCTGACGAACGCCTCGGGCGTGGGGCAGACGAACTTCGAGCCGAACCTGACCAACAGGATTCCGGAACTCGAATACTCGCGCGCGGACTACGACTCGACGCACGTCTTCAACTTCAACATGATCTACGAGCTGCCCTTCGGCCGCGGCAAGCACTGGCTGAACGAGGGCGGCGCGGTGGACCGCATCTTCGGCGGCTGGCAGGTCACCTCGATCATCCAGGCCTCGACGGGCGCGCCCATCTCGATCATCGACCCGCGCGGCACGTTCACGCGCCGCAACGGCCGCCAGACGGCGTTGACGAACCTGTCGAAGCAGGAGCTGAAGGACCTCGTCGGCATCTACCGGACGCCGTGCGGCGTCTACTTCATCAACCCGGCGGCCATCGACCTCAACCACGAGGCGCTCTCGGCCGGCCGCTGCTCCGACCTCCTGACCGGCGGCGCCACGGGGCGCGGCGCGCGCGGCTTCGGCGAGTCCACCTTCGCGGGCCAGGTCTTCTTCAACAACGTGCCGGGCGAGACCAGCGGGCTGGAGCGCGCGTTCCTGAACGGGCCGCTCTACTTCAACTGGGACGCCTCGCTCATCAAGAACATCCGCATCACGGAGAACACCCGCCTCCAGCTCCGCGCCGAGGCGTTCAACGTGCTGAACCGGGCGAACTTCTTCTTCACCCAGTTCGGCACCAACTCCAGCATCAACAGCGCGAACTTCGGGCGCATCACCTCGACCTTCACGTCGAACGGCGCCCAGCGCGTCGTCCAGTTCGGCGCGCGCTTCGAGTTCTAAGCCGGGCGGCCGGCGAACTTAAAAGGGCGTCACCCCCGCGGGGGTGACGCCCTTCTTTTTTTCGCCCGTCGGACGCGCGGCCTACTTGTCGTCCACGTCGAACACCTCGGGCGCGATCTTCTGGTTGAAGGCGAACTGCGTCAGGGTCACCGCCCACTCGGCGGTGAACGACCTGGCCCCGGAGCGTATCTCCAGCGAGAGCCTGTAGCCGTGCGGCAGCGACAGCCCCCCCTCCCTGCGGAAGTCGGAGAACTCCTCGACCATCTTGTAGCGCGCCTCGGACTGCTGCGCCGAGGCCTCGGGCGTCGGGCCCATCTGGGCGGCCGTCGTCCGCGTGTACTCGGTGCGGACGTGCTGGAACGTCTCGGCGTCGAAGAAGAGGCTGACGCGCAGGTCGGAGCCGCCGCGCGGGAAGTACTTCACCTCGTAGGCCGGGCGGCCGTTGAGGGTCTTGGTGCCGCCCGACTCAAGCTTGCCCATCCTCTCGGCCGGGCCGAACAGCGGCCACGAGGCCGAGAGCGCGCCGCCGAGCAGCCCCTGTTTGACGACGCCCTTGTTGCTCAGGAGGAACTCGCCCAGCGTCGAGCGCAGCCCCGGCTGCACGTAGCTGGCCGAGACGTCCTTGCCGTCGTACCCGACCTTCTCCTGCGGGTAGTTGGGGTTGTCGGGGAAGGCCATCCCGATGACGTTCATCTCGCGCTTCGAGGCCAGCACCGCGCGCCCGCCGACCTGCCCGGCCGCGGGGGAGCGGAAGGTGGCGACCACCGTCCCCAAGATCATGCGGCTCGTGACGGACTCGCGGGTCTCGGCCGCCCCGACGGCTTCGAGGTGCTTGGCGACGATCTCCTCGGGCCTGAGCTTGTCGGCCGCGCGCGCGCGCGGCGGCGGCGCGGCGGCGGCGCCCCAGGCGGCGGCGGCGAGGAGGCAGGCGAGTAGGGCTCGGGTGTAGTAGCGGGCGGGGTGTCTCTTCATCCTTCAGGTCTCCTTCGGCGTTCGGTGCTGTGCGGGGAGGCACGCGGTGTAAGCGACTCGGTGCCGGTCGCGGAAAGGCGCGCGGGGGGAGGCGCGGGTCGCGGGACGCCCCCGCACTTCGCCGCATAACTTATCACACGACCCCGGCTAAAGGAACCGGCTCCCACTCCGGCTCCGCGCGCCCGCTCTGTGGTGTGGACGCGCGACCCGCCGCCGGGTTATGCTGCGGCCCCAACCGCTCTACCGAAACCGTTCGCACGAAAAACCGGAGCCCACCGATGCCCAAGCACACGCCGCCCCTCGCCCGCGCGCTCGCCTCGCTCGCCTGCGCCGCGTGGCTGACCCTGGCCGCCGCCGCGCAGCAGCAGCAGGCGACGCCGGCCGCACAGCCTTCGCCCGAGCACCCCGAAGACGCGACCACCGAGACGAAATCCTTCGAGCGCCTGGAGTGGCGCTCCATCGGCCCGGCCAACATGGGCGGGCGCGTCTCGGACGTGGAGGGCGTCCCCGGCAACCCGAACGTCGTCTACGTGGCGACGGCCTCGGGCGGCCTCTTCAAGACGACGAACGGCGGCGTGCGCTGGACGCCGCTCTTCGAGCGCCAGGGCTCAATCTCCATCGGCGACATCGCGCTGGAGCCGGGCAACCCCGAGGTCGTCTGGCTCGGCGCGGGCGAGTCGGCCGTGCGCAACTCGGTGAGCTTCGGCGACGGCGTCTACAAGTCAACGGACGGCGGCCGGACGTGGCAGCACACGGGGCTGCGCGACACGCTGCACGTCTCGAAGATCATCGTCCACCCGCGCAACCCCGACGTGGTCTTCGTCGGCGCGCAGGGGCACGCCTACGGCCCGAACGAGGAGCGCGGCGTCTTCATGACGACCGACGGCGGGCGCACGTGGCAGAAGACGCTCTACGTGGACGCCGAGCACGGCGTCGCCGACATGGACATCGACCCCTCGAACCCGAACGTCGTCTACGCCGTGATGTGGAAGTTCCGCCGCACGCCTTGGGGGCACACCTCGGGCGACGACAAGGGCGGGCTCTTCCGTTCCATCGACGGCGGGCGGACGTGGAAGAAGCTCGAAGGCGGCCTGCCGAAAGTCGTCGGGCGCATCGGCGTGGCGGTCGCGCACTCCAACCCCTCGGTCGTCTACGCCATCACGGAGGCGAAGGAGGGGACGCTCTGGCGCTCGGACGACCGCGGCGAGACGTGGCGCAACGTCTCGAAGCAGACCTCCATCGTCTCGCGCGGCTTCTACTACACGCACGTCCGCGTCGACCCCCGGAACGAGAACCGCGTCTACGCCGTCGCTTCGAGCCTCTTCGTCTCGGTGGACGGCGGGCGCACGTTCCGCAACATCACGGGGCGCATCCACGTCGACTTCCACGCCCTCTGGATAGACCCCGAGAACCCGAAGCGCCTCTGGAACGGGCAGGACGGCGGCACGGCCGTCACCTACGACGGCGGCGAGACGTGGGAGTACGTCAACAACTTCCCGTGGGGGCAGTTCTACCAGATACACGCCGACAACCGTCAGCCCTTCTATTACGTGATGGGCGGGTTGCAGGACAACGGCACCTGGACGGGCCCGGCGCGCACGCGCGAGCCCGTCGGCATCCAGAACGACGACTGGCGGATGATCAGTTTCGGCGACGGCTTCTACGTCCTCAACCACGCCGACGACCCCGAGCTTTACCTCTCTGAGTCGCAGGGCGGCAACGTCGTCCGCACAGACATGCGCACGCGCGAGCAGCAGTTGGTCGTCCCCTACATGGGCGACGACGGCGGCCCGGCGGAGTTCGCCAAGTACCGCTTCAACTGGAACTCGCCCCTCGTCCCGAGCCCGCACGACAAGAACACCGTCTACCTCGGCGGCAGCGTGCTCTTCAGGTCGACGGACTTCGGCAAGTCGTGGGCGGCCATCAGCCCCGACCTGACGACGAACGACAAGGCGAAGCAGAAGTCGGCGGGCGGCCCCGTCGCCTTCGAGAACACGGGCGCGGAGTACCACACGACCATCATCAGCATCGCCGAGTCGCCCCTGCGCGCCGGCACGATCTGGGCGGGGACGGACGACGGCAACTTGCAGTTGACGACCGACGGCGGGAAGAACTGGCGCAACCTCGTCGGGAACGTGCCGGGGCTCGCGGCCAACTCGGCCGTCTCGCACGTCGAGCCCTCGCGCTCCGACGCCGACCTGACTTACGTCTCCTTCGACCGACACCAGCTCGACGACCGCCGCCCTTACGTCTTCAAGACGGCGGACGGCGGCCGCACCTTCCAGAACATCACCGGCAACCTGCCGGCGAACGCCTACGTCTGGGTCGTGCGCGAAGACCCGAAGAACCCGCGGCTCCTCTACGCCGGGACGGAGCTGGGGCTTTACGCCTCGTACACGGGCGGCGGCAACTGGACGAGCCTCGCGCTGAAGAACCTCCCGGCGGTCGCCGTCCACGACATCATCGTCCACCCGCGCGACAACGACCTCATCATCGCCACGCACGGCCGCAGCATCTACGTGCTCGACGACGCGACGCCCGTCCAGCAGATGACGCCCGAGGTCGCGCGCGAGGACGTGCACCTCTTCGACATCCGGCCCGCCCTGCGCTACGCGACGCGCATGACGCGCTACGGCGTCGGCGACAAGCCCTTCGCCGGGCAGAACCCGCCCTACGGCGCGCTCGTCAGCTACTACCTGAAGTCGAAGCCCGACGACAAGACGAAGGTCAGGCTCCAGATTCTCGACGCCGCCGGCAAGATGATTTCCGAGATAGAGAATCTGGCGAAGGAGCGCGGCCTCAACCGCGTCAACTGGAACCTGCGCTACGGCGGGCCGCAGGTGCGCCGCCCGCCCACGGACGAGGAGACGCAGTTCACCGGCGGCCCGCGCGGGCCGCAGGTGCTGCCGGGCACCTACACGGTTCGCCTCATGGTCGGCGACAAGTCCTACGAGCGGAAGGTCGAGGTGCGCTTAGACCCGACGGTGAGCGTGCCGGCCTCGGAGCTGCGCGAGACGCTCGACATGATGCTGCGGCTGCGCGACATGCAGACGGCGACGAACAACGCGCTGCGGACGCTCGACAGCCTCAAGGGCCAGATAGAGTTCGTCGAGCGCACGGTGCGCGACCGCCTGGGCGCGGCCGACGTGCCGAAGTCGCTGTCCGACCAGCTCGCGGCGCAGAAGAAGCGCGTCGAGGAGTTGCAGAACAAGCTGGCGCAGCCCGAGGGCGGCCTCGGCTTCGAGGGGCGCGCGCAGCTCGTCGACCGCATCGGCGGCCTCTTCTTCACGCTCGACGGCGCGAACGCCGGGCCGACGCCCGCGGCGCGCGAACTCTACGGCGACCTGCAGAAGGAGTTCGACGCGAAGGTGGGCGAGGTCAACAAATTCTTGGGCGACGCCGTGCCGCCGCTCAACGAGGCGCTGCGCCGCGCCGGCGCGCCCACGCTCATGACCGGCAAGCCCATCGAGCTTCCGAAGCCGTGAGCGCCGGAGACCGATTCCGTATTCCCGGGGAAGAGTGAAGAGAGTTTGAAGCGCGGGGGCGCGGCTAAAAGCAATTTGAAATCTCAAATTTGAGATTTCAAATTCTTCGGGCCGCGCCCCCGTGTCCCCGCGGTCTAAACTCTCTTGCTCGACTTCCGACCCTCGTGCCCTACGCCGCGCGTCCTCTCCGTGCAGCCGCCGCCCGACACCTGCCGGATTCTTCCTGCATCCCGAAGACCGTGGGGCGACGAAAACCCCGCCCCGCGCACCCGCGGGCCGGCGGCACCGCTCTTGCAGAAGGTGTCGCCGACGCTTGAGGGCGTCGGGCCGTCACGGCGCAATACCTACTTTGAAGATTCACGGGAGAAGGAAGAAGCATGTTTAAGAAACTCTGTTCCGTCATACTATCGGCGCTGCTGTTGCAGGCCGCGGCCGTCCCCGCCCTCGCCGGTGGGAAGGCGGAGAACGACTCGCGGCGCGCCGAGAAGGTGCGCGCGCAGGTCGCCAAGCTGGGCACCGGCGCGGACGCGCGCGTGAGGCTGGAGCTGCGCGACAGGACGAAGCTCGAAGGCTACGTGAGCGAGGCGGGCGCGGCTACTTTCGCCGTCACCGACGCCGCGGGCACGACGACCACCGTCGAGTACTCGCAGGTCAAGAAGGCGCAGGGCAACAACCTCTCGACCGGCACCAAGATCGTCATCGGCGTCGGCATCGGGGCCGCCGTCACGCTGCTCATCCTGTACGCGATGTATGCCGCCAACGAGCGCTGAGCGGCGTCGTACGCGGTTAATGTAAGAGGGCGGCGGGCTGAAATAACCTTCAGCCCGCCGCCCTCTTTTCACGCCCCCGCCGGCCCGCTTAAGCCTCGACGGCCTCCTCCTGCTGCGAAGGGTCGAGCAGCGAGGCCGAGGTGACCTTGTCGCCGCCGTCGGTCTTGATGAGGCGCACGCCCTGCGCGCCGCGGCCGGTCTTGCGAATCTCGTTGGCCTCGATGCGGATGAGCTTGCCCTGCTTGGTGATGATCATCAACTCCGACTCCTCGTCCACGGGGAAGACGGCGACGACCTTGCCGGTCTTGTCGGTCGTCTTCATGTTGATGACGCCCTTGCCGCCGCGCGACTGGAGCCGGTAGGTCGT
>DASVWB010000161.1:0-10808 GCA_036389815.1 Pyrinomonadaceae bacterium | reverse complement strand
CCCCGCCTCTTATCCGCCTGATTTTTACTTCTGACTTTTACTACGGCTTGGTGGCGGCGGAAACCTTGGTGCCGTCGCCAGGCGTGCCGTTGAGGCCGCGGTTGACGAGGACGCGCACTTCGGCGCGGCGGTTCTCGGCGCGCCCCTCACGCGTGGTGTTGTCGGCGACGGGGTTCTTCGCGCCGAAGCCGAAGGGCGTCAGGATGCGGCGGACGGGGATGTTGTGGTTCTCGACGAGGTAGCGCACGACCGACTCGGCGCGCTGCTCGCTCAAGTTGCGGTTGACGTTCTTGTCCTTCGACTCGTAGGCGTAGCCGGTCACCTCGATGAGGAAGCCCTTCGCGTTCTTGGCGTACTCGGCCACCTGGTCGAGCGCGGTCTTGGCCTCGGGCGTGAGCGCGGCGCTGCGGAGCTTGAAGTTGACCTTGATGCTCTGCTCGGGCGTGTATTCGTCGATGCTGTTGATGCGCTCGTTGGCGACCTGTACGCCCGAGACGGCCTGGTCGGCCGTCTCCTGAGCCTTGACGGCGCCGCCCGCGGCGGCGTTCGAGACCGCGGCCAGCTCGTCCAACTGGCCCGACATGCGCTGCGCGTTCTGCTCGACCTCGCCGATGCGCCCCTCGGCCGTGCCGACGCGCCCCTCGACGGGCACGATGTTGGCTTCGAGCGTGCGCGCGGCGCGCAGGTCTGCGTCGGTGAAGCGCACCTTCTCGGCGACGAGGTTGCCGGAGGCGTCGCCGCGCCCCTCGACCTCGACGTGGAGGCCGCGGGTGACGGAGGTCAGCGCGTAGCGCGTGCCGCCGCCGAGGAAGCCGCCCTTGGTCTTGACGCTCGTGCGGTCGTTCAGGATGACGGTCGTCTGCGCGCCGCTCACGTCGTCCTGGATGACGAAGGAGTCGGAGCCGCGGCGGACGATGGCGCCGCGCAGCTTCGCCTTCTGGCCGGAGGCGACCGAGGCGGCCGGGCGCGAAGAAGTGTTGTCGGAGGTCTGTGCGAGCGCGACGGGCGCCGCGGCCAGCGCCAGGGCGCATGCCGCCACAAGGCTGCGTAGTGTGTTGGAAGTCTTCATGATTTTATCCCTCTCCCTCAACTGCCGGAATGGTGATTCACTGCGACCTTGAGACAACGGCGTGGGTCCTGTGGCGAGGCGCTTTACAGACACTTGTCGGGTTGTCGGGGCAGTGATTTTTTTGTTCCGGTGGACGATAAGAGAAAAGGGCACCGCCGTTGGTTGCAATTCGCTTGCGAGCAGGTTGTAAAAACAGTAGGCAATAAGCAGTTGAAGAAAAGGGGCCTTCACCAGAAAGCGGCCCGAATGAAACGGGGGAGGCGAGTTATTAATCTCGCCTCCCCCGATTTTGTTCAGCCGTGTTGCTTGCCCCAAGTGCCAACTGCCCACTGCCTGCCGCCTACTTCCTGTCTTTGAACTGGTCGTAGAGGATTGTGTGGCGGCTGACGAGCGGGATGTCGCGGCCGGCGATGAAGAGGCGGCGGACGTGCGTGCGCGCCTCAAGGATGTCGCCGTCGGTGACGACGAGGTTGGCGATCTTGCCCTGCTCGACGGAGCCGACGCGGTCGGCGACGCCGAGTATCTGCGCCGGGTAGATGGTGACGGCCCTGAGCGCCTCCGCCGGGGGCAGCCCGTAGGCGGCGGCCATCCCGGCGTGGAACGGCAGGTCGCGGACGTGCGCGCCCGAGTCGCCCGTCGAGATGCAGAAGCGGACGCCCGCCGCCTGGAGCTTCGAGGCGTTCTCGTAGAGCGAGTCGTAAGGGTCGTCCTCGCGCAAAGGCATGTTGAGCACGCTGTCGAGGATGACGGGCACGTTGTGCTCTTTGAGGAACTGCGCGGAGCGCCCCGACTCGCTGCCGCCGATGATGACGGGCTTGAGCCTCATCTCCTCTGCGAAGCGGACGGCGGCGCGGATGTCGCGGTCGCGCTCGGCGCGGAAGATGACGGGGCGCTCGCCGCGCGCGTAAGGGACGAGCGCCGCCAGCCGCAGGTCGGTCGGCGGGCGCGGCACCGCCTTCGGGTCTTTGGCGTAGGCGTCCTGCGCGCGGCCGTAGGCTTCGGCGTCGCGGAACATGCGGCGCATCTCCTCGACGCGGCGTTCGCGCTGTGAGAGGGCGTCCTGCGTGATGCCCTGCTGCGCGGCGAGGACGGCCGCGAAGCCGCCCCCGCCGCCGATGGCCGGGAAGTTGACGACGAGCGCGGCCGTCGGCGCGACGGCCATCTCGCGCGGGCTCGTGCCGGCGAGGTTGATGAAGGCCGCCTGCCCCGAGACGGTCCCGCCCGAGGGCATCGTGAGCACCGAGGTGACGCCCTCGACGCGCGTGACGGCGATGTGCGAGCTGTGCGGGTTGACGGCCCAGATGGCCGCCGCGTTCGGGTTCATGTCGCCCAGCTCCTGCGTGTCCATCGTGCCGGGCGCGCCCGTCGGGACTTCCGCCAGCCCCATGTTCGTCCCGAGGTCGATCATGCCCGGGTAGACGGTCAAGCCCCGGCCGTCGATCTCCTGCGCGCCCGCCGGGGCCGAGACGCCCGCGCCGACCGCCGCGATGCGCCCGCCCGAGATGACGACCGTGCCGTTCTCGATGTCGGCGCCGGAGACGGTGACGACGCGCGCGCCGCGGATGACGTAGGTGGGCGCGGGCGTGTTCGTCATCTGCGGGTCGGGCTTGTCGATGTCCTGCGCGCGCGCGGGGCCCGCGAGCGGGAGCGCGCAGAGGGCGGCGGCGAGCAGGGCGCAGGGCAGCGTGTAGAGTCTCTTCTTCTTCATCGCCGGTTCTCCTCCTGCTGGTCTTGCACGTCGTCGTCCTCGGTGTAGGCGCGGCGGATGGAAGGCGGCGTGCGCGGCGCCGTCCCGCCCTGCGCGGGCGCGCGGTTGGCCTCGGCCTGCTCCAACTGTCTTCTCTCGGCTTCGAGGGCGGGGCGGCGCGCGATGTCGGCCGCGCGGTCGAAGAGCAGCTCGCCGTCGACGAAGGTCTGCTCGACGTGCGCGTAGACGGAGAAGGGGTGCGCGCTCCAGACGGCGAGGTCGGCGTCCTTGCCCACGTCTATCGAGCCGGTGCGCTTGTCGATGCCGAGCTGGATGGCGGGGTTGAGCGTGATGAGGCGCAGGGCCTCCTCCTCGGTCAGCCCGCCGTAGCGCATCGTCTTCGCGGCCTCGATGTTGAGGCGGCGCGCGCGCTCGTCCGAGTCGGAGTTGACGGAGGTGATGATGCCGTGGCGCGCCATGACGGCGGCGTTGTAGGCGATGGCGTCGTACGCCTCCATCTTGTAGCCCCAGAAGTCCGTGAAGGTCGAGGCGCCCGCGCCGTGGCGCGCTATCTCGGCCGCCACCTTGTAGCCTTCGAGGACGTGCTGGAACGTGCGCACCTTGAAGCCGAACTCGTCGGCGACGTTAATCAGCATCAGTATCTCGTCGGCGCGGTAGCAGTGCGAGTGGACGAAGCGTTTGCCTTCGAGTATCTCGACGAGCGGCTCAAGCTCCAGGTCGCGGCGCGGCGGGATGAGGTTCTTCTCGCCGCGCCCCGTGGCGGCCCGGTAGTCGTCCCAGTCCTTCTTGTAGTCGCGCGCGCGCGTGAAGGCGTCGCGGATGGTCTCTTCGACGCCCATGCGCGTCGCCGGGTAGCGCGGCTGGAGGCCGGCGACGCCGCCGAAGTTCGTCCGCTTCGGGTTCTCGCCGAGGGCGAACTTGATGCCGGGCGGGGCGCCGGGGACGGGGAAGTCGGCGGCCGGGTGACCCCACTTGAACTTGACGGTCGTGGAGAGCCCGCCGATGGCGTTGCACGAGCCGTGCAGCAGGAGCGCGCCCGTCGTGCCGCCGGCCAGCTCGCGGTAGATGTTGACGGCCGTCGGGTTGAGTATGTCGCGCGTCGTCACCATCGAGGTGACGGAGCGCGTGCACTCGTTGACCGAGCCGTCCATCATCGAGTGCGAGTGCGCGTCGATGATGCCGGGGATGACGTACTTGCCGGTGGCGTCGATGACGCGCGCGCCCTCGGGCGCCTTGAGGTTCGGGCCGACGGCGGCGATCTTGCCGCCGCGGATGAGTACGTCCGTGCGCTCCAGCGTGCCGTGCGAGGCGGTGAGCACCGTGGCGTTGCGGATGAGCGTGTCCTGCGCGGCGGGCGCGCCCGACGACGCGCCCGCCGCCGGGGGTGTCCCGCGCGACTGCGTGCCGCGCGGCTGCGCCTGCGCGGTGGCGCAGGCGGCCGCGAACATGATGGCGAGTGTCAAAAGTCTCTTCATACGTTTCTCCGGAGTCAGTTCGAGGCCGTAAAGTCGTTCCCCCCCGCCGGCGGCGTCGTGCCCTGCCCGGGCGGCGGGGTGGGCGACGGGCGCGGCCGCGCCTCGCCCTCGCCGGGGCGGCCGCCGGGCGTCTGCTGGGGTCGCGTGCCGGGGGGCGCCGAGGGCTGCGCGTTGGGCGGTGCGGCGGCGGGGGCCGGGGCGCCCGCGCGCGAGCCGGTGAACGTGCCGGGCCCGCGGCCGACGACCTGCACGGTGCCGCGCATCTCGTTGCCTGAGAGCGTCCCCGTGAAGATGGCGTCGGTCGTCTGGCTGGCCGGCGCGGGCAGCGTGACGGGGACGGTGAAGTTGATGTCCGAGCCCGTGAGGGTGCCGGTGGCGATGGTGCCCGAGCCGAGCTGTCCCTGGAGCGAGCCCGTCAGGCGGTCGCCCTGCTGCTGGAGCGTGAGCGTCGCCGTCATCTCCTGCCGCTCGTTGCCCGAGCCGCCGAGCGCGACGTTGAGCGTCCAGGTGCCAGAGGCCCCGGCCGCGGCGGCGGGCCCGCCGCCGGGCGCGGCCGGCGCACGCACCTCGATCTGCCGGCCGTCGATGAAGAGGTGCGTGATGCGGCGGTCGCGCGCGAAGAGGTCGCCGCGCGTGACGGTCAGGTTGGCTATCTTGCCGACCTCGATGGAGCCGAGCTGGTTCGAGACGCCGAGAATCTCGGCCGGCCTCAGCGTCAGGGCACGCACGGCCTCTTCGCGCGGGAGCCCGGCGTCGACGGCCTTCGACGCGTTGGAGAGGAAGTCGGTCAGCGTCGTCATCCCGCCCGACTGGAAGGCGAAGCGGACGCCCGCGGCGGCCAGACGCCCCGCCGTCTTCGGGGCCTCGACCCGCTCGCGCAGGATGCGCAGGGGTTCGGGGTCGGCCTCGGGCGAGGCCGCGGCCGAGCGGCGCGGGAAGTTGAGCGAGAGCAGGACGGGCACGTTCGCCGCCTTCAGGCGCGCGGCGACGCGGTCGGCCTCCATGCCGCCGTTGACGACGAGCTGGAGGTTGAACTCCTGCGCGATGTCGAGCGCGCGCTCTATCTCGCGCACGCGGTCGGCCTGCATCACTACGGGGACCTGGCGCGCGAGCACGGGCAGCAGCGCCGCGAGCGACTTGTCGTGCTCGGGGCGGCGCAGCCCCCTCGGGTTGCGCTCGTAAATCTCGTTGGCCTCGCGGAAGCGGCGCGCGTCCAGAAGCATCTGCCGCACCGAAGAGTAGACGCCCATCAGGGAGCCGGGGTACTGGCCCTGCCCGATGGGGTTCAGCCCGACGTAGAGCGCGACGGGCGAGCGCACGATCATCGCCTGCGGCGAGTCGCCCGCGAGGTTGATGACGGCCGACTGTCCCAGAAAGACGTTGCCGCGCGGCGCGGTCTGCGCGGCGGTGATGCCGGCGTTGCGCGCCGCCTCCATCTCGGGGCCGCCCGGCCGGATGATGTCGGCCGCGAGTATCTCGGGCTGGAGGCCGGGCAACTGCGTCGAGTTGGGCGAGACGGCCGAGGGCGCGTTCTGCGCCGCGAAGAGCGCGGCGAGTCCGCCGCCGCCGCCGCCGCCCCCGCCCTGCGCGGGCGTCGGGCTGGGGCGCGGGATGCCGAGCGTGGTGCTGGCGTCGATGAGGCCGGGGTAGACGGTGAGCCCCGCGCCGTCGATGGTGCGGGCGTCGGGCGGCGCGGGTAGGTTCGCGCCGACGGCGGCGATGAGGCCGTCGCGGATGACGACCGTCCCGCGCTCGATGGTCGCGCCGGAGACGGTGACGACGCGCGCGCCCGTGATGGCGTAAACGTCCACGCCGCCGCCGGGGCGCGCGCGCTGCGCTCCCGAAGGGGCCGCGAGCCACGCGGCGGCGGCGGCGAGCGCGGCCGCCGCGAAGGCGAGAGTTCTAGCTTGAGAGAGTCGCATGGGTGGTCTCCTGCCGAGAGACTTCTGGAAGACTCGCGCGCCGTGCGCGGGCGCGGGGCTCCGAGGGGCCCCCGTCCGCGGGAAGGTCGCGCGCCGGATTGTGACGTTTAAGACTCGGGAAGTTGTGCGCCGCCGAACGTGGCGGCGCGAGTGCTGCTACGGGAGCCGCGGGGGAAAAGTTTCAGAAGGGAGCAGGCAGTAGACAGTAGTCAGTAGTCAGTAGAAAGACCTTCCTTAGTCGAATCGTCAGGGTGTCGCCGTCAACCTCCGGGCGGCGGAGCCCTGCTGTCTACTGCCTACTGTCTACTGCCTTCCCCCTTCAGCCCTTCTTGTTCGTGTTGGCGGCGCCGGCGTTGGAGTTGCCGCCCTTGTTCGAGTTCGAGGAGCCGTCGGCCTTGACTTCGAGCTTGTTGGTGACGCTCTTGACGCCGTCCACCTTCTTGGCGGCGTCCTCGGCCGCCTTCTTCGAGGCGGCGTTGGCGACCGAGCCGCGCAGGGTGACGACGTTGTTGTCCACGTCCACGTTGATGGTCGAGTCCCTCAGGTCGTCCACGGCGGCGAGCGCGGCGCGCACCTTGAGGTGAATCCAGCCGTCTTCGAGGCCGGAGCCGATGGACGAGCCGGCGTTCTTCGCCTCGGCGCGGTAGTTGGCCTCGTCCTTCTTGTAGTCTTCCTTCGAGTTGTAGTTGCGGTTGTAGGCGCCGCCGGCCGGGGTCGCGGTGGCGGCGGGCGTCGCGGCGTTGGCGTTGGCCGCGCGGTTGGCGTTGGCGTTGGCGTTCGTGTTGTCGGCGCCGCCGTCGCAGCCGGCGGCCGAGAGGCCCAGCGCCGCGCCGGCGATTAACGTTAGCAAGGGTTTACTACGCATGTTCTCTCCCGGGCTTTGAGCCCTCGTGGTTGACGTTTGCCCGCGCACGCGCCCGGCGGGCCCGCGCGGAAGGCGGCCCCCGAAGCACCGGACGAATCGTGTGGGGCTGGGAAAAACTTGCGAGATTCTAACGCCGCGTGCGGTGTGAGACAAGAAAAAAAAGAGGCCGAAGGCCGGAGGCCGGGGGCCGGAGACTGGAGGCTGGTCAGGCCCCGGCCGGCGTGAATGGCGCCCTTCGGCGACGGCGGCGTTAACCGGCCCCCTGGCCTTTAGCAACCAGCCCCCGGCCTCCGGCTCACCACTTGATGGTGCCTTCCTGCGAGGTGTCTATCTGCGCGGCGGGGAGGTCGCCGCCGAAGAAGAAGACCTGCATGTTGTCGAAGAGAATCTTCTGCGACTCGTCCCTGAGCAGGTCGAGGCCGTAGTGGTTGATGAGCATGTTCTGGCGCTGGAGCCACTCCTTCCAGCAGACCGCGCAGATTTCGGAGCCGACGCGCTGGCCGAGTTCGTTCGGGAAGGGCGCGTAGCCGAGCCCCTCGCGCGTCTGGCCGCACCGCGCGCACTTTACCTGTTCCGCCATTGACAACTCTCCTTACAAAAATTCCGCCCGGGAAGCTTTACACGTGTGCCCCGAAGGATAACACGGGGGCGGGGGAAGTAGGCAGTAGGCAGGAAGAAGTAGACAGTAGACAGTAGACAGTAGACAGTAGAAAAGCAGCCGCGAGCGATTCATCCGGGTGTCGTCGTCAGCGTCGGCAGCGCGGAGCGCTACTGTCTACTGTCTACTGTCTACTGTCTACTGTCTACTGTCTACTTCTTACTCCTGTGCGGCGCGGATGGCGGCGAGCACCTCGTCGTCTTTGGGGCGGAAGAGCGAGAGGGGCTGCGCCCGGTTGTGGCGGACGCGGCCTTCGGCGTCTATGACGACGACGGCTCGGGCGGCGCGGCCGGGCAGCCACGACTTCGCGCCGTACGCCTCGGCGACGCGGCGGTCGGGGTCGGAGAGCAGGCGTAAGGGGAGGGAGTGGTGCTCGGCGAAACGCCTGTGCGACTCCACCGAGTCGGTCGAGACGCCGACGACCTCCGCGCCCGTCCTTTGGTACTCCTCCCAGTTGTCGCGCACCGAGCACATCTGCTTCGTGCAGACGGGCGTCTCGTCGCCCGGGTAGAAGAGGAGCACGACGACGCGGCCCCGCTGCTCCGAGAGCCGCCAGTCGCGGCCGTCGCCGTCCTTCAGCGTGAAGTCTGGCGCGGGCGCGCCGACGTTTGTGCTCACCTGCGGGCGCTCCTCGTCACTGTTGGAAGTCGCGTATGTCCTTGAAGGGCGTCTCGGGGTCGGAGAAGTCGGGGCGGTAGTAGTGCGAGGCGCCGTCGTACTCCTGCATCCAGCCCTCCTCCATGCCGAGCCGTTCGAGCAGGGAGACGGCGCGCCACCACTCCGACTCCGAGATGCGGCGCCCGAGCAGCACGTAGCGCTCGTCGGTCGCGGCCTTGTTCGTCGCGTAGTACTGCGCCATCAGCGAGACGGCGACGCGCGGGCTCAACTCGTCGCGTATCCATTCGAGGGATTCGCGCACGCCCGCGATGTCGTTCGGGAGCACGAGCAGCCGCACGACGAGGCCGCGCCGCAGCAGTCCGTCCTCGCCGAAGACCAGTTGGTCGCCCGTCTGCCGGAACATCTCCTTGAGCGCGGCGCGCGCGCTCTCCGCGTAGTGCGGCACCTTCGAGTAGGCGTAGCCCTCCGCGGAGTCCGCGTACTTCAGGTCGGGCAGGTAGACGCCGACGATGCCTTCGAGCAGGCGCAGCACCTCGACCGAGTCGTAGGCGTTCGTGTTGTAGACGACGGGCAGGTTGAAGCCGCGCCCGGCGGCGAGCAGGACGGCGCGCGCGACCTGCGGGGCGAAGTGCGTCGGGCTGACGAAGCTGACGTTGTGGCAGCCGCGCGCCTGAAGCTCCAGCATCATCCCGGCCAGCCGCTCGTGCGTCACCTCGTTCTTGACCTGCTCCTTGTGCGCCTGCGAAATCTGGTAATTCTGGCAGTAGACGCAGCGGAGGTTGCAGTTGCCGAAGAAGATATTGCCGGCGCCCCTCGTCCCCGACAGCGCGGGCTCCTCGCCGAAGTGCGGCGTGTAGGACGAGACGACGGGGAGCGCGCCCGAGTAGCAGCGCGCCATCTCGCCCGCGAGCCGGTTGTTGCCGCAGTCGAGCGGGCAGACGGTGCAGCTCAGCAGCAGCTTTTCGAGGGCCTGCACCCTCTCGGCCAGCTCCCCCGACTCGTACAGAGTTAAGTAATCCGGGCGATACTCGGTCGTCATGTCCACCCCCGGCGCCTGTTCATTGTCGCGGGCCTCCCCGGCGCCCCTCCCGCGTGCGAGTATAACCGTAAGTCCTCACAGTTGAAGAACGGCCGCGCCGTGTCTTTTGCGCCGCGCTTGAATTAGAATCGCGCCGGCCTTGCCAGCTCTCGTCAGGACGGTTCGCGTGCCGAACAAAACTTTTCGCTCTCTCGGGACGAACCCGCGCCGGAAGGCGTCGAGGTTAAGGGGCGCGGCCGGCGCCCCGTTGCTCGCGCCGCTGGTCGCGGTGCTCGTGCTGTCGGCCGCGGCGGGCGTGCGCGCCGAAGATTGGCCGCAGTTCCGCGGGCCGAACGGGAGCGGCGTCTCCGTCTCGACGGGGCTGCCGGAAGAGTTCGGCCCCGGGACGAATGTGGTCTGGAAGACGCCGCTGCCGCCCGGCCATTCCTCGCCGGTGCTGACGCGGGACCGCGTGTTCGTCACCGCGTACGCCGAGGAAAAGGCAATCGGCGGCCGGCAGCCGGCACCCGGCAACGAGGGGAACGCCCGCGGGAAGAATCATAAGCTCCTGGTCATCTGCCTTGACCGTCAGACGGGAAAGCTTGTGTGGCAGCGGGAAGTGCCGCGGACGCGCGAGGGCCGATTGCAGAACGTCAATAATCCTGCCTCGCCGAGCCCCGTCACGGACGGCACGAATGTCTACGCCTTTTTCCAGGAGTTCGGGTTGGTTTCTTACGACGGTGCGGGCAAGGAGCGTTGGCGACTCCCGCTCGGGCCGTTCAACATGTTCTACGGGTTCGGGGCCTCCCCCATCCTCGTCGACGACAAGGTGATCCTGCCCGTCGATCAGGACAGCCCCAGTTCATACCTGATCGCAGTCGATAAGAACAGTGGGCGCTTGCGTTGGAAGGTTGACCGGCCCGCAGTCATCTCGGGTTACTCGACGCCGATTATTTACCAGCCGAAGCAGGGTCCGAAGCAGGTTGTCGTTCCCGAGTCGTTCCAGCTCTCGGCCTACTCGGTCGCCGACGGCAAAAGAGTCTGGTGGGTGCGCGGCCTGGCGTGCGAGATGAAATCGATTGCCAGCAGCGACGGGGAATACGTGTACATCAACGGCTGGGGCTTCCCGCAGAATCAACCCGGAGAGCAAATCAGCACGATTCCCTTTGAAGAGGCCTGGGCGAGATACGATAAGAATAACGACAAGTTAATCGCGAAGTCGGAGGTGACGGGCGCGGAGAAGATGGACAGAATGTTGAAGGTCGCCTTCGAGGCGTTCGACATGGACCGCGACGAGAAGTTGAACGCGAAGGATTGGGAAGTGTTCCGCGGCATGATGGCCTCGGAGAACGGCCTGCTCGCAATCAAACTTGGGGGACAGGGCGACCAGACAGCGACTGCGATTCGTTGGCGCTATCAGAAACCTGTGCCGCAGGTTCCTTCCACGCTTCTCTACCAGGGCGTCCTGTATATGA
>DASVWB010000160.1:0-3333 GCA_036389815.1 Pyrinomonadaceae bacterium | reverse complement strand
ATCGACCGCGCGCAGCGCGAGCAGAAGGCGCAGATGACCTGCTACGCGGGCACGGCCGGCGCCGTCATCTACGACGAGGGCACCGTCTCCTCCTGCGAGAACAAGGACGCGGTCGGCAACCTGCGCGACCACGACTGGAACTTCCAGGCCCTCTGGCGCTCGGAGGCGATGAAGGCCCGCCGCAAGGAGGCCGCGGCCGGCTGCTTCTGCACGCACGAGTCGAACAGCTATTACCCGTCGCTCCCCTTCAACCCGAAGCACCTCATCCAGATCAAGCGCCTGGAGCGCGAGATGAAGAAGGCGAGCCGCAAGCTCGGGCTCCGGGGCGAGTCGGCCGACGGCCTGGCCGTCAAGGCTTGAGGGAGAACGGCGGCGCGATGACGAAGCCTAACGTCCCGAAAATTCTCATCATCTCCTCTGACACGGGCGGCGGGCACAAGTCCGCCGCGGCGGCCATCGCCGCCGGCGTGCAGAAGTTCTGGGGCGGCGACTCCTACGCCGTGCGCGTCGTGAAGGCGGTCGAGGAATCGCACCGCCTCTCGGCGCGCATGGTCGCGTTCTACAACTGGGTGCTGAGGAACCGGCAGCACTGGATGAAGTACGTCTACTGGTTCGTCAACCGCTTCCGCCCGGAGGCGCGCGGGCCGCTCTACCGCCGCTCGCTCAAGTACATCCACGACCTCTTCGAGCAGTGGTGCCCGCACGTCGTCGTCAGCGTCCACCCCCTGACGCAGCACGCCTTCGCGCGCGTGCTCAAGGAGCTCGGCCTCGCC
This sequence comes from Pyrinomonadaceae bacterium, assembly GCA_036389815.1. Classification (GTDB taxonomy): domain Bacteria; phylum Acidobacteriota; class Blastocatellia; order Pyrinomonadales; family Pyrinomonadaceae; genus QHXN01. Next base: position 2,560 of record DASVWB010000160.1, on the reverse strand, counting down.
GGCAAGGTGCCGCTCGTCACGGTCGTCACGGACCCCTGCTACGGCTTCTGGAGGGGCTGGGCGTGCGACGACGTGACGCTCTACCTCGTCGCGAGCGGGGAGGCGCGCCAGCAGCTCATCGACTACGGCGTGCGCCCCGAGCGCATCAAGGTCTCGGGGATGCCCGTCCACCCGAAGTTCGAGCTGCCGGACGAGCGCTCGGCGCAGGCCGCGCGGCGCGAGCTGGGGCTCGACCCGCAGAAGTTCACCGTCTTCGTCAACGCGGGCTGGGTCGGCGGCGGTAACATCCCGCAGATTTTCAGAGAGCTCGTGCGCGGCGAACTGGACGTGCAGGCCATCTTCCTCGCGGGGCGCAACGAGGAGCTGCGCGCGGAGGCCGAGTCGGTCGCCGCCTCGGCGAAGTTCCCCGTCAAGGTCATCGGCTACTCCGAGCAGGTCGAGAAGCTGATGCAGGCGGCGAACGTGATGGTCTCGAAGCTCGGCGGGCTCACGACCTTCGAGGCGCTGGCCTGCCGCGTGCCCATCATCGCCGACGCCACGACGCCGCCGATGCCGCAGGAGTCGGGCGCGGCGACCATGCTCGCGCGGCGCGGCGCGGGCGTGCTCCTGCGCCGCGCCGGCGACATCGTGCCCGAGGTGCGCCGCATGGTCGAAGACTCGCGCTACTACTCCTCCCTGCGCGCCGCGACCGCCGGCCTCGCCCTCCCGGACGCCACGCGCCGCATCGTCGAAGAGATAACGGCGCTGCTGCCCGCGCCGCTCGTGCAGGAGGAGGAGCAGTCCCCCCTCGAAGCGCGCTCCGCCTGAAACGGCGCGGAGCCGGCCCGACCCCGGGACGAAGTTGACGCGCCCTCCGCCTTTAAGCTTTAATCGAACCCGCTCTAGCTATCAACAAAACCCGCGCGCGAAGGCCCCGGGGGCCGGGCGCGCATTTGTGTCGAACGGGAGACCGCGGCCTTGAGTCTTCTTCTGGAAGGGAAGCGCGCGTTCGTGACCGGCGGGACGCGGGGGCTCGGCGCGGCCCTCTGCGAAGTCTTCGCGCGCGAGGGCGCCGACGTGGCCTTCAACTACCACTCGCGCGACGAGCTGGCCGAGGAGACGAAGGGCAAGATCGAGGCGCACGGCCGCCGCGCGCGCGCCTTCAAAATCTCCGTCACCGACCGCCACGGCCTCAAGCACCTGACGCGGGAGCTGGTGAAGGAGTGGGGCGGGCTCGACATCCTCGTCAACAACGCGGCCATCAACCGCGGCGACAACTTCGCGACGACGACCGACCGCGCCTGGGACCTGGTCATCGACACGAACGTCAATAGCCTCTTCGCCGTCACCAAGCCCATCTACAAGCAGATGATACGGCAGCGCAAGGGGGCGATCCTCAACATCACCTCCATCGGCGCCATCCGCGCGCTCCCGACCGCCGTCCACTACGCGACCTCGAAGGCCGCGGTCATCGGCTTCACCAAGTGCCTCGCGCGCGAGGCGGCGAACTTCGGCGTCGCCGTCAACGCCATCGCCGCCGGCATCTTCGACACGGAGCTGGCGCACGAGCTGCCCGAACGACTCATCCAGATGCACCAGTTCTGGGCCGCCGCCGGCCGCATGGGCCGCCCCGCCGAGCTGGCCGAGATCGCCGCCTTCCTCGTGAGCGACCGCAACAGCTTCATGAACGGCGAGATCATCATCGTCGACGGCGGCGCCGTGACGTAAGAGGAGATAGTAAGCAGTAGGTAGACGGCAGTAGGCAGTTAAGGCAGGAACATCGAAGGGGCGCCCGCCCTAAAGAATCAGGACCGCGGGTTTTGAACCTAGCGGCCCCGATTCTTTAGGGCAGACGCCTGGAGAAAGGCTTCCTGTCTTTCAACTGCCTACTGCCGTCTGCCGTCTGCCTACTGCCGTCTGCCTACTGCCAACTACTTTCCCGACCGACTTCCGCTGCGGCACAGACTCAAGTTGAAATTGAATGTCATTGCCAACCCCTTTGTTTTCAATAAATACGTTGACAGGGCGGGGCGCCGTGGCTATCATCAACGTGTTTTCACCCGCGAGTTTGGCGGCGGTCAATTTTCGAGGAGACGAAGATGGCGAATGAGGAGTTACTAAACAGTCTTAACCGCGCGCTCGGCCTGGAGCTGGCCGCGGTCATCCAGTACCAGCAGCACAGCTTTCTCGTGACGGGGCCGGAGCGCGAGGTCTTCCGCAAGTTCTTCCGCGACCTGAGCGAGGAGTCGCACGACCACGCCGAGATGCTCGGCGACAAGGTCGTCGCGCTCGGCGGCGTGCCGACGGTCGAGCCCGGCGAGATTCGGCAGTCTACCGACCTCGGCGAGATGCTCCGCCAGGACCTTGAGCTGGAGCGCGCCGCGATGGACGCTTACATGGCCGCGTGGCGCGCCTGCACCGACGCCGAACTCGCCACCAAGTTCCTCCTCGAAGAGCGCCTCGCTTCCGAGCAGAGGCACATCGAGGAGTTCGAGCAGCTGACCAACGAGCGCATGGCCAACGTCACGCGCGAAAGGATTACGCTCAGGCAGGTCGGTTGAAGCCTTCGAAGGCCGGAAAG
>DASVWB010000159.1:0-10270 GCA_036389815.1 Pyrinomonadaceae bacterium | reverse complement strand
GCCGAGTAGACGGTAGCCAGTAGACAGTAGCCGGTAGACAGTAGCCGGTAGTCAGTAGAAAAACTTAAGGCGGCGCGTCCTGATTGAGAGCTAAGACGCGCTGCCCGTTTTTCATCTACTGTCTACTGTCTACTGTCTACTGTCTACTGTCTACTTCCTACTCTTCCACCGTCTCGTTGAAGCCGCGGAAGCCTTCGGTGCCGGCGTAGGCGACCGTCGGGCCGCCCGAGCCGTGGCGGCGGATGCGGCTGAAGACGAGGAGGTTGAAAAAGTGCATCGCGCCGAGGACGAGCAGCACCAGCCCGACCTTCCACGACAGCGCCTCGATGCCCTCCTGCGCGTTCGTCACCTGATAGCCGATCTTCAGCGCCAGCGTCACGTAGCCGAGGTTGATGAGGTAGAAGCCGACGACGAGCAGGTGGTTGACCGAGTCGGCCAGGGCCTCGTTGCCGCGGAACACGTCTACGAGGAAGATGCGCCCGTTCTTGTGCAGCGTCTGCGCGACCCAGACCGTGAGCATCACGCTCAGGCAGACGTACGAGAGGTATGTGACGACGATGGTGTTCATGGTGCGTCTCCTTTCCGACGGGGGCGTTTGAAGCCACGGCCGCCGCCGCGCGCCGTTCCAGCCTGCGCCCCGCGCCCTCACGAGTTACAACACGCGTGCCGCACGCGGCCCCCTTCTAACCCGCGCCCCGGCCGCGCGCGCATGTGGCGCAATGCCGATTCGTGCTAGAGTCTTGGCATTCTGCTAAAGAGGAGGCGCCGACCTTTGACCCGCAACCCGAACGCGGAGCCGCCGCAGCCCGAGATTCCGCCCGCGCAGCCCGAAGAGCCCGCGCAAGCCCCGGAGCCGCCGCCGCTCCCGCCCGACTCGCCTACCCCGACGGCGCCCGTCCGGGAGCCCGGCACGCCGAAGCCCGCCGGCGACCCACCCACGTCCGAGCCGACGCGCCTCGTGTGACGAAGTGACGCAAGATGACGGGAACGGTCAGTGAAATCGCACGGCCGACAGAATCAGCCGCGGAAGCCGCCCAACACATCCCGCCGCAGGCTTTGAGTCCGCGGCTCGCCGAGGTGGCGCGCGCCTTCGCGTCGAAGCCCTTCGTGCCGCACCCGCTCTTCCCCGGCCCCCACGCGCAGACGGTCGTCTCCTCCAAACACTACCCGCGGCAGAGGGGCTTCCGCGAGGAGCGCGCGCTCTACGAGTCGCGGCTCGTCGAGGTCGAGCCCGGCAGCAGCGTCCTCGTCAAATGCCGCTGGCAGCCCCGCCGGCACGAGGCGCCGACGCTGCTCGTCCTGCACGGGCTCGAAGGCTCGACCGACTCGCTCTACGTGCTCGGCACGGCGCAGAAGGCTTTCGGGGCGGGCTTCAACGTCGTCGGGATGAACATGCGCAACTGCGGCGGGACGGAGCACCTCGCCGCGACGCTCTACCACAGCGGCATGGGCGGCGACATCCACCGCGTGCTGTCGGACGAGCTGGCCGGGCGCGAGGGGCTGCGCCGCATCTTCGTCGCCGGCTTCTCGATGAGCGGCAACATGGTGCTCAGGCTGGCGGGCGGCTACGGCGCGCAGGCCCCGCCGGCGCTCCGCGGCGTCGCCGCCGTCTCGCCGTCCATCGACCTCGACTCGTGCGCCGCGGCGCTGGAGCGGCGCGGCAACGCGCTCTACCGCTGGAGCTTCGTCGGCCACCTCCGCGACCGCGTGCGGCGCAAGGCGCGGCTGCGCCCCGGCGCCTTCGACACGCGCGGCCTGCGGCGCGTGCGCACCATCCGCCAGTTCGACGACCGCTACACCGCGCCCCACGGCGGCTACCGCGACGCAGCCGACTACTACGCCCGCACCAGCTCGCGCCCCGTCATCAAAGACATACGAATCCCGACGCTCATCATCCACTCGGAGGACGACCCGCTCATCCCCGCCGAGCCCTTCCGCGACGCCGGCATCGCCGGCAACCCCGACGTGCTGCTCGTCCTCACGCGCCGCGGCGGCCACGTCGGCTTCCTCTCCGACCGCGCCGCCGGCGAAGACCGCCACTGGGCCGAGAACCGCGTCGTCGAGTTCTTCAGCTCGCTACGTTGAAAGCAAACAGGTCAGTGCCGCCCGCGGTAGCGGGCGGGCCGGCGCGACACGGCGCTGTCGTATAACAACAATCCACCCGCTACCGCGGGCGGTTCTGACCGCCGCCCCTTTCTGCCGGGGCTTGCGCGCCCGAGCCCGTTGGCCCTAAGCTTATTGACGGTTTGCGACCCTTTTGACGGACGGTGCGCCGCGGGGCTTCCAGCAGATGGACACGCTCATCAGAATTCTCGCCGTCTTACTCCTGGTCATCGCCAACGGCTTCTTCGTCGCCTCGGAGTTCGCCATCGTCAGCGTGCGGCGCATGAGAGTCGCCACGCTGGCCGAGGGGGGCGACAAGGGCGCGCGCCGCCTGCTCGCCTTCAAGGACAACCTCGGCGCCTACATCTCGGCCACGCAGTTGGGCGTGACGCTCTCGTCGCTCGGCCTCGGCTGGATAGGCGAGGCGACGCTCGCCGAGATACTCGCCCCCGGCTTCGAGCGCCTCGCCGCGGGGCTCCCCGCGGCCTACGCCGCGTACCTCTCCGACTACGGCCGCCACCTCGTCGCCGCCACCATCGCCTTCGTCGTCATCACCTTCCTCCACATCGTCCTCGGCGAGCAGGTGCCGAAGATGCTCGGCATCGAGCGCTCGGAGCGCGTCGCGCTCCTCACGGTCGGGCCGATGTTCTGGTTCTCGCGCGTCCTGCGCGGGCCCATCCGCCTCCTCGACTTCGCCAGCTCGGCCGCCACGCGCGCGCTCGGCCTCCACGGGTCGAGCGAGCACGCCTCGATCTATACCGAGGAGGAGATACGCCAGCTCGTCAACATCTCGCACAAGAGCGGCCACCTCGAAGAGGAGGAGCGGCAGCTCATCAACCGCGTCTTCGACTTCTCCGAGGCCGAGGTGCGCGAGGCGATGATCCCGCGCACGGAGGTGCAGGCGCTCCCGCTCTCGGCCACGCTCGAAGAGTGCGAGCACGCCTTCTGCGAGGTCGGCTACTCGCGCCTGCCCGTCTACCGCGAGCGCCTCGACGACGTGGCCGGCGTGCTCTTCATGAAGGATTTGATGCCCTGCCTGCGCAGCGTCCGGCCGACGGACTTCAACGTGGAGGCGATGCTCCACCCCGCCCTCTTCGTCCCTGCGACGGCGCGGCTCGGCGCGGTGCTGGCGCAGATGCAGTCGCAGAAGACGCACATCGCCTGCGTCGTGGACGAGCACGGCGGGCTCGAAGGCATCGTCACCCTCGAAGACCTGCTCGAAGAGATCGTCGGCGAGATTAACGACGAGTACGACGAGGAGGTGCGCGAGCAGATAGTCGAGGAGCCGAACGGCACCTACCTGCTCGACGGCATGCTCGCCGTGCGCGACGCCAACCGCCGCTTCAACCTGCGCCTGCCCGAGGAGGCCGGCTACACGACGATGGCCGGCTTCCTGCTCGCGCGCGCCGGCCGCATACTGCGCCCCGGCGAGACGGTCGAGCACGAGGGCGGCACCTTCCTCGTCGAGCAGGTCGAAGGCCGCCGCATCCGCCGCATACGCTACACGCCGCCGCCCGCCGCGCCCACCGGAGAGCCCGGCGAGCAGGAGGCCGCGTGAGCGCCGGCGCCGCCGGAACTGTCCGGGGGGTACACTGATGGACGCCACGCCCGACAACGCGGAACTCGTCTTCACGCTCCTCGCCATGGCGGGGCTGCTCGCCATCGCCGTCGCGGCCGTCGTCGTCTTCTTCCGCGTCTGGCGCAAAGAGAACAAGGGGCGCGGCCGCAACTTCTTCGAGTAGACGCGCCGCGCGGCGCGGCTGCCCCGCCCGCGACTCCCGCCGAGCCGAGATGTTCACCATCCGCAGGGCCACGCAAGAGGACAGGGAGGGCATCTGGCGCGCGCACTTCCGCGCCGTCAGCGAGACGTGCGCCACGCACTACTCGCGGGACGTGATACGCATCTGGGCGGGCGGCCTGCGCCCCGAGAAGTACGAGGCGGCCATACGCGGCAGCGAGTTCTTCGTCGCCGAAGAGGGCGGCGCGGTCGTCGGCTTCGCAGAGCTGGACCGCGAGACGGGCGAGGTGCAGGGGCTCTACGTCAGCCCGGAGGTGGCCGGCCGCGGCGTCGGCCGCGCGCTCCTCGGCAAGCTCGAAGAGGTGGCGCGCGCCCGCGGGCTCGACTCGATGCACCTCACGTCGTCGCTCAACGCCGTCTCCTTCTACGAGCGCGCGGGGTTCGTGCCGACGGGCACGGAGACGAAGACTTTGGGCCCCGGCGTCGAGAGGGCGAGTGTTAAGATGCGCAAGGCGTTGCCACGCCGCGGCGACGCCGGCGTGCGGGAGCCGAAGATGAACGAGGTGATACTGAAAAGTTTCGAGCGCCCCGACGAGGTGCGCGAGTTCGAGCGCGGGCGGTTCGAGATAGTCCGCGTCGGCGGGATGACCGTCGGTCGCGCCACGTACCAGCCGGGCTGGAAGTGGTCGGAGCACGTCGCGCCGCTCGCGGGCACGCCCTTCTGCGAGGTGGAGCACGTCGGGCTGGTCGTCTCGGGGCGGGCCGTGGCGGCGATGGCGGGCGGCGAGGTCTACGAGCTGACCCCGGGCGACCTCTTCCACGTCCCCGCCGAGCCGCACGACAGTTGGGTCGTCGGCGACGAGCCTTACGTCTCGCTCCACTTCCTCGGCGCGGACTCCTACACGAAGTGACCCGCGCGCGCCCCATCGCCGCACTCGCCTTCGCGGCCGCGGCCGCGATGCTCGGCGCGGACGCGAGCGCGCACCCGGCGTGGGGCGTCGCGGTAGACCGCGAGGGGCGCGTCTACTTCAGCGACCTCGAAAGGGTCTGGAAGCTCGACGCGCGCGGCGCGCTCACGCTACTGAGGGACGGGCGCGGGGCGCACCAGCACGAAATCAACGTGGACGCCGACGGGAACCTCTACGGCGCGGAGAACTCCTACGACCCTTCGACCCGGCGCTTCTTCAGCGCCGTCTGGAGGATCACGCCCGCGGGCGACTTCTCTTACCTGCTGCCCCCGACCGACGACCCGCCCGAGGGGACGAGCATCTGGAAGGACGGCGCGGGGAACGCGTACCACGTCACGCACTTCCCGGGGCGCGAGCTGCTGATTCTGAAGAGGACGCCGGGCGGCGAGGTCAGAGCGCTGGTCGGGGGCGACAGCGCCGCGCGCGAGTACCGGCAGGGCGTGCCCTACGGCGTCGGCGGGACCGCGTTCGGGCCCGACGGCTCTCTCTACTTCACGCACGGCGCGAGCCTCGGCCGGCTGGGCGCCGACGGCCGGCTCACGGAGCTTGCGCGCGACCTCCCGACCGGGGGCAGCCCGGCCGCCCCGCCCGCGCACTCGACGCTGCTCGGGGTCGCGGTGGACGCGCGCGGCGTCGCGTACGTCGCGGACTACGGCGGCCGGCGCGTGCTGAAGGTCGCGCCCGACGGCAAGCTCACGACGCTCCTGCGCGCCGAGGAGACGTGGTTCCCCGCGGGCGTCGCCGAGAAGGGCGGCGAGCTGTACGTCCTTGAGCACAGCGTGACGCCCGCCTACGTCCCGCTCGGCACGCGCGTGCGCAGGCTCTCGCCCGACGGGGCCGTGACCACGCTCGCCGCGGTTGACGCGAACGGCAGGCCGCGCGCGGCCCCGACGCCCTCGCCGGCCGCCGCCCCCACGTCGCGCCCGCGCGAGCCCGCGCGGAGACTCCCCTACGCGCTGCTCGGCGCCGGGGCGGCGCTCCTCGCCATCTTCGTCGCCGCGTGGTTCGTCCGGGCGCGCGGCGGCAACGGCTCGCCGCCGTGAGCCGCGGCGCGGCGAAATTTTGTCGGGCCGCGCGGGCCGCTCCCGGCACCCGAACTCCATCATGGTTGTGACGCGGCAGGACGTACGGCGGGGGCTTCGCGCGCTGGGCCTCGCGGGGCGGGCCGTGTGTCTCCACAGCTCGCTGCGCTCGTTCGGGCGCGTCGAAGGCGGCGCCGCGGAGGTCGTCGGCGCCTTCCTGGACGAAGGGTGTACCCTGCTCGTCCCGGCGTTCTCACCGGTCTTCGAAGTCGCGCCACCTCTGCACCTCCGATTCGAGCGCAACGGGTGGGACTACGGCGCGGGGCCCGCGCCGAATCATAACCCCGAAAGTGTCTACACTCCCGAAGCGACCGACGTTGACCGCCACATGGGCGCGATACCGGCGGCGGTGGTCGCGTGGCCCGGCCGCGCGCGCGGTAACCACCCGCTCGACTCCTTCGCGGCGGTCGGCCCGTGCGCGGCCGAACTCGTCGCCGGCCAGGCCCCGCTCGACGTTTACGCGCCGCTCAGGGCCCTGATTCGGGCGGGCGGCTTCGTGCTGTTGATGGGGGTCGGGCTTGAGAGGCTGACGCTGCTGCACTTGGCCGAGCAGGCGGCCGGGCGGACGCTGTTTCGGCGCTGGGCGAACGACCCCTGCGGCCGCCCCGTGGCGGTCGAAGTCGGCGGCTGTTCCGAAGGGTTCGGCAAACTCGAACCGCACCTGCGCCGCGTCGCGCGCGCCGAGAGCGTCGGCCAAAGCCGCTGGACGCTGCTCCCCGCGGGCGAGGCTTTGGCTCGCGCCGCCGCCGCGATTCGCGCCGACCCCGCAATCACGCACTGCGGCGTCCGCGGGTGCGAGCGGTGCGACGACGCGGTCAAAGGGGGCCCCCTTCTGCCCGCGGGGCGCGACTGACGACGGCGCGCGCACATAAGCCTAAGGTGAGTTCCCCCCTGCCGCCCGCGAACTCTCATGATGCGCCCGGCCCCGCGCACGGGGCCGACCCTTTAGGGCCAATCCAGGTCAATCCCGCTTGAGCCCCCACCTCGCTTGCCCGTGAAACTATTCGTCGTGAAGGTAGGCACGGCGGGGGCGTGATCTCCGGAGACGATGACCTCCCAGTCCACCCTCGATTTCCCGCTCAGACCTATGTTGCCGCTCTTCGTGGTCGGCGAACCGCCCCCTATCTTGTACGCGAGGTTGTAAGTCAGCGCGTAGAGATCGCCCACCTCGTGCCAGCCCGAGCCTACGGTGTCCTTATTCTCCGCCCTCAGGCTGTATTTCACCTGCCACCAGTACGTGGACGGGCTGTCGTGTCCGTACTCACACCAGACGTACATGACGATCTTCTTCTTGTCCTTATTTTTCGACCCGATCTCCTTCTGCAACTCGCCGCTGGCCCAGGCGGTGTGCGTAGACGTGTCGTAAGGGATGGGGGCTTCCTTGAATAATTCTCCCTTGATCTTCTCCGCCTCCAGCTTTTTCGCTTTAGACACTTTACCCCCGTCCTGGGCCGAGGCGTTGACTGCGACCAGCGCCGTGAGCAGGACGGCGACGGTGAATGCGACGATTCTTTTCATCGGAATATCTCCTTGAGTTAAGATTCGGTTGTATCCGGCGCGAATTAAGGGCCGCGCCAGAGGGTGTCAGGACTGTCCCGGCTCATCACGGTCAGGGCGCATGCGCGGGGCAGAGTTTGAATTTGGACGAGCCCTCGCTTTGGTCTCGTGCCTGCATCTGTGGGTGGCTTTTCCCGTGAGAAACGTAACGCGGGTACGGACGAATTTTTCTCCTCCCTTCCGGGCGTATGCCGTGGCAGGCGCTAGTTAGAAGTCCTGATCGTCTCCGGGAGGTGGCATCCGGGTGAAGCGGCAGGTGATGTGGTCTCGGTCGGACGCGCCGGGCATGGAACACCTCGCTTTAACGGTGCGGCGGGAGGAGGCCGTGGCCGACGGGGTCGTTCTGGGTCTGGAGGACGGCGCCGCCTTCCGACTGCGCTACGCGGTTCGCTGCGACTCCCGGTGGAGGGTGCGCCGGGTGGAGATCAGCTTTGTGGGTGACGGGCGGGGGCTGAGCTTGACGGCGGACGGCGAAGGCCGCTGGTTCGATGCGGGGGGCGCGGCCGCCCCGACGCTCGGCGGTTGCGTGGACGTAGACATCGCGGCGACGCCGCTGACGAACACGCTGCCGATACGCCGGCTGGCTCTGAAGCGGGGGGAGTCTGCCGACATCAAAGTCGCCTACATCACCGTCCCTGATCTGCGCATCGCGCCCGACGAGCAGCGGTACACTTGTCTGGAAACGGGCGCCGGCGGCGGCACGTACAGGTTCGAGCAAAAGGGCACCGGATTTACAGCCACCATACAAGTTGACGCCGACGGATTAGTCGAGGACTACCCGGGGCTGTTCAAGCGCGTGTGGGCGGGTTAAAGAAGAGAGTAGCCATATGAAAAAAGCGTTCCGCGCTCTGCCCCTCCTGCTCGCCCTCTGGGCGGCCGCCCCCGCCTGCGCGCGGCAGGGCGACACGTCGCACGCGCCCCCGCAGGACGCGGGCGGCGAAGAGGTGGTGCGCGTCAGCACGGCGCTCGTCACCGTGCCCGTCAGCGTCACGGATCGGCAGGGCAGGTTCATACCCGACCTGCGCAGGGAGGACTTTCGCATCTACGAGGACGGCGCCGAGCAGGAGGTCGCCTTCTTCGAGACGGCCGACAAGCCCTTCACCGTCGCGCTCCTGCTCGACACGAGCGACTCGACCCGGCTCAAGCTCGCGCAGATACAGGACGCGGCCGTCGCCTTCCTCGGCCAGCTCCGCCCGGCCGACCGCGTCATCGTCATCGCCTTCGACCGCAACGTGAACCTCCTGTGTGAGGCGACGGCCGACCACGCGCGCGCGGCCGCCGCCGTCCGGCGCGCCCAGACGGGCGGCGGCACCAGCCTCTACGACGCGGTCGCCGCGGCCACCGGCCGGCGCCTCAAGGCCGTCGCCGGGCGCAAGGCCGTCGTCCTCTTCACAGACGGCGTGGACACTTCGAGCCGGCGCGCCACCTTCGAGGGCACGCTGCGCGAGGCCGAAGAGCTGGACGCGCTCGTCTACACCATCCAGTACAGGACAGACGACGACGTGGCGGCCGGGCCTGCGGTCGCACAGGGCCAGACTGGCGGTCAGATCGTGACGGCGAAGGGCGAGCCCCTTGAGGCCGCCTACAAGCGCGCCGGACTCTACCTGCGCCTGCTGGCCGACCACACGGGCGGGCGCTCCTTCAGCGCCGGCTCGCCCCGGCTGCTCGCGGGGGTGTTCGGGCAAATCGCCGAGGAGCTGCGCCGGCAGTACAGCCTCGGCTACTACCCGGCGAACCGCTCCGCGGACGGGAAGAGGCGGCGACTGAAGGTGCGCGTCGGCCGACCTGACGCGGCGGTGCGGGCGCGCGGCGGCTACGTCTATCAGCCGGAGGGCGGCGCCCGGGAGAGGTGAGGCCGCGCGCCTCGGCGCCCCCGGGCCGCCTTCCTACTGCGACTGCTTCTCTAATTTTTTCAGGATGCGCGCGGCCTGATTGCGGCCGACGAGGGGGACGCGCTCGTCCTCGGAGAGTTCGCGGATGAGCGGGACGAGCTGGCTCGTGTCGGAGAGGTAGTTGCGGTCGAGGAGCGAGTCGAGGCGGCTGATGAGCTTGGGCGTCTCTAAGGGCTGGCTCTCCAGCGCGACCTTCAGCTCGAAGACGAGGAGCGCCTGGTCGGCCGCGCGCCGGTACTCCTGCGCGAGCCCCTGCGCCGCGTCGTTCTGGCTGTAGTTGAACTCGGCCGTGCGCTCGCGCCCGCCGCGGCGCAAAGTCAGCCGGGTCTGCCCCATGCTCGGGTAGGTGCGCTCGCCCTGGTAGTTCTCCCGCGAGTCGAGGAAGTTCAGCGCCTCCCACTTCGCACGCACCCGCGCCAGCGCCGCGGGCGAAAGCTCGAAGGGCTCTGTGAGCTGCTCGGTGTCCATGCGGCGCTCGAAGCGCATCTGGCCGCGCCCCGCGTCGTCGTGCTCGATGTGTATGAAGTAGACGAGGAAGTCGGGCTGGCGGAACTCGTAAGTGTAGCGCGCGGCGTTCGGGTCTTCCTTCGGCTTCGCGGGCATGCCGGCGCGCACGGAGGCCGGCACCTCCTCGCCCCCCTTCTTCGCCTCCTCCGGCCGCTGCGAGACCTTCTGCGGCTGCCGCTGCTCGACCGTCGGCGAGGGGCGCGGCGCGGCCTTGCGCGGCGCCGACTGCCTCCCTTGAGAGCGAAGCGCCGCGCCCGTCGCGAGGACGAGCGCGGCCGCGGAGGCGAGCGCGAGACTTCTAAAACGCATTGCTCACTCGAACCTCACGGAGACGAGGCGCGAGATGCCCGCCTCCTCCATCGTCACGCCGTAGAGGGCGCGCGCCATCTCCATCGTGCGCTTGTTGTGCGTGATGACGAGGAA
>DASVWB010000158.1:0-30774 GCA_036389815.1 Pyrinomonadaceae bacterium | reverse complement strand
GCGGGCGCCTGCTCGAACGGGATGTAGTATTCGGGCCGCTCCTCGTCGTCGAGCTTCTGGAAGCGCACGTTGCCGACGACGCCGACGACCTCGCGCGGCGGCAGCGGCTTGTCGTCCGGCCCGTCGAGGATGACGTGCTGGCCGAGCGGCTCCTGCCCCGGGAAGAAGCGGCTCACGAACGCCTCGTTGACGACGATGACGGGGTTCGAGTTCTTCCCGTCCGCCCCGGCGAAGGCGCGGCCGCGCCGCAGCGGGATGCCTAAGACGCGGAAGTATTCGGGGCTGATGGTGTAGCTGCGCGCTCCGCGGCTCTCGCCCGGCGCGAAGGGCGGGCGCCCCGCGATCTGGAAGCTGTTGAAGATGTCGCTGCGCCCGAGCGGCAGCAGGCGCGTGAGTCCCGCCGACTCGACGCCGGGCAACCGGGTGATGCGCGCGACCGCCTCGCGGAAGTAGCCGGCGCGGCTGTCTTCGTCGGCGAACTTCTGCGTGTTGAGCGCCACGGTGACGGCGAGCACGCGCTCGGGCGAGTAGCCGGGGTCGGTCGTCACAAGCCTGCGGAAGCTCTTGATGAGCAGCCCCGCGCCGACGAGCAGCACGAGCGAGAGCGCCACCTCCGCCACGACGAGCGCCGCGCGCGTGCGGTTGCGCGCCGCCCCGGCCGTGCCCGAGCGCCCGCCCTCCTTGAGCGAGCCGGCGAGGTCGGTCTTCGAGGCTTGCAGCGCGGGCGCGAGCCCGAAGAGCAGCCCCGTCAGCGCCGAGACGCCGAGCGCGAAGAGGAAGACGCGCGCGTCGATGGTCGTGTCGGCGAGGCGCGGGACGCTCCCGGGGCTCAGCTTCACGATGGCGTCAACGCCCCACACGGCGAGCAGCAGCCCCGCGGCCCCGCCCGCCAGACTCAGCATCAGGCTCTCGGTCAGCAGTTGGCGGACGACGCGCCAGCGCGACGCGCCGAGCGCCGTGCGCAGCGCCATCTCGCGCGTGCGCGCGGCGGCGCGCGCGAGCAGGAGGTTGGCGACGTTGGCGCACGCTATCAAAAGCACGAGCCCGACGGCCGCGAGCAGGATGAGCAGCGCCGGGCGCACCTCGCCGACCAGCTCCTCGTGCAGCGAGGCGACGCGCGCGTGGCGCTTGGTGTTCGACTCGGGGTACTGCGCTTCGAGCCGCGCCGCGATGGTCGCCACCTCGGCCCGCGCCTGCTCGACCGTGGCGCCGTCGCGCAGCTTCGCCACCGTGTCGATGAAGACGGAGTCGCGGTCCTTCATCGCGTCCGCGCCGTTCCTCATGTTCTGGGTGACGAAGGGGATGTAGTAGTCGATGGCCTCGGTCGTCGCGGGCGGGAACTTGAAGCCGGGCGGCATCACGCCGAGCACCGTGAAGGGCCGGCCCGCGAGCCCCATCCGCACCTCGCGCCCGACGATTGAAGGGTCTGCGCCGAAGCGCCGCCGCCACAGGCCGTCGCTCATGACGATGACGGGCGGCCCGCCCTCCACGTCCTCCTCGCGCGTGAAGACGCGCCCCAGCGCCGGGCGCACGCCGAGCGCCGGGAAGAGGTCGGCCATGACCTCGGTGCCGCGCACGCGCTCGGGCTCGTCGCCCGCGCCCGTGCTCATCACGGTGCCGACGCCCTGGTAGGCCGCGAGGTATTCTATCGACTTGGCCTGCGCGGCGTAGTCGAGCAGGTCGGGGAACGAGAGCGGCCCGCGCGGCTCGGGCGCGCCCTCGCGCCACGTGTAGAGCGTCACCAGCCGCTCCGAGTTCCCGTAAGGGAGCGCGCGCAGCAGCACCGCGTTGACGACCGAGAAGATGGCCGTGTTCGCGCCCACGCCGAGCGCCAGCGCCGCCACGGCGACGAGCGTGAACCCGGGGCTTTTCAGAAGGGCGCGCAGCCCGAATCGAAAATCCTGCCAGAACGTTCTCATGTTGCTCACTCCGTTCGTTAGACAGCAGGCAGTAGGCAGCAGGCAGTAGAAGAACCGCCGTTAACGAGTCGTCCGGTTGAAAACGTCAGCCGCCGCGGCGCGGAGCGCCACTGACTACTGACTACTGTCTACTGCCCACTTCCCCAATCATCTTTCCGAGTTCGGCGGCCGGCAGCCAGCGGCCGCGCAGGACGACGCCCGCGATGCGCGACGCGTTGTTGACGTCGGCCAGCGGGTTGGCGTCGAGGAGCACGAGGTCGGCGCGCTTGCCCGCGGCCACGGTGCCGAAGTCGCCGCCGCCGAGGAACTCGCCCGGGTTCGCCGTCGCCGCGCGCAGGGCCTCGTAGGGCGTCAGCCCCGCGGCGACCAGGTCGCGCAGCTCGTCGTGGAGCGAGAAGCCCGGCACGACCGCGGGGTTCATCGCGTCCGTCCCCGTCAACAGCCGCACGCCAGCGTCGTGGAAGCCCTTCGTCAACTTTTCGAGCACGCGGTAGCGCGCCCAGAAGCCTTCCGCGGGGAGGTCTTTAAAGCGCGCGTAGTAAGGGTTGGTGGCCGGGCCCCACGAGGCGGCGATGTCGGGCGGGAGGTACTTCATCTCCGGCCGGCGGACGACGCCCTCGATGTCGGTGGCCTGGAGGCCGATGTTCCTGTAGGCGGTCAGGTTCGGGATGAGCCACGTGCCCGCGCGGGCGGTCGCGCGCGCGAGTTCGGGGATGCGCGCCTCGACCTTGGCGAAGTCGCGCGAGCTGTTGTTCCTGTCGTAGATGTACTCCTCGGCGTGCGCCACAACGTCCTGGCGCTCCTCGCTCATCACCTCGGGGCCGAGGTTGCGCGGGGAGTGCCCGACGACGCGCAAGCCCGCGCGCCGCGCCGCGACGAAGAGGCGCGCGTACGCCTCGCGCGTGAAGTCGCCGTGAATCTTGATGACGTCGTAGCCGGCGCGCTTCTGCTCGGCGACGGCGCGCTCGACCTCCTCGGGCGTGGGCGAGGAGCCTGTGCGGTCGGAGACGAAGGGGCCGCTCGTGTAGATGGTCGGGCCGAACAGCTCGCCCCTGCCCACGCGCGCGCGCATCTCAAGGTGGCGGGGCGTGCCGGAGAGGTTGAGGACGGTGGTGACGCCGCGCGCGATGTAGAGTCTGAGCAGCGCCTCCATCTGCGGCTCCGCGTAGTCGCGCAGGTGTACGTGCGCGTCGGTGAGGCCGGGCAGGAGGTACTTGCCGGGGGCGCGGACGACGAGCGAGCCGCCGGGGACTCTGACCCTGTTCGCCGGCCCGACCTCCGCGACGCGGCCGCCTTTGACGACGACGGTCTGGTCGGTCAGCACGCGCTCGCGATCCATCGGGACGACGTTGACGCCCACGAAGGCCAGCGCCCCGCCCGCCGTGTCCGCCGCGGACGCGCCGCTCCCCTCCTCCGGCGCGTCAGAACGGGCGGCCCGCCCCCCGTCGAAGGCGAAGAGGCAGGCGCAGAGACACCCCGCGGCGACGACGGCGAGCGACGCCGCGACGAGCGCACGGGTCTTCGCCGCGACGCCGGCCCGCGCCGCGAACCCGAACTCTTTCGGCAGAGTCGTCATCGCCCGCTCAGCTCCCCGGTGATGAGTGATGAGTGATAAGAAAGGGCAGGCGGGCCTTATCTTCACTCATCAGTCATCACTCATCACTCATCACTCGTATCTCAAAGCGACCATCGGGTCCACCTTCGTCGCGCGCCGCGCCGGCAGGTAGCAGGCGAGGAACGCGGCGGCCGCGAGGAGGAGCGCGATGGCGGCGAAGGTGAGCGGGTCGGTCGCGCTCACCCCGAAGAGCAGGCTCCCCATCACGCGCGTCACCGCGGCGGCGCCGGCCAGCCCGATGCCGATGCCTAAGAGCGCCAGCGTCATCCCGTGCCGGAGGACGAGCCCGAGCACGTCCATCTTCCCCGCCCCGAGCGCGACGCGGACGCCGATCTCGCGCGTCCGCTGCGCCACCGCGTAACTCATCACGCCGTAGACGCCGACCGCCGCCAGCAGCATCGAGACCACCGCGAAGAGCCCGAGCGCCAGCATGGCGAAGCGCCGCCGCGCCAGCGAGTCGGAGAGCCGCTGCTCCATCGTCTTCACGTCGAAGGCGGCCACGTTCGGCTCGATGGCCCGCGCCTCCCTCGTCAGCGCGGGCGCGAGCGCCACGGCGTCGCCCGCGGTGCGAGCCACGAGGTACATCGTGCCGGCGGGGTTCTGCCCGTGGGGCAGGTAGACGGTCACGCGCGAGTCCGTGTCGAGCGCGTACTGCTTGACGCCGCCGACGACGCCGACGACGGTCAGCCACGGCGAGTCGTCGCCGCGGCCGAGCTTGAGCCGCCGCCCCACGGGGTCAACGCCGGGCCAGTAGGTGCGCGCCATGGTCTCGTCGACAATCGCCACCGGCGTCGAGCCCTCCGCGTCGCGCTCGTCGAAGTAGCGGCCGCCCCTGAGCGGCACCCTCATCGTCTCGAAGTAGCCCGCCCCGGCGATGCGGTGGTCGGCCTGAATCGCCTCCTGCCCCGTCGCCGGCACGTAGCCCTCGATGGTGATGCTGCCCCACCCGATGCCGCCGCCGAGCGGGAGGATGGTGGCGAGGCCCGCCGACTCGACCCCGGGGAGCCGGCGCACGCGTTCGAGCAGTTGCCGGTAGAACTCCGAACTCGGCTTGCCCTGGTAGGGCGTGCCCCCGACCGACAGGCGCATCGAGGCGACGCCGCGCGCGTCGAACCCCGGCTCGACCTGCTGCACGCGCATGAAGCTGCGGATGAGGAGCCCCGCGCCGACGAGCAGCACGAGCGAGAGCGCCACCTCCGCGACGACGAGCGCGTTGCGCAGGCGCTGGCCGCCGCCGGCCACGCCGCGCCCGCCCTCCTTGAGCGTCTCGCCCAGGTTGACGCGCGAGCCGTGCAGCGCCGGGACGAGCCCGAAGAGCACGCCCGTCAGCGTCGTGACGGCCGAGGTGAAGAGGAGCACGCGCCCGTCGAGCGCGACGTTCTGGAGGCGCGGGATGTTGCCGGGCGCGAGGGCGCGCAGCGCGTCGAGGCCCCAGAAGGCGACGAGCAGCCCGAGCGCGCCGCCGACCGCGGAAAGCGCGAGGCTCTCGGTCAGGAGTTGCCGCACGATGCGCCAGCGCCCGGCCCCGATGGCGGCGCGCACCGCCATCTCCTTCTCGCGCGCGGCCGCCCGCGCCAGCAGCAGGTTGGCGACGTTGGCGCACGCGATGAGCAGCACGAAGCCGACCGCGCCGAGCAGCACGAGCAGCGCCGGGCGCACGTCGCCGACGACCTGTTCGAGCAGCGGGCGGACGCTGAAGCTGAAGGCGCGGCTCTGCGGGTAGGTCTCGGGGAACTGCTGGGCGAGGCGGCGCGCGGCCAGGTCGAGTTCCGTGCGCGCCTGCTCGAAGGTCGCGCCGGGCTTGAGCCGCGCGACGACGTTGTAGTTCTCGTCGCCCTGCCGCGCCATGCCCTCGGCGCCGAGCGGGAGCGGCAGCAGCACGTCGGCCTGCTGCACCGCGCCCACGGTCGGCAGCACCTCGTAGCCGAGTTGGAAGTCGGGCGGCATCACGCCGACGACCTCGTAGCTCTCCCCGCTGAGCGTGAGCGTGCGGCCGACGGCCGACGGGTCTGCGCCGAAGCGGCGCTGCCAGAGGCCGTGGCTGAGGACGGCCGTCTTCGGCCGCCCCGGCGCGTCCTCCTCGGGCAGGAAGACGCGCCCCAGCAGGGGGCGCGCGCCGAGGAGCGCGAACATGTTCGACGTGACGCTCACGGTGCCGACGCGCTCGGCCCCGCCCTCGCCCGCGAGGTTGTAGCTGGCGCCCTGCGCGAGCGCCAGGTCTTCGAAGGCGCCGGCCTGAGACTTGACGGCGGAGAACTGCCCCGGCGAGGGCCAGTCCTGCGCGACGTTCGCGCCCGGCGAGTGCGTCCAGATGATCGCCAGCCGCTCCGAGTCCGCGTAAGGCAGCGGGCGCAGCAGCAGCCCGTTGACGACCGAGAAGATGGCCGTGTTCGCGCCGATGCCCAAAGCCAGCGTCAACACCGCCACCGCGGAGAAGCCGGGCCTCTTCCGAAGCATCCGCGCCCCGTAACGCACGTCCTGCCAGAGAGTCGTCATAAGCTCACTCCTAAGCGGCCGGGTCAGTACCGCCCGCGGCAGCGTGCGGACGTGACGCATGCCGGACGACTGAAGACGGCGGCGCCCACGCCGGCCGTCAAGCCGTAGTCTTTAAGTCCACCCGCTACCGCGGGCGGCACTGACCTGTCACTCGTATCTCAAGGCCACCATCGGGTCCACCTTCGTCGCGCGGCGCGCCGGCAGGTAGCCCGCGGCGAGCGCGACGGCGCCGAGCAGCAGGGGCACGCCGGCGAAGGTGACGGGGTCGGCCGCGCCGACGCCGTAGAGGAAGCCCGCGACCAGGCGCGAGAGCGCGAGCGCCAGCAGCAGCCCCAGCGCCAGCCCCAGCCCGACGACCGACAGCCCCTCGCCCATCACGAGCCGCAGCACGTCGCGGCGCCCCGCCCCCAGAGCCATCCGCACGCCTATCTCGCGCGTGCGCTGCGCGGCCGAGTAGTTCACCACCCCGTAGACGCCTATCCCGGCCAGCGCCAGCGCCAGCAGGCCGAAGCCGCCGAGCGCCCACGCCGCGATGCGCGACGGCAGGAGCGAGAGGTCGAACTGCTCTTCGAGCGTCCGCACCTCGGCCACGGGCAGGTTCGCGTCGAGCGCGCGCAGTTGCGCGCGCACCGCGCCCGCCAGCGCCTGCGGCTCGCCGTGCGTACGCACGACGAGCGTCATCCGCGGCTCGTAACCCTGCATGAGCGGGCGGTAGACGTAGGGGCGCGCGCGGTCGCCCAAGCTCCTGTACTTGCCGTCGCGCGCCACGCCCACGACCTCGACGAACGGCCCCCGCGCCCCCTCGAAGCTCAGCCGCTTGCCCAAGGGGTCTTCGCCCGGCCAAAGGATGGCGGCCAGCGTCTCGTTGACGACGGCGACGGCGGGCGCGCCCTCGCCGTCGGCCTCCGTGAAGTCGCGCCCCCGCACGAGCGTCGTGCCCATCGTCTCGAAGTAGCGCGGCCCCGCCGTGTTGAAGCCGGTGCTCACGCCCTCGTCCCCCTCCCGCGCGCGCCCCTCCGCAGAGACCTGCGTCTGGCCGAAGGAGAAGCCGAGCTGCGCGAAGCGGACGAGGCTCGCGCTCTCGACGCCCGGCTGCGCCGCGACGCGCGCCAAAAGCTCGCGGTAGAAGGCGAGCCCTTCCTCCTTCCTGTAGCGGAGCAGCCCGAGGTCTACGGGGACGGTCAGCGCGCGCTCGACGCGGAAGCCGGGGTCGATGGTGTGCGCGAGCCGGAGCGAGCGTATGAAGAGGCCGGCGCAGACGAGGAGCACGACCGAGAGCGCGACCTGCGCGCCGACGAAGACCGAGCGCAGGCGCGAGCGCCGCGACCCGGCGCGCGCGTCCTCGGACTTGAGCGAGGTCACCACGTCGAGCCGCGTCGCCTGCAACGCGGGCGCGAGCCCGAAGAGGAGCCCGGCGCCGACCGAGACGGCGAGCGTGAAGGCGAGCACGCGGTAGTCGAGCCCGAGGTCGAGCGAGGCGAGCGGCGTCCCCGCCGAGTACGAGGCCAGAAGGTCTTTGCCCCACAGCGCGAGCAGCAGCCCCGCCCCGCCGCCGAGACAGCCGAGCAGTATGCTCTCCGTCAGCCACTGCCGGACGAGGCGGCCGCGGCTCGCGCCGAGCGCCTGCCGGATGGCCGTCTCGCGCCGCCGCGTGGCCGCGCGCGCGAGCAGCAGCCCCGCGATGTTGGCGCACGCCACCGCGAGCACGAGCCCGACGACGGCCATCACAACGCCTGCGATGGGCAGCGCCTCCTCGCGGTCGGACGGGTCCATGCCGCCGCTCATCGCGAGCACCTGCACGCGCCGCAGGTCTTCGGGCGTGACGCGCCCCCCGTTCGCCTCGGCCGCGCGGCGCGCGAGGACTTCCATCTCGGCCGCGGCCTGCTCGCGCGTGACGCCCCCGCGCAGGCGCGCGACGGCCATCAGCCAGTGGCTGTTCCGGTTGTGCAGCACGTTGGCGTCCGCCTCCGTGCCCGCGGCGGCCGGCGGGCGCAGCAGCGGCTCGGCCGAGAGCGGCACCCACAGCTCGCGCCTCAGCCCCGCCTCTGTCCCGTAGAAGTGCTCGGGCGCGACGCCGACGACCGTGAAGGAGAGCCCGTTGAGCTGCACCTGCCGGCCGACCACGCCTGCGTCCGCGCCGAAGCGCGCCCGCCAGAGGTCGTGGCCGAGGACGACGACCGCGGCCGGCGACCTCCCCTCCTCTTCGACGAACGTCCGGCCTAAGCCTGCGCCCACGCCGAGCACCTTGAAGTAGTCGGCCGTGACCAGCTCGCCCTTCAGCAGCTCCGGCTCCGCGCCGCGCGCGAGGCTGAACTCGCGCGTGCCCGAGACGGCCGCCATCCCCTCGAAGCTGCGCGCCTGGGCGCGGAGGTCCTCGAAGTCCGGGTAAGACTGCGGCGCGCGCAGCCACACCAGCCGGGACTGTTCCGCGACGACCGGCAGCGGGCGGATGAGCACGGCGTTGAAAACGCTGAAGATGGCCGTGTTCACCCCAACGCCGAGCGCGAGGCTGACGACCGCCACGGCCGTGAACCCCGGCGAGCGCGCCAGCATCCGGAGCCCGTAACGCACGTCCTGAAGCAGTGTCGTCATACGCTCACTCCCAAGCCGCCGGGTCAGTACCACCCGCCACCGCGGGCGGTACTGACCTGTCACTCGTACCGAAGCGCCACCATCGGGTCGACCTTCGCCGCGCGCCGCGCCGGCACGAGGCAGGCCAGCAGCGCCACCGCCGCGAGCAGCAGCGAGACGCCGGCGTAGGTCAGAGGGTCTGTGGCCGAGACACCGTAGAGCAGGCTCGACATCACCCGCGTCAGCACGAGCGCCGCCACCAGCCCGAGGCCGACGCCCGCCCCCGCCATCGCCATCCCCTCGCCGACGACGAACCGCAGCACGTCTCTTCCTTGCGCGCCGAGGGCGATGCGGATGCCTATCTCGTGCGTCCGCTGCGTCACCGCGTAGCTCATCACGCCGTAAATCCCCGCGGCCGCGAGCACGAGCGCCATGCAGGCGAACAGCCCGAGCAGGAGGGAGTTCGAGCGCGGCGCCGCGGCCGCCTCGCCGACCAGGTGCTCCAGCGTCCGCACGTCCGCGACCGGCTGCCCGCGGTCGACGCCGCGCACGGCCTCGCGCACCGCCGGCACGAGGCTCTCGGGCTCGACCGTGGAGCGGACGACGTAGGACATCCCCGCGAACGGGTCTTGCAGGTAGGAGGTGTAAATCTCGGGCGAGGGCTCCGCGCTCAGCTCAATGTTGCGCACGTCCGAGACGACGCCGACGATCTGGAACCAGATGGGCTGGCGCTGCGCGTTCACGCCGAAGCTGATGCGCTTGCCCACGGGGTCTTCGCCGGGGAAGTCGCGCCGCGCGAGCGCCTGGTTGACGGCGAGGACGAGCGGCGCGCCCGCCGCGTCGCGCTCGTCCGGCACGCGCCCGCGCAGCACCGCGACGCCCACCGCGTCGAAGTAGCCGGGGCTCACGCTGCGGTAGTTGACCGAGGGCATCTGGTCGGCCCTCAACTCGGGGCCGCCCTCGACGCGGAAGCCCGTGGTCGGGCCTTTCACGAGCGGCAGCGTGTTGATGACGCCGACGGCCTCGACGCCGGGGACGGCGCGCACGCGCTCGGCCACGTCGCGGTAGAAGTTCGAGTACTGCGCGTCCTCGCGGAAGTTCGCGCCCGAGGGCGTCAGCCTGAAGGTCAGCACGCGCTGCGGCCGGAAGCCCAGCTCGACCGACTGGAGGCGCATGAAGCTGCGGAAGAGGAGCCCCGCGCCGACGAGCAGCACGAGCGAGAGCGCCACCTCCGAGACGATGAGGAGGCTGCGCAGGCGGCCGGCGCGCGCCCCGCCCGTCGAGCCGCGCGCGCTCTCCTTGAGCGCCGCGTGCACGTCCGGCTTGGTGAACTGGAGCGCCGGCGCGAGCCCGAAGGCGAGCCCCGTCGCGCACGACACGACGAGCGTGAAGCCGAGCACGCGCGGGTCCACGCCCACGTCGGCCAGTCGCGGGAACTCGGCCGGCAGCAGCCCCTTCAGCAGGTCAACGCCCCACCACCCGACGAGCAGCCCCGCCGCCCCGCCCGCCAGCGCCAGCAGCACGCTCTCGACGAGCAACTGCCTCACCAGCCGCAGGCGCGTCGCGCCCAGCGCGATGCGCACCGCGATCTCCTTCTGCCTTCCGGCCGCGCGCGCGAGCAGGAGGTTGGCGACGTTGGCGCACGCGATCAAAAGCACGAGCGCGACCGCCCCGAGCAGGAGCAGCAGCGCGCGGCCGCTCTCGCCGACGAGGTGCTCGTGCAGCGTGACGACGCGGTTGAAGCGCTTGTTGTTCGACTCGGGGTACTGCTGCCGCAGGCGCGACGTGATGGCCTCCATCTCGGCCCGCGCGCGCCCGAGCGTCTCGCCCTGCTTGAGCAGCGCCACCGCGCTCAGGAAGCCGAAGCCGCGCGCGCGCTCCACGTCCATCTGCTCGTTCGGCGTCGGGACGCGGCTGAACGGGGGCACCCAGGCCTCCGTGCGGTCGGGGTATGCGAAGCCCTCGGGCGCGACGCCGACGACCGTGTAGGCGCGGCCGTCGAGCGTGATGCTCCGGCCGACCACCGCGGGGTCTGCGCCGAAGCGGCGCTGCCAGAGGCCGCGGCCGATGACGACGACGGGGTCGTGGCCGGCCCGCTCCTCCTCGGGGCGGAAGAAGCGGCCGGCGGCGGGGCGGACGCCGAAGACCTCGAAGAAGTCGGCCGAGGTCATGGCGAGGTCTATGCGCTCGGCCTCCTCGCCCACGGCGAGGTTAGCCGTGCGCGCGTAGATGGCCGCGAGGTGCTCGAAGACCGTGTTCTGCTCGCGCCAGTCGAGGAAGTTGGCGGGCGTCACCTGCACGCGCCGCCCCTCCTGGTTCAACTCCTGAACGGCCACGACGCGCTCGGCGTTCGGGTACTTGAGCGGCCTGAGCAGCACCGCGTTGACGACCGAGAAGATGGCCGTGTTCGCGCCCACGCCCAGCGCCAGCGCGACGACGGCCACCGCCGTGAACCCCACGGGGGCGCGCATGGCCCGCAGCCCGTCGCGCACGTCCTGAAGCAGTGTCGTCATCGCTCACTCCGGTCGCGCGGCTGGAGTCTGGAGTCTGGAGTCTGGAGTCGAGAAGCATCAGAGTCGTCGTGTCTTGACTTCAGACTCCAGACTCCAGACTCCAGACTTCTTATTCGTATCTCAAGGCGACCATCGGGTCTACTTTCGTCGCGCGGCGCGCCGGCAGGTAGCAGGCGAGGAGCGCGGCGAGCGCGAGCACCAGCGCCACGCCGCCGAGCACGAAGGGGTCTGTGGCCGAGACGCCGTAGAGGATGCTCGACATCACGCGCGTCAGCGCGAACGCGCCCACGAGCCCCAGCGCCAGCCCGACGACGACGAGCACGAGCCCCTGCCCGATGACGAGCCGCATGACGTCCGGCCCCTGCGCGCCGAGCGCCATCCGCACGCCTATCTCGTGCGTCCGCTGCGCCACGGCGTAGGACATCACCGAGTAGAGGCCGACGGCCGCGAGCAGGAGCGCCCCCGCGGCGAAGAAGGCCATCATCACCATCGCCAGCCGCTTCGGCGACACCGCCTCGTCAACTATCTCCGGCAGCGTGCGGACGTTGTAGACGGGCAGGCCCGAGTCCAGCGCGCGCACCTCGCCGCGCAGCGCCGGCGCGAGCGAGGAGACGTCCGCGCCGTCCGCGCGCACGACGAGCGCCATCGTCTTCCAGGGGTCCTGGCGGAGCGGCCGGTAGAACTCCAGCTCGGCCTCCTCGTCCATGTCCTCGTTCTTCACGTCGGCCGTGACGCCGACTATCTCCCACGGGTGCTCCTCGTCCACGACGAGCTGCTGGCCGACGGCGCCCGCCGGGAAGAAGCGGCGCGCGAGCGACTCGTTGACGAGGCAGACGGGCCGGGCGCGCTCGTCGTCCGACCCGTTGAAGCCGCGCCCCTCGCGCAGCGCCACGCCCGCCGCGTCGAAGTAGCCGGGCGTGACGACGAGGTAGTTGGCGTAGGGGCGTCGGCCCTTGGGCGGCTGGGGCTGGCCCCCGGCGTAGAAGAACGAGCTGGTCGTGCCCTCGCGGTTCATCGGGACGAAGTTGATGACGCCGGCGGACCTCACGCCGGGCAGCGCCGAGGCGCGCGCCACCAACTGCTCGTAGAAGCCGACGCGCCGCTGGTTCTCGGCGTAGGCGTCGCCCGGCAGAGACATCTGCATCGTGAGCACGCCGTCGGGGCGGAGCCCGAGGTCGGCGTGCATCATCTCGTAGAAGCTGCGCACCATCAGCCCCGCGCCCGCGAGCAGCACGAGCGAGAGCGCTATCTCGGCGACGACCAGCAGGCTCCGCATGCGGTTGCGCCGCAGGCCGCCCGAGGCGCCCTTCTGCCCGCCCTCCTTCAAAGACTCGTTGAGGTTGACGCGCGTCGCCTGCAGGGCCGGCACGATGCCGAAGACGACGCCCGTCAGCAGCGACGCCCCGAGCGTGAAGAGCAGCACGGCCGAGTCCACGCGCATGTTCTTCCAGCCGGGGATGTACTTCGTGAAGTTGGGCGGGATGCCCTTCGACATGAGGTCGATCCCCCAGACCGAGAAGAGCAGGCCGGCCGCGCCGCCGATGAGCGCGAGCAGCACGCTCTCCGTCAGGAGTTGGCGGATGAGCCGCCAGCGGCTCGCGCCGAGGGCCGCGCGCACGGCCAGCTCGCGGTGCCGCGCGGAGGCGCGCACGAGCAGCAGGTTGGCGACGTTGGCGCAGGCGATCAAAAGCACGAAGCCGACCGCGCCGAGCAGCACGATGAGGTAGGGCTTGGGCCCGCGCGTGAAGGAGTCCTTGAGCGACTCGGCGAAGGCCGTGCGCCCGCCGTCCGACTCGGGGTAGAGCTGGCGGTTGCGCTCGGCCGCGGCGCGCACCTCGGCGTCGGCCTGCGCGACGGTGGCGCCGGGGCGCAAGAGCCCCGCGACTTGCAGGTAGTGGTTGAAGCGGTTGGCGACATCCTTCTGGTCGAAGGCGAGCGGCGCCCAGACCTGGCAGGCGTTGAGCGGGAAGTCGAACTCCTCGGGCATCACGCCGACGACCGTGTGCGGGCGGCCGTCCACGCGCACGCTCTTGCCGACGATGTCGGGGTCGGCGCCGAAGCGCTCGCGCCACAGGCTGTGCTTGATGAGGATGACGTCCGACGAGTCGGGGCGCCCCTCCTCCTCCGTGAAGGTGCGGCCGCGCTCGGCGCCCACGGCGAGGACGCGGAAGAGGCCGGGCGTGACGCGCGCGCCGGGGACGCGCTCGGGCTGCTCGCCCTCGTTGAGGCTGAAGTGCTGCGAGCTGTAGGCGGCCAGCTCCTCGAAGACCTTCGTCTGCGCGCGCCAGTCGGCGTAGTTGGCCGGCGAGACCGAGTTGCGGTTGTTCGTCTCCGTCAGGCCGCGCTCCCAGACCATCACGACGCGGTCGGTCGTCTTGTAGGCGAAGGGGTGCAGCAGCAGCGCGTTGACGCAACTGAAGATGGTCGTGTTCGCGCCCACGCCCAGCGCCACTGCCAGCGCCGCCACGGCCGTGAACCCCGGACTCTTCCACAGCATCCGCGCCGCGAAGCTCAGGTCTCTCAGAAGGCTCGTCATTCGCTCACTCCTTGGGGGTTTGATGAGTGATGAGCGATGAGAGAATAAGCAGGGGCCGCTTCTTCCTCTCGTCACTCGTCACTCATCACTCGTATCTCAAAGCCACCATCGGGTCCACCTTCGTCGCGCGGCGCGCGGGCAGGAGGCAGGCGAGGAGCGCGGCCGCCGTGATGAGCAGCGTGATGGCGGCGAAGGTGAGCGGGTCTGTGGGCGAGACGCCGTAGAGCAGCCCCGTCAGCAGCCGCGTCAGGCCGAGCGCGCCGACCAGCCCGACGGCGACGCCCGCCAGCGTCACCCTCATCCCCTGCCACAAGACCATCCCGAGCACGTCGCGGCCGCGCGCGCCCAGGGCCATCCGCACTCCTATCTCGTGCGTCCGCTGCGCCACCGTGTAGCTCACCATGCCGAAGACGCCGACCGACGCCAGCAGCAGGCCGAGCGCGCCGAACGCGCCAGCCACGGCCGAGAAGACCCTCTGCGGCAGCAGCGCCAGCCCCACGTGCTCTTCGAGCGACATCATGAACTCGGGCGCCACGTTCGGGTCCGCGGCCGCGGCCGCGCCCCGTATCGCCTCGTTGACCGCGCCCGCCCGGACGCCGCGCGCGCCGCGCACGTGCAAAACCATCCGCGGCGGCGCGAACTCGCCCTCGCGGCCGGCGCGCCCGAACGGGACGTAGACGGTCGGCCGCGCCACCTCTTCGGAGACGCGCGGGTCGCCGCCGCGCGCGACGCCGACTATCTCGAAGACGGTTCGGCCCGCGCGGAAGTGTCTGCCGACCGGCTCCGAGCCGGGGAAGAAGCGGCGGGCGAAAGCCTCGTCAACCAGCGCCGCGTCGCGCGACTCGTCGGCCTCTTCGAGCGCGCGGCCGCGCACCACCGCGAGGCCGACCGCCCCGAAGAAGCCGGGCGTGACGAGGTTGTAATCGACCTCCGACTCGCCCGCGGCGCGGCCGTCCTCCGCGGCCGGCGCGGCAAATGAAGCGTCGCCCTCGACGCCCACGGAGAGCGAGGCGCGCGAGGCGCCGTCCGGCACGGTCAGGGCGAGCCCCGCCGCCTCGACGCCCGGCGCCGCGCTCACGCCCGCGAGCAGCCGGCGGTAGAAGTCGCGCGTGCGCGGCTCGTCGTAGCCGAGGAAGTGCGGGTCGAAGGCGGCGGTCTGCACGCGCTCAGGCTCGGCGACGGCGCGCGCCTCCTTGGCGCCGACGAGCGCGCGCAGGAAGAGGCCGGCCGAGACGAGCAGCAGCACCGTGACGGCGACCTGCCCCCCGACGAAGAGGCCGCGCAGCCGCGAGCGCCGCGCCCCGCGCCCGCCGCCCTCGTCCTTGAGCGAGCGCACGATGTCGCCCCGCGTCGCCTGCAAGGCGGGCGCGAGCCCGAAGAGCAGGCCGGTCGCCAGAGAGACCGCGAGCGTCCAGGAGAGCACTCGCCAGTCGAGCGTCGGGGTCAGCTCAATCGGCACGCGCACCGCCGGCTTGAAGGCGAAGAGTAGGTCCGCCATCCACAGCGCGAAGAGCGCGCCCAAAAGCCCGCCCGCGAGACACAGCAGCACGCTCTCCGTCAGCAGTTGGCGGACGACGCGCCAGCGCCCGGCGCCGAGCGCGAGGCGCACGGCCATCTCGCGCCGCCGCGCCGACGCACGCGCCAGCATCAGGCTCGTCAGGTTCGCGCACGCGATGAAGAGCACGAGGTTGACGATGACGAGCAGCAGCGCCGCGAAGCCGTAGAGCGCGCCGCGCAGCTTCTTCGGGAAGGCGCCGACCGGCGCCAGCTCGACGCCGCGCCCGCGCGGGCGCTCGGGCTCGCCGCGCGCCGGCCGCCCGAGTTCGGGGTGCGCGTCCTCGAACCGAGCGCGCAGCGCGGACAGTTGCGCCCCGGCCTGCTCGGGGCTCACGCCCGCCTTCAGGCGGCCCGTCATGTGCAGCCACTCCGCGCCCACGGAGCCGAGCATGTCGCCCGTCGGCAGCACCTCGCGCTGCATCGAGAGCGGCACCCAGACGTCGGGCGCGTAGAAGGGGAAGGTGCTCGTGAAGCCCTCGGGGGCGACGCCGACGACGGTGAACTGGCGGCCGTTGAGGCGGACGGTGCGGCCGACCGCCGCGGGGTCGGCGCCGAAGCGACGGCGCCACGCGCCGTGGCTGAGGACGGCGACGGGGTGCGCGCCCGCCCCGGCGTCCTCCTCGGGCGCGAAGAAGCGGCCGCTGGCGGGGCGCACGCCGAGCACGTCGAAGTAGTTGCCCGAGACGATCATCCCGAACGCCTGCTCGGAGGTGCCGCCCTCGCCGCCGAGGCTCAGGGGCAGCTCGCCCCAGCAGAGGAGGCCGGAGAGCACGTCGTTGTTGTCGCGCAGGTGTTTGTAGGCGGGGTAGGAGGCGGCGAAGCGCGACTCCTCGGCCGACTCGCCGCGGAGGTCGAAGAGCGCCGCGGGGTCTGAGACTTTAGGCGTGCCGCCGAGGAGCGAGCGGGCGATGCTGAAGACGGCCGTGTTCGCGCCGATGCCGAGCGCGAGCGAGAGCGCCGCGACCAGCGTGAAGGCCGGGCTCTTCGCCAGCATCCGCGCCGCGAACCGGACGTCCTTCCAGTAAGTCATCGCTCACTCCGTTCGCTCGTAAACCGTGAACCGTGAACCGTGAAGGGAGCGCGAACCGTGAACCGTGAACCGTGACGGGAAACAACCTGTCTTCTCTTGTCACGGTCTACGGCTCACCCGTCACGGCCTTCCGCGGCCTTACTCGTATCTGAGCGCAACCATCGGGTCCACCTTCGTCGCGCGCCGCGCGGGGTGGTAGGAGGCGAGGAGGGCGACGGCCAGGAGCAGCAGCGCGATTCCCGCGTAGGTCAGGGGGTCGGCGGCCGAGACGCCGAAGAGCAGGCTCGACATCAGGCGCGTCAGCGCGAGCGCCCCGGCGAGGCCGAGCGCGAGCCCGGCGCCGACGAGCGCCATCCCCTGCCCCACGACCATCCGCAGCACGTCGCGCCCCTGCGCGCCGAGCGCCATCCGCAGCCCTATCTCGTGCGTCCGCTGCGCCACCGCGTAACTCATCACGCCGTAGAGCCCGACGGCCGCCAGCGCCAGCGCCAGCGCGGCGAAGACGCCGAAGAGGAACATCGAGAAGCGGCGCTGCGCCAGCGACTCCGACACCATCTGCTCCATCGTCCGCACGCGGTAGACCGGCAGGTCGCGGTCTACGCCCGCGATGGCGCCGCGCACCGACGGCGCGAGCCGCGCCGGGTCGCCGTCCGTGCGGACGACGACGAAGAGGTCGGTGTTGTTGGCGCGCTGCGGGTAGGGCACGTAGTACTGCCCGCGCGACTCGCCTTCGAGCCCCTCGTTGCGGACGTGCGCGACGAGGCCGACGACCTCGCGCCAGACGGGCTGGTTCTCCTTCGTGCGGTTGAAGCTGATGCGCCTGCCGACGGGGTCTTCGTTCGGCCAGTACTTGCGCGCCAGCGTCTCGTCCACGATGACGACCGGGGGCGCCTCCTCCCCGTCGCGCGCGTCGAAGTAGCGGCCGCGCACGAGGCGGATGCCCATCGTCTGGAAGTAGTCGTCCGAGGGCATCCAGCGGTCGCCGTGCGGCGAGCTCTCGCCCGGCGCCGTCTGCCGCCCCTCGATCTGGAAGCTGCCGCTCTGGTTCCAGCCGCTCATCGGCAGCGTCGTGGTCGTCGCGGCGCTCTTCACCCCGGGGAGTGAGCGAACCTGTTCGAGCATCTGCCGGTCGAACGAGGCGCGCTGCGCCGGCTCCTTGTACTTGTTGCCCGGCAGCGAGACCTGCATCGCCAGCACGCCGCGCGGCTCGAAGCCGGGGTCGACCTGCTGGAGGCGGACGAAGCTGCGGATGAGGAGGCCGGCGCCGACCAGGAGCACGACGGCGAAGGCCATCTCGGCGACGACCAAGGCGTTGCGCGCGCCGCGGCGTGAGCCAAGCTGGCCGCCGCTGCGGCCGCCCTCCTTGAGCGTGTCGTGGAGGTTGACGGCCGTGGTCTGGAAGGCCGGCGCGATGCCGAAGACGAGCCCCGTCAGCACCGAGACGCCGAGCGTGAAGAGCAGCACGCGCCCGTCGAGGCCGATCTCGGTCGAGCGCGGCACGCCCTGCTCGTTGAGCTTGATCAGGAGGTCTACGCCCCACGCCGCGAGCAGCAGCCCCGCCCCGCCGCCGACGAGCGAGAGCAGCACGCTCTCCGCGAGGAGCTGGCGCACGACGCGCCAGCGCGACGCGCCGAGCGCCGTGCGCACCGCGATCTCCTTCTGCCGGGCGGCCGCCCGCGCGAGCATCAGGTTGGCGACGTTGGCGCAGGCGATCAGCAGCACGAAGGCCACCGCGCCGAGCAGGATCAAAAGCGCCTTGCGAATCCCGCCGACGACGAACTCGTCGAAGCGCCCGAGCAGCAGGCCCCAGTTGCTCGCGTCCGCGCCGGGCATGTACTGGCGGCGGAGGTCGGCCGAGATGGAGTCTAATTCGGCCTGCGCCTGCGCCTCGGCGACGCCTTCCCGGAGGCGCGCGATGACGCCGAGGTACTCGCTCGTGAGGCCGGTGTTCGGGTCGAGCTGCTGCGGCGTGAAGGCGATGGGCGACCAGAGGTCGGGCGGCTGCTGCCCCCACTCCCGCCCGAACTGGAAGGCGGGCGGCATCACGCCGACGACCGTGTAGGGCTCGCCGTTGAGCGTGACGACCTTGCCGACGACGGGCACGCCCGCGAAGCGCCTGCGCCAGAAGGCGTCGCTTAAGACCGCGACCTTGTTGTTGCCGGCCTGCCCCTCCTCGTCGGTGAAGACGCGCCCCTCCGCCGGCTCGGCGCCGAGCGCGCGGAAGAGGTTGGTCGTGACCGTCATCCCCTGGAGGCGCTCGGGCTCGCCCTCGCCCGTGAGGTTGACGGCCCAGCCCGTGAAGGCTGCCACCTCGGAGAAGGACTTCGCGTTGTCGCGGTAGTAGGCGTAGCCGGGCGCGGAGACCGAAGCCTTGAGGTCGAGCTTCGGGTAGTTGTGGTAGATGAGGACGAGCTTGTCGGGGTCGCCGTAGTTGAGCGGCTTGAGCAGCACGGCGTTGACGACCGAGAAGATGGCCGTGTTGGCGCCGACGCCGAGCGCGAGCGCGACGACGGCGACGGCCGTCACGGCGCGGTTCTTCCAGAGCATCCGCGCGGCGAACTGGAAGTCCTTGAAGAGCGTGCCCATCCCGGAATCACCCCCGGCGAAGAATTCCTACCTGCCCGGCTCGGCCGTCCACGTGAACTCGTAGCTGCCGACCGCGTCCTTCAGCTCGACCTCGACCGTCCAGACGCCGGCCGCCGACCGCACCTCGCCGCTGTCCACGTCGTAGGTGAGCGGCTTCTCCTTGCGGGGCCCGAGGCGCGCCTCCTGGCGCACGCGCCCCTCGGCGTCGCGGACGAGGAGCCTGAACTCGCCCTCGGCCACCGAGGCCCGCACGCGCAGGCGCACGCGGCCGCCCCTCTCGGGGACGCGCAGCTCGAACCGCTTCTTCGCCGTCGTCTCGTGGTCGAACGTGTGCGACTCGACCGTCCGGCTGGTCGTCTCGGGGGCGGCGAAAGCTGCCGCCGCGAGCAGCGCGACGAGCGCCGCCGCCTTGAGTGCTCTTCTCATTTCTTAAGTCTCCTTAGGAAGGCCGCCGGCGGTTCAGAGCTTGAAGCCGCTCTCTTCGAGCACCTCTTCGGCATGCGCCTCGTGGGTCTCCTCGACGACCTGGCCGTCGAAGAGGTGGAAGGTGCGGTCGGCGTAGCGCGCGTAGCGCGGGTCGTGGGTCACCATGCAGATGGTCGCGCCGCCCGCGTGCAGCTCGCGCAGGAGGTTCATCACGGCCTCGCCGTTCGTCGAGTCGAGGTTGCCCGTCGGCTCGTCGGCGAGGAGGATGGAGGGGTTGCCGGCCACCGCGCGGGCGACGGCCACGCGCTGCTGCTGGCCGCCCGAGAGCTGCGAGGGGTAGTGCTTCATGCGGTGCGACATGCCGACCTTGAGGAGCGCCTCCTCCACCCGCTCGCGCCGCTCCTTCGCGCCCATGTCGCGGTAGGTGAGCGGCAGCTCGACGTTCTCGTAGACGTTGAGGTCGCCGATGAGGTTGAACGCCTGGAAGATGAAGCCGATCTCGCGGTTGCGGATGCGGGCGCGCTCCGAGAGCGAGAGCTTGGCGACGGGCGTGCCGTTGAGGACGTACTCGCCGTCGGTCGGCGAGTCCAGCAGCCCGAGGATGGAGAGCAGCGTGGACTTGCCGCAGCCCGAGGGGCCCGCCATCGAAATGTACTCGCCCTTCTTGATGTCGAGGTGGATGCCGGAGAGCGCGTGCGTCTCGACCTCGTCGGTGTAGAAAACCTTCCGCACGCCGTCCAGCTTCACCAGCGGTTCGCTTGTAGCGCTCATCTCTTTTCCTTTCGTGAACAGTAAACCGTAAACCGTGACAAGAGGGGGAACCGTCGAACTCGCGGGCCGCAGACGGTGACGGGGTAGAGAACGCTTTTCATCCCGCCGCGGTTCGCGGCCCACGGCTCACGGCAGTTAATCGAGTCGGAGGCGGTCTACGCCGTCCCACTGCGAGGTCTCGGAGAGGATGACGGTGTCGCCCTCGCGCAGCCCTTCGACGACCTCGACCGTGTTGACCGAGGTGCGGCCGAGCTTGACGGGGACGCGCACGGCCGTGTGCCCGTCGGGCTCGACGCGGAAGAGCGTCACCGACGACTGGGCGCCGCCCGCCGCCGGCCGCCCGACGTAGAGCACGTTGTCGAGGCGTTCGAGTTCGATGGTGCCGTCAACGCTCAGGTCAACGCGCGCGCCCTCGGGCAGGGCGCCTTCGAGGCTCACGTCCACGGTGAACGTGCCGTTGCGCGCGGCCGGGTCGATGCGCTGCACGCGGCCGGGGATGACGCCGCCGCCGCGCGTGTCCACGGCCGCCGGCTGGCCGACGGACACGTCCTTGATCTGCGTCTCGGGTATCTGGAGCGCGGCCTTGAGGCTCGAAGGGTCTGCGACGCGCGCGATGTTGGTGCCGGGCGTGATCTGCTGCCCGACCTCGACCGTCACCTCCTGGAGGACGCCCGCCGTGCCGGCGCGCACCTGGAGCGAGGCGACCTGCTCCTGGTTGAGGCGGAGCTGCGCGCGGAGCTGCTCGATGCGCGCCTGCTGCGCGGCGATCTGCGCGGCCACCTGCGACTTGTTCTGCTCGATGCGCTTCTTCTCGACCTCGACGCGGTTCGCGAGCTGCTCGACGCGCACGCGCGAGACGCGCAGCGTGAGCGCCGCGACCAGGCCCTCCTTCGCCAGCTCCTCGTCGGCGTCGAGCTGAATCTTGGCCTGCTGGTATTCGGACTGTATCTGCGCGAGGTTCGACTGCTGCGACATGCGGTCGCTCTCCAGGCGCGAGCGCAGGTTGTTCATGTCGGCCTCGGCCGACTTGATCTGGTACTCGACGTCGACGGCGGCCTGCTGGAGCGTCGGGTTCGAGAGGGTGACGAGGACGGTGCCCGGCCCGACCGTCTCGCCCGGCTTGACGAACTTCTGCTCGACGCGCCCCTCGACCGGGGCGGCGATCTGCCGTATCTCCTCGGGGATGAGCGTGCCCAGGCCCCGCACGTTGCGGAGCATCTGGCCGCGCTTGACCGTGTCGGTGAGCACGGTCGAGCGCGAGACGCTCGGCGCCGCCTTCGGCAGCCGCGAGAGCCCGTAGGTGATGAGGCCGACGGCCAGCACGGCGAGCGCCGCGTACACGGCCAGCTTCACGCGCCGCCGGTTCTTCCTCTGGGGCCGCTTCACGTCCATCGAGGAGCGCGGCACGTCGAAAGCAGGGCGGGTGACATCCGCGGCGGGGCGCTTCGCGTCCGCAGGGGGGCGTTTTACATCCATAGAGGGTTGCTTTACATCCACAGAAACACTTCCATTCGCGACGCACCTCAACAACCCCCGTACCACTGCCGCGCGCCACCGCGGCCGCCCGTTTTTCAGGACTTTTCCGCGGGAACGCGCGCGCGCCCCCCCGGCCAGTGTCCGTTTCCGAAAACCCGAATCCCAAAATCGAGAAACCCCCGAGGCCCGGCGCGTGGCGGGGCCGCGCTTAATCTTTCCGCCCGAAACGGGAATTTCGCGTATCATGTGGGGACTGTTCCGCCTATAACCCGCCGGATTCATGGCGCGTAAATTTCGGGAGGCACGTGATGGGGACTGAAAAGGACGTGGAGAAGTCGTACTCGAACAAGGAGGTGGTCGCCAAGCTGCGGCGACTGGCCGACGCGCTGGAGGAGGGGAAGACCTTCGAGATACAGATCGGGGGCGAGCGCATCTACGTCCCGCCCTACGCGGCGGTCGAGTTCGAGTACCAGCGCGACGGGGACGGGGAGGAGGTCGAGATCGAGCTGAGCTGGAAGCGGCGCTGAGGCGGCGCGCGCCGGCCGATGCCGGCAGAGGGGGAGTCGGATGGGCGTAAGGCAGGGCCGAAGGGCGGGCGGGGCGTCGGCGGGCGCCGAGGCGTGCCGGCGGAAGTTTCTGCGGTACTTCCCCGGCGGCTTCCGGGACGAGACGTACCTCGACTGGGAGCGCGACTACAAGTGGGAGGCGCACGAGCGCTGGGAGGAGGCGCTCGGCCGCGCGGAGTTCCGCCGGCTCCTCGGCGGCGGCGAGTTCTCGGAGGTCGCGGCGCGCGCCGTCCGCGTCGAGCAGCGCACGCGCCACAGCATGATCTTCTCGTTCGAGAAGATGGCGCTACGCGACGCCGTCAAGACGGAGGCCGGCGCACGCACCTTCGCCGAGGGGCTCTACCAACTGCTCCACGGCCCGGGCGGGCTGGAGCGGCGCTTCGGCAACTGGGTCGAGGCCGTCTCGGCGCTGCCGCGCCGGCAGACGCGCGTGCTGACGTGGCCGATGGTCACCGTCTGGGGCTTCCTCGCGCAGCCCGAGACGCACATCTTCCTGAAGCCCACGGTGACGCGCGCGGCGGCCGCGCGCTACGGCTTCGACTTCGCCTACAGGTCGCGCCCCGACTGGGAGACTTACTCGAACCTCCTCGCCTTCGCCCGACAGGTCTTCGAGGACAACGGCGACCTGCGGCCGCGCGACATGATAGACGCGCAGTCCTTCATGTGGGTGCAGGGCTCGGACGAGTACCCCGACTGAAAAAGTCTTGTGCGCGGGGCGGAAAGGTGGTTCAATGCGCGCCCGGCCCGGAGGCTCAAGCGCGCCGCCTGTATTTCTACTGTCTACTGTCTACTGTCTACTGTCTACTGTCTCCTATCCCACCGCCTCGCTGATGGCCGCGACCAACTCGGCCACGTCCTCCTCGGTCGTGTCGAAGGAGCACATGAGGCGCACCTCCGAGGTCTGCTCGTCCCAGACGTAGAAGAAGAAGCGCTCGCGCACGCGCGCGGCCGCGGCCGCCGGCATGACGGCGAAGACCGCGTTCGACTCGACGGCGCGCGTGATGCGCACCCGCGGCATCCCCGCCAGCCCTTCGGCCAGCAGGCGCGCCATCCGGTTCGCGTGCGAGGCCGTCTCCAGCCAGAGGTCTTCGGCGAGGAGCGCCGTGAACTGCGCGGCGACGAAGCGCATCTTCGACGGGAGCTGCGCGCACTGCTTGCGCACGAAGAGGAAGTCCGAGGCGAGCGCCGGGTCGAAGAAGACGACCGCCTC
This sequence comes from Pyrinomonadaceae bacterium, assembly GCA_036389815.1. Lineage (GTDB taxonomy): Bacteria > Acidobacteriota > Blastocatellia > Pyrinomonadales > Pyrinomonadaceae > QHXN01. The sequence goes on along the minus strand of DASVWB010000158.1, from coordinate 7,502 downwards.
GCCGTACATCATCCCGTTCTTCGTCCCGCCGAAGCTCAAAACGTCCACGCCCGCGTCGGCCGTCAGCTCTTTCAGGGAGGCGCCGAGGTGCGCCGCCGCGTTCGCGAGCCGCGCGCCGTCGACGTGCAGGAGCATACCCTCGCCGTGCGCGAACTCCGCGAGGCGCGCAAGCTCACCGGCCGTGTAGACCGTCCCCAGCTCGGTCGGCTGCGAGACGGTGACGACGCGCGGCTGGACGTGGTGCTGGTCGCCGCGCCGCGCGAGCAGCGGCGCCACCTGTTCCGGCCGCACCTTCCCGTCGGGCGTCGGGAGCGTGACGAGCTTGCAGCCGGCGAAGCGCTCGGGCGCGCCGCACTCGTCCACGTTGACGTGCGCCGTCTCGGCGCAGACGACCGCGTGGTGCGGGCGCGTGAGCGCCGCGAGCGCGGCGACGTTCGCGCCCGTCCCGCCGAAGACGAAGAAGACCTCCGCCCCCGCTCCGAACCGCTCGCGGAAGAGACGCACGGCCGTCTCGGTGTACACGTCGTCGCCGTAGGCGACCGCGTGGCCGTGGTTGGCCGTGCGCACCGCGTCGAGCACGCGCGGGTGGACGCCCGCGTTGTTGTCGCTGGCGAAGCCTCGCCTGATGTTCATCTCTTTATTCAGGGCACGCCGACGCCGCCCGCCGTCAGCACGTCGGGGCGGCGGGCGGGCGGCAGTTGCGCGTAGAGTTCCGTGAAGGCGGCGTTCGTCCAGCCGAAGCCGATCTCGTTCGACGAGTAGCCGAACCGCAGCCCCGCGCCTAAAGAAGAGGTGCGCCGCTCAACGTCGTACTTCTCGACGACAGTGTTGTGCGCGACGAACTCCTTGAGCACGAGCGAGAGGAAGTTGACCGAGACGCGGTCGGCCGCGTCGCGGAAGCCGTAGCGCCGCAGCCCCCCGACGGCGATGAGCTGCATCGGCGCCCAGCCGTAGGGAGCGTCCCACTGGCTGCCCGAGGCGTTCGTGCTCGTCCGCAGGCCGCCCGGGCGCTCGAAGAGCGGGAGGTTCGCCGCGACGCGCGCCGCCTGCTCCTTAGTGGCGATGCCGGCCCAGAGCGGGTAGAAGGTCGTGACGAAGGGGTAGCGCCTCACCCCGCCCTTCCGGAAGTTGTAGTCGTAGTAGAGCCCGTCGCGCTCGTCCCACATCAGGCGGTTGACGCGCCCGCGCCGCGCGGCCGCGCGCCGCTCCCACGCGCGCGCCTCGCGCGCGCGACCCAGTTCGCGCATCATCTCGGCGGCGTCGCGCTCGTAGACGTAGAGGAGCGAGTTGAGGCAGACGGGGTTGTAGCTCGTGATGTCGGCGCTGAAGGGGCCGAAGCGGTTCGAGGGGTCGAAGCCCGACTCGCGCATCGAGCGGTCGCCCTTGTAGAAGGCGGGCGTCAGCGAGTCCGACGCGCGGTCGTAGAACTCGCCCGCGTCGTAGTCCGCGACCTCGTGCGTTCTGTAAAACTCCGCCACGCGCTCGTAGTGCGTCCGCCCCCGCGCGTCGCGCTCGTCCGCCAGGACCTCGGGCGCGGGGCCCGTGCCGCGGTCGAAGTAGCGCGAGAGCCCCGTGGCGGGCGTGAGGTGGTCGCCCTCCGTCCAGTAGCGGTAGTACTTCTCGACCGCGGGCGCGGCGCGCGCGAGCCACCCGCGGTCGAGCGTGCGCCGGTAGACGGCGAGCACCATGCGCGCGAGGAAGGGCGGCTGCGAGCGCGTCAGGTAGTAGGTGCGGTTGGCGTTCAGGACCTGCCCGTAGTGCTCGACCTCGTAGAGGAAGTTCTCGGCCATGTCGCGCGCCAGCCCGGTCTCGCCGTCGCGCAGCAGCCCGACCTGTATGAAGTAGCTGTCCCACCCGTACATCTCGTTGAAGCGGCCGCCGGGCACGACGTACGGGCGCGGCAGGTAGAGGAGGCCGGGCGGGGCCTCGGCCGTCGGCCCGGGCAGGCGGACGAGCCTCACGCGCGCGAACTCCTCCGCCGACATCTGCGAGCGCAGGGAGCGCTCGACCGCGCCGGGGTCTTCGTCGCGCGCGACGTAGACGGGCCAGAGCGCCCGCCCGCCCCGGCTCTGCGCCGCGGCGGCGGCCTTGAACTTCGGGTCTACCGCGGCCGCGGCGAGGTCGCGGTTCGAGCGCGTGAGCGTGCGCCAGCCGCGCCGCACGTACTCGCGCGCCGCTTCGAGCTGCGCGGGGCCGTAGCGCGCCTGCCGCGCGCGCGCCGGCGCCGCGCCCGCCGAGAGCAGCACGAGCGCGAGTTGCGCGCAGGCGAGCGCCCGCAGAAGTTTTGTGCGCGCCGTCTTCATGTGGCAAAGGGTCCGGGGATAATTTTCCCCACGGGCGCCGCGGTGTCAAACGTGAGGCGCGGCGGTTTTAAGAATTTCGGATTTGAAATTTCGAATTTCAAATCCTTCCGGGACTAGCCCCGCTTGACGAACTCGCGCTTGAAGGTGCGCGTCTCGCCGTCGGGGAATTTGACGGAGACCTTGTCGCCGTCGAGCGCGACGACGAGGCCGCGGCCGAACTTGCGCAGGCGCACGGCGTCGCCTTCGTTGAGTTCGACGGCGGGCTTGGTCTTCGCGGGCCTGCCGTTCGCCGCCTCGGGCGACGCGGCCGGCGGGGCGGGCGCGGGGCGCGGGGACGGCTCGGGCGGGTTCAGGCAGTTGTCGCAGTGGCCGCAGGTCTCCTGCCCGAAGGGCTCGCCGAAGTACTCGTGCAGGAGCTTCCAGCGGCAGGCGGTGCTCTGCCCGTAGAGCATCACGCGTTCGAGCTTCTCGCGGTCGGCGTCGCCGCGCTCGGCGCAGGTCTCGGCCGCCCGTTCGACCTCCTCGCGCGTGACCTCGGGGCGCACGAGCTTGAAGCGCACGCCCCGCAGCTCGCGCACCACGCGGGCGTCCTTGAGGAGCGAGAGCGCGACGCGCACCTTCGTCTTCGCCACGCCGGCCGCGGCCTCCTGCACGGGCGCGAGCGGCACGGCCTCGCGGTCTGCGCCCGCGGCGCGCAGCGCGTCGCAGACCGCCCAGAGGTCTTCCGCTTTCGGGTGGCGGCCGCCCATGAAGAAGAGCTGCGTGCGCCGGTCGTCGAGCTGGTAGAGCAGCGCGCAGCGCGCCCCCTCGCCGTCGCGCCCAGCGCGCCCCGACTCCTGGTAGTAGGCTTCGAGCGAGCCGGGCATCTGGTAGTGGACGACGAAGCGGATGTCCGGCTTGTCGATGCCCATGCCGAAGGCGTTGGTGGCGAACATCGCCTTGAGGCCGCCGGCCATGAAGCGTTCCTGGTTCTCGCGCCGCTCCGCGGGCGGGAGCCTGCCGTGGTACTTGCGCACCTCGAAGTCCGAGCCGCGGAAGAGTTCCGCGAGCGCCTCGACCGTCTTGACGGTCGCGCAGTAGACGACGCCGGTGCCTTCGGTCTCGCGCATGAGGCGCGCGAGCTGCTCGCGCTTCTCGCGCTCGTTCGTCACGCGCACGACCTCGTAGCGGAGGTTCTCGCGGTAGATGCCCGTGTTGAAGAGGCGCATGCCGGGCAGGCCGAGCTGCTTCCTGATGTCCGCGACGACGGCGGGCGTGGCCGTGGCGGTGAGCGCGAGCACGGGCGGCGAGCCGAGCGTGCGCACGGCCGCGCCGAGCGCGAGGTAGCTGGGGCGGAAGTCGTGACCCCACTCGGAGATGCAGTGCGCCTCGTCGATGACGACGATGTCTATGTCCGAGCCGCGCAGGGTTTCGAGGAAGGCGGGGTCGGCCATGCGCTCGGGCGTGGTGAAGACGAACTCGCTCTCGTCGCGGGAGATGCGCCCCAGCTCCTCGCGCCGCTCCGACTCGGTGAGCGCGCTGTTGACCTGCGCGGCCCCGACGCCGGCCTCCGTCAGCTTGTCCACCTGATCCTTCATCAGCGAGATGAGCGGCGAGACGATGACGGTCGTGCCCGGCAGGTGGAGCGCCGGCAGTTGGTAGCAGAGCGACTTGCCCGCGCCCGTCGGCATCACGGCGAGCGTGTCGTGCCCCGAGATGACCGAGCGGATGACCTCGGCCTGACCCGGCCGCATGCGTTCGAGCCCGAAGACCTCGCGCATCGTGCGCCGCATCTTCCTCAGTTCGCCCGTCGCCCCGCCCATGAACTTCGCGCGCGTCATCGGGGCAGAGACTACACGGGACAGAAAGGATTTGTGTCCGCGCGAGGTGGAGAAAGTATGACGGGGGACGGAAAGAAGTAGACAGTAGACAGTAGACAGTAGACAGTAGCGCTCCGCGCCGCGGCGGCTGACGTTTTCAACCGGACGACTCGTTAACGGCGGTTCTTCTACTGTCTACTGTCTACTGTCTACTGTCTACTTCCCCTCTGGCACCGACCTTGCTCACCTGAAGGTGCAAGCGAACAAAGTCGGGCAACGGCGGCGCGCGCGCGCGGCTTCGCGTACGGATGTGCGCCGCGGATGTCCGCTTAGTGAACATGCGGGGAGGATTTTCCGAGATGGCAGACAGGGATAAGGTCGGCGAAGGCAGCACGGGCAAAAGCTCCGGCGGCAAGGGCGGGGGCGGCGGCCAGTCCGGCGGCGGGCGCGAAGGGAGCAGCGGCGGCGCGTCGAAGGGCGGCGGCCAGACGGGCGGCGGGAAGGCGGGCGGGCAGGGCGGCAGTTAGAGGGCCCCGAAAGGTCGGTGCGCGATGGAAGAGGACAGGTTCACGAGGGCGAAGCGCGACGAGGGGGGCGCGGCGGGCGGCGGCGGCTGGAGCCCGGGCGTCGGGCAGATAGTCGGCGTCGTGCTGTGCGTCATCCTGCTGCTGGCGGTGATCGTCCTCGGGGTGACGACCGGGATCGGCTTCGTCTTCGCCGTCCCGCTCGTGCTGCTCGTCATCGTCGTCGCCGTGCTCCTCTTCCGCGGACGCGCGCCGAGCGCCGAGACCGTCTGCCCCAACTGCAACGCGCGCGTCAACGTGCCCGAGCACATCGCGGAGTTCAACTGCCCCGCGTGCGGCGGCCGGCTCGAAGTCGGCACGGGCGGGGCCGTCGGCCGCGTTTCTTAATTCGGGCTTCATAGAACAGACGAACCGGGAGGGCTTCGAGAGATGAGCGCAGACAGCGGCGGGAAGAACCAGGGCGACAGCGGGCACGTCGGCGCGACGCGCCAGAAGGGCGGCACGAGCGCGCGCGGCGAGTCGGGCGCGAAGAGCGAGGGCAAGGGCACCGGCAATAAGTCGGAAGGCTCCGGCAAGAAGAGCGGCACGCCCGGCGGCGAGCGTCACCACGATTGAAGGGGGGAGATGTCGAATGGCTGAAGGCAACGAGCGGGGTAACGATAAGGGCATCGGCGAGGGCAACCTGAGCAAGGAGCGCGGCGCGCCGCCTTACGCCGACCGCGCCTACGCGGGCGAGCGCGAGCCGGGCGGCGGCGACGCCACGAGCCTCGAAGGCACGGCCGGCGGCACGAACGTCTCGGCGCAGGGCGGCGCCGCCGACAGCGGCAAGGCCGGCGGCAACGCCGGCGGCTCCGGCGCGCAGGGCTCGTCGAAGTAGGAAGAGGGTTTAACCGCAGAGGCACAGGGGGAGCGGCTGGAAGTTACCAGCCGCTCCCCCTGTGCCTCTGCGGTTGATTTCTTTTAGTGGGCGGCGAGCCAGTCGTAGAGCGGCTTCCAGACCAGCTCCTTCGCGTTGTCGGCGAGGAAGAGGTCGGAGTGGCCGAACTCAACGGGGCGGCCTTCGGGGCCGTAGAGGCGGACGACGTTCGAGGTCGCGTCCGTGCTCCCGAGGCGCGGCAGCGTGTCGAGCCCGAACTCGCCGAAGCCGCCGCCCGCGCCGACGTAGTAGACGGGGACGTTGACCGAGGCGAGGTTGTCGTCGTACGGCAGGTCGTCGGAGCAGATGACGCCGTCGGTCTCGACCTGCTCGGTCGCGCTCTGGAAGGGCGCCGCCGTCTGGTAGAAGTCGTAGAGGTACGCCTCCTGCGTGAACTGCAACCCGTCGGGCAGCCCCGAGGCGTCGAACGTGCCAGCCTCAAGGTGGTAGAACGGCACGGGCGGGTAGGGCGCGAAGAGCAGGTGCGTCGCGGTGCCGACGAGCAGGGCGGCCTGCCTGTTGGTCAGCCCCGTCATGCCCGGCAGCGGCGAGGCGCCCGCCGGGTCGGTCGCGGCGAGCGTGCCGAAGGCGCGCACGCCGACGCCCAGCGCCGAGTGGTAGACCTTCGCGTCGAGCTGCTGGAGGCCGCCGGCGTAGCGCGCGCACGCGGCGTCGCGCTGCGCCTGGTGTTCGGGGGCGAGCTTGAAGGCGATGTCAACGGGGACGAGCGCGTCCACCTGGCGCGACTGCTCGGGCAGCGCCGCCTCGGCGCTGGCGTAGGCGTAGACGACGGCGCCGCCGCGGCTCCACCCGAGGAGCGCGACCTTGCCGCCGCCGGCCCCCGTCGCCCCGCGCACGCCGCGCGCGACGTTGATGGCCGCCGCCACGTCCGAGACGTGCGTGCCGACGTTCCAGTCCTTCATGAACTGCAAGTCCGCGGTGTCGGCCGGCACCTGCGTCCACCGCAGGTCGATGCCCCACACGTCCAGGCCGTTCTGCGCGAGGTAGACGCCGACCGAGCGGTCGCGCGCGACCGCGCCAGACAGCGTGCTGCTCATGAAGGCTTCGTCGAAGCCCCACAGGTCGCCGTGCACCATGAAGACGGCGCGCGCGGCCTTGAAGGGGACGCCGTTCGCACGCTCGCGCACGACGCGGTGGAGGCCGATCTGGTCGTAGGCGCCGTCGCCCACCTTGAGCTTGAAGGAGTACTCGAAAACGTCCGCGACGACGTGGCGGCGCTCGACGCGCTCGACGGCGCACGCGGCGCGCGCGAGCGCGGAGTTGGTCTTCGCGGCGGCGCAGGCGGACGCGGCCGCGGCGCGCACGTCCGCCGCCGGCTGCCGCGCCGCGGCGCAGACGAAGGACGAGAAGAGCAGGAAGGAAAACAGGGCTACACGGATGAACAGTCGCATGAGGTCTCCTCGGAGAATGAAAATGTGATTGAGTTAAGTCCCGCGGCCCGCGGGCTTCGTGTCAAAGGCCCGGCCGCCGAAGTGCGGCGGCGGCCCCGGCGCGTACGTCGAAGCCTTCGCGCCCGGCAAGTAACGCGCGAAGGCACGCCGCGAGGGATCAGCCGCGCCTGTAAAAAAAGGAGGAGCCCCGGGGGCGGGGCTCGACGTGCTCTCGGAAATTTTTGAGGGCGCTTCGGTCGGGCCGTCAGTCGGCCGTGAGCGCGGCCGTGTCGGCGGGGTCTGCTTCGGAGATGAGGTCTACGCCGTTCGCGGCGAAGCGGCGCGCGGCCGCCGCGGCGCGGCCGTCCTGCTCCTCTTCGAGCGACCACTGCGCGTGACGGACGAGGAGCGCGAGGGCGAGCGCGCGGCCGAGCGTCAGCGCGAAGCGGCGCGCGCCGGCTTCGAGCGCCGCCTGCCCTTCCCTCGCCGCAAGGTTGAGCCACACGCCCGCGTTGGCCAGCGCCCCGCGCGCCGCGTGCGCCGCGGGCAGGAGCCCCGGGTCGCGCGCC
>DASVWB010000157.1:0-2200 GCA_036389815.1 Pyrinomonadaceae bacterium | reverse complement strand
GCACTGAAGCTGACGGCGCGGGGCGTCGCGCGGCCCGCGCCCGCCGCGGTCGCGTCGGCCGCGGCCGCCCCGAACTCCGCGGGCGCCCCCGCCGCGCCCTCGCTCCAGATGGCCGTCGGCTCCGCGCTCGACGGCTTCTCGACGGGCGACGCCAACGTCGACCGCTTCATCGTCAACGCGGCGACCCGCAACGGCGTAGACCCCGTGCTGATCTACTCCATCATGCACCGCGAGTCCTCCTTCAAGCGCTTCGCGCTCTCGCCGAAGGGCGCGCGGGGGCTGATGCAGTTGATGCCCGCGACGGCCGCGCGCTTCGGCGTCCGCGACATCTACGACCCGCAGCAGAACATCGAGGCCGGCACGCGCTACGTCCGCTTCCTGCTCGACATGTTCGACGGCGACGTGCGGCTCGCGCTCGCCGGCTACAACGCGGGCGAGGGCGCCGTCCTGAAGTACGGACGGCGGGTGCCGCCCTACAACGAGACGCAGGAGTACGTGCGCCGCATCTCGGAGCGCTACGCGCTGATGCGCGACCCCTCGACCGCGCGGGTCGCGCCGCGCGTCTCGCGCACGCAGATCGCGAAGCTGAAGGCCGCCGAGCCCCCGCCGCTCGTCTACGAGCAGCAGGTCTTCGCCGTCCGCACGCCCGACGGCAAGCTCCGCCTCGTCAGCCAGTGAGGTCGGCGGGGGAACGAGCAGAGACACGGAGAATCTTCGGGAGGGACGGACGAGCGCCGTCCCTCTTATTTTTTGTGCGCCCCGGCTGTTTGGCCGCGGGGCCGGTCGCGGTATGATTGCGCGGCCGGGTCGCGAACGCCCGCCGCCAACTGCCGTGCACGAAGACTCTCAACAAGAACCCGCCGCCGCCCGGCCGCGCGCCCTGCTCGTCGCGGACGAAGGCGCCGACGCGGACGCCCTGCGCGGCCGTCTCGCCGCGGCCGGCTTCGAGGTCTCGGACGCCCCGGCCGTGGAGGCCGCCGCGCGCGCGAAAGAGGCGACGCCCGCGGTCGTCCTCCTCGCCTTCGGCGGCCGCGAGGGCGAGGCGCGCCTCGTCTCGCTCGCGCGCCGGCTGCGCGCCGAGCCTTCGAGCTTCGCGCTCCCGGTCGTCTTCCTCTTCCGCACGGACGCGCGCGCCCTGCGCAGCGCCGCCCGGCACCTCGGCGCGGACGACTACTTCTCGCAGGAGGCGCCGGCCGAGGAGCTGCGCGCGCGCCTCTCGTCGCTCGCCTGGCGCGCAGAGGCCGGCCGCCGCAACGCGCCCGCCGTCGCAGACCAGCGCTCCGAGATAGACAACTTCCTCTTCCTGCTCGACTCGGTCGGCGCAAACGCGCGCGGCGGGCTGACCGGCTCGCTCGCGCTCGTCGAGGCCGGAGGGGACGGCGGCGGACTCGATTTCCGGGGTGACGGCGACGCGCCGCCGCGCGCGCTCAAAGAGGCGCACGGCTTCCTGAAGCTCAACCTGCGGCGGCTGGACGCGGTCGCCTTCTACGGGCCTGCGACGCTGCTCGTCTACCTGCCCGGCGCAAACGCTTCGGCAGCGCGCGCGACGCTCTCGCGGCTGCGCGAGGAGTTCGAGGAGTCGGACGGGGGCGGCGAACTCTTCGTCGGCGTCTCATCCTTCCCCGCGCACGCCGCCGAGGTCGAGCGCCTGGTCGAGCAGGCCGAGGCCGCGCTCGGCGAAGCGCGCGGCGAGAACTCGGCGGCGCGCGTCGTCGTTTACGGCGTCGCCGGCGAGGGCGCGCGCGCGCCGGACGCGGAGCGCCGCGCGGCCGCCGACACGCGCCGCGCCAGGACGCGCGGCCCCGCGAACGAACCCGACTCGGCCGCGCGGGGGGCGGGCGCGGCTGCGCCCGCGGGCGACGCTTCGGCGCGTGCCGCCGGTGCCCAGGCGGCAGAGCGGCGCGCGGCGGGCGGCCGACTCCGCCGCGTGATGCTGGTCGTCTCAGACCCGGCGCGGATGGCGCAGGTCAACCTGCTGCTGCGCTCGGCCGCCTACGAGGTGCGCGCCGCCTTCGACGGCCAGCACGCCCTGAACCTCCTGCGCATTGACCGCCCCGACGCGCTCGTCGTAGACCACGAGCTGAACCAGATGGACGGAGTCGAGATGCTCAGGCGGCTCGCGCAGCAGTCGCGCGCGGGACGCACGCCGCCGACGCTGCTCCTGCTGCCCGGCGGGCGCGAAGACCTGCGCGGCGAGGCG
>DASVWB010000156.1:0-24337 GCA_036389815.1 Pyrinomonadaceae bacterium | reverse complement strand
CGACCGACGTGCCCGTGGCGGGCGCGCCGCTGGCGCTGCGCGAGAGGCTGGGCGCCTACGCCGAGCTGACCAAGCCGCGCATCACTTTTCTGATCGTGCTCACGGCGGCCGCGGGCTTCTGCCTCGGGTCGCGCGGCGGCGCGTTCGACTACCTCGCGCTCTTCAACTCGCTCTTCGGCATCGCGCTGCTCTCCTCGGGGATAGCCGCGCTCAACCAGTTCATGGAGCGCGGCCTCGACGCCCGCATGCGCCGCACGCTCTCGCGCCCGCTCCCCTCGGGGAAACTCGGCGCGGGGCCCGCGCTCGCCTTCGGCCTCGCGCTGACCGTGCTGGCCGAAGTCTACCTCGCGGCCTTCGTCAACCTGTTGACGGCCGGGTTCGGGCTGGCGGTCGTCGTCGGCTACCTGCTCTGCTACACGCCGCTGAAGACGCGCAGCACCTTCTCGACCGTGGTCGGCGCCTTCCCCGGGGCGATGCCGCCGCTGATGGGGTGGACGGCGGCGACCGGCAGCGCGGGCGTCGAGGCGTGGGCGCTCTTCGCCATCCTCTTCGCGTGGCAGTTCCCGCACTTCCTCGCCATCGCGTGGATGTACAAGGAGGACTACGCGCGCGCCGGCATCCGGATGCTGCCCGTCGTCGAGCCCGACTGCCGCCTGACGGCGCGGCAGATAGTCATCTGGTCTCTGCTCCTCGTCCCCGTCAGCCTCTTCCCGGCCGTGCTCGGCATCGCGGGGCCGGTCTACTTCTACGGCGCGCTCGCGCTGGGCGTCCTTTTCCTCGGGACGAGCGTCCACGCCGCCCACGCGCACACGCGCCAGGGCGCGCGGCGCCTCCTCCTCGCGTCCGTGCTCTACCTGCCCGTGCTGTTCGGGCTGATGGTTTTGAATAAGTAGGCAGTAGACAGTAGTCAGTAGTCAGTAGGGCTCCCGCCTTCCTGACACTGGCGCCGGTACGCGGACGATTCATTAGCGACTGTTCTTCTACTGTCTACTGTCTACTGCCTACTGACTACTTCGGAGGTTCTATGGGTCGTGCGCTAGCGGTGTTCCTCTGGGTGATGACCGGCCTCTCGGTGTGGATGTTCGTCAACGGGCGGTGGTGGTTCCCGGCCTCCATCTCCGAGCACGGGCCGGCCTACGACACGCAGTTCATCATGACCATCGTCGTCGTCGGCATCGCCTTCGTCGCGGCGCAGGTGGCGCTCGGCGTCGCCGTCTGGCGCTACGCCGACACGGGGCAGGGCGCCCGCGCCGTCTACTCGCACGGCAACAACCGGATGGAGATTCTCTGGACGGGCGTGACGGCCGTCATCTTCATCACGCTGGCGCTCCTCGGACAGCGCGTCTGGTGGAACCTGCACATGAAGCCGGCGCCGGCCGACGCCGCGCAGGTGCGCGTCACCGCGCAGCAGTTCCAGTGGAACTTCCACTACTCCGGCCCCGACGGACGCTTCGGCCGCACCGACCCGAAGAAGATCAGCGACGAGAGCATCAACTACATCGGACTCGACGATTCGGACCCGGCCTCCGCCGACGACACCGTCACGCAGACGCTCGTCGCGCAGGTCAACCGCCCGCTGGAGATGAACCTCACGTCGCGCGACGTGACGCACAGCTTCTGGGTGCCGCCGCTCCGCTTCAAGCAGGACGCCGTGCCGGGGCTCGACGTGAAGGTGCACTTCACGCCGCAGCGGGTCGGGCAGTACGAGATCGCCTGCGCCGAGCTGTGCGGCCAGCAGCACTACAAGATGCGCAGCTACATGCTCGTCCTCCCCGACGACGAGTACAACTCCATCGTCGCGCTCCCGCAGGCGCAGTTCAACAAGCGCGTCGGCGAGCTGGTCAAGAAGTACCCCGTCAGCTACTGAAAACCCCTTGAGCCGCGCCCGGGGCCGGCCGGGCGGGAGGAATGCCGAGATGGCAGCAGAAGTCGATATCCCCGAAGAAGGCCGCCCGCACGACGGGGGGCACGCGGCAGGGCACGGCGCGCACCAGGCGCCCACGGGCTTCATACGCAAGTACGTCTTCAGCATCGACCACAAGGTCATCGGCATCCAGTACCTGCTACTCGCGCTCTTCTCCGTCTTCCTCGGGATGCTGATGTCGGTCCTGATGCGGATGAAGATGACGTGGCCCGACCACGCGTGGCCCGTCCTCGGCACGCTCTTCCCGCAGGGCGCGCCGGGCGGCGTGATGACGCCGGAGTTCTACCTCTCGCTCGTCACCATGCACGGCACGATGATGGTCTTCTTCGTGCTGACGACCGCGCCGCAGGGGGGCTTCGGCAACTACTTCCTGCCCATCCAGATCGGCGCCGACGACATGGCCTTCCCCATCCTGAACATGCTCTCGTTCTGGACGACGCTGCTGGGGCTGGCCGTTTTGGTGAGCGCCATCTTCGCCTCGGGCGGCTCGGTCATCGGGCCGACCGGCGGCTGGACGAGCTACCCGCCGCTCTCCGGCATCGGCCACCTGCTCAACGTGCCGGGGCAGGGGATGGGCGTCAACCTCTGGATCATCAGCATCGCCACCTTCTGCGTCGCCTCGCTCCTCGGCGCCCTGAACTTCATCGTCACGCTCCTGAACCTGCGCACGAAGGGCATGTCTCTGATGAGGATGCCGCTGACGTGCTGGGCGTGGTTCACGACGGCCGTGCTGGCGCTGCTCTCGTTCCCGGTGCTGCTGGCGGCGGGCGTGCTGCTCTTCCTCGACCACAACGCGGGCACGAGCTTCTTCATCCCCGGCGGGCTCTCGAACGGGACGGTGGTGCTCGACCACTCGGGCGGCTCGCCGATACTGTGGCAGCACCTCTTCTGGTTCTTCGGCCACCCGGAGGTCTACATCGCCATCCTGCCGGGCATGGGCGCGACCTCGCACATCCTCTCGACCTTCGCGCGCAAGCCCATCTTCGGCTACCGCGCGATGGTCTTCGCCATGTTCGCCATCGGGCTCCTCGGCTTCTTCGTCTGGGGGCACCACATGTTCATCTCGGGGATGGCGCCCCTGACGGCCGCGGCCTTCTCCGTGCTGACGCTCTCCATCGGCGTGCCCTCGGCCATCAAGACCTTCAACTGGCTGGGGACGCTCTGGGGCGGGCGCATCAGGTTCACGACGCCGATGCTCTTCGCCATCGGCTTCGTCTCGCTCTTCGTCGCGGGCGGCATCACGGGGCTCGTTTTGGGCCAGTCCAGCCTCGACCTCTCGATGCACGACACCTACTTCGTGCTCGCGCACTTCCACCTCGTGATGGGCGTGGCGGCCATCTTCGGCATGTTCGCCGGCACCTACTTCTGGTTCCCGAAGATGTTCGGGCGGATGATGAGCGAGCGGCTGGGCAAGATTCACTTCTGGCCGACGATGGTCGGCGTCTACGCCATCTTCATCCCGATGCACGCCATGGGGCTCGTCGGCATGCCGCGCCGCTACTCGCAGTTCTACGAGGTGGTCAACGGCAAGCTGACGTGGATTTACAACTTCAACAGCCCCGCCTACCCGCTCATCCACTTCGTCACCTGGGCGGCCATCATCACCGTCTCGGTGCAGGTCATCTTCGTCTTCAACTTCTTCTGGAGCATGTTCAAGGGGGCGAAGGCGTCGGACAACCCCTGGGAGGCGACGACGCTGGAGTGGGTGACGGCGACGCCGCCGCCGCACGACAACTTCGGCGGGCGCGTCCCCGTGGTCTACCGCGGCGCGTACGAGTTCGGCGTGCCGGGCGCGCCGGAGGACTACGTGTTACAGACGACGCCGGACGAGACCGAGCCGAACGCCGCGCACGCGCAGGCGGAGGGCCACGCGCAGGGGCGGGGGGGGAATGGCCACGACGTTCACAGGTGAGAAGGAGCAGCTTGCCCAGGCCGAGGCGCCGGTCATCGACGTGACGGGCGCGCGCCGCCGCGGCGGGCGCGGCAACGGGCGCAACCCCGGCGGCGGGGGCGGCGGCCCGGGCGGCGGCGGCCCGGGCGGCGGCGGGGGCGACGAGCCGCGCCGCTTCTCGCCCGACCGCTACCGGCTGGCGGTGCTGGTCGGCATCGCCTCCATCCTGATGATGTTCACGGCGCTGGCGAGCGCCTACGTCGTCCGCTCCGGCATGGCGACGAGCAAGGACTGGGGCGGCGGGCAGATGCCCACCTTCGTCTACGTGAGCACGGCGCTCATCGTCCTGAGCAGCCTGACCTTCTCGCGCGCGAAGGCCGCGCTGGGCCACGCCGAGGAGGCGGGCTACCGACTCTGGCTCTCGGTGACGCTGCTGCTGGGCTTGGGCTTCCTCGCCTCGCAGCTCCTCGCGTGGCGGCAGCTAGTCGCCGCGGGCTTCTACCTCGCGTCGAACCCGCACAGCTCGTTCTTCTACGTGCTGACGGGGCTGCACGCGGTGCACCTGCTGGGCGGCATCGCGGCGCTCGCGGCGCTCTTCCTCTACGCGCGGCGGCGGGGCGCGCCGGGGGTCGGCGCGAAGCGGCGCGCGCTGACGGAAGTGGTCGGAATCTACTGGCACTTCATGGACGTGTTGTGGGTCTTTCTCTTCCTGCTACTCTTCTTCCGGAGGTGAGGCTTGAGCACTGAAGCGCATGTCGGGCAGATGCCGGCGACCGAGTGGGACGGCGCGGCGTTCCCCTTCCGCGTCGGCCACCGCAAGCTGGGGATGTGGCTCTTCATCGTCTCGGACGCGATGACGTTCTCGGCGATGCTCATCGCCTACTCCTACGCGCGCGTCGCGTCCGACGCGTGGCCGACGCCGTTCCCGTTCTTCCCGTCCATCATCTTCTCGACGACGATGACGCTCTTCCTGCTGGCGTCGTCGTTCACGATGGTCATGGCGGTGAAGGCGTCGGCGCACAACCGGCTGCGGGCGGCGCGCTACTGGATCGGGGCGACCATATTAGGCGGCCTCTCCTTCCTCATCCTCCACCTCATCGAGTGGCGCCACCTCATCGAGGAGGGGTTGCGCCCCTTCAGGCTGGCGGGCGAGTGGGCGCACCGCTGGCCGCAGGCGCCGCCGCTCTTCGGCGCGAGCTTCTTCGCCATCACGGGGCTCCACATGTTCCACGTCTTCACGGGCGTCTGCTACCTCGCCGTCGTCGCCCTGCGCATCACGAAGACGCGCCACGAGGACGTGGAGATCAGCGGGCTCTACTGGCACTTCGTAGACCTCGTCTGGATGTTCGTCTTCCCGCTCATCTACCTGATGTCGGTCGATTTCGCCGGGTGAGGGGCGCCGCGGAAGGGGAGGGCTTCGAGAATGGCGAGCGAAAACATACGCGACCTGCTGAAGCGTTCGGACATGATTCTCATCGGCGTCTGCGTCCTGCTGGCGGCGGGCTTCCTGCTGCTCGCGGGGAAGAACGCGGCCGAGGCCGGCAACTTCCTGACCATCGACAGCCTCTTCTTCACGGCCGTCTGCCTGCTGCTGGCGCTGACCTTCGTCGCCGTCCCGGCGCTGACGCTGCGCGAGCGGGGCATACACCCCTTCCGCGTCGGCGACGAGGTCCCGCCCGCGCGCGCCGCCGAGCACGTGCACTTCGAGGGCGGCACGAAACTCTTCCTCTACGTGCTGCTGGGGCTGCTGGGGCTGACCGTCATCGAGGTCTTCCTCGCCTACATCCACGTGCCGCTCCACGTCATGCTGACGCTCCTCATCGGGCTCTCGCTCGTCAAGGCGGCGATGATCGTCGCCTACTTCATGCACCTGCGGTTCGAGCGCTTGAGCCTCGTGCTGACGCTCGTCCCGACGCTCGCCGTCTGCATCTGCCTGCTCTTCATCGTCTTCCCCGACAGCTTCCGCACGCGCGAGATACGCGCCACGCGCACCGAGGCCGCGCCCGCCACGGAGGGCGCGCCGACGCACGGGCACGAGTGAGGTATTAAGAGTTTGCAGAAGGCGGGCCGGACATTACGGTTGGCGTGCGCCGCGGCGCTCCTGCTCGCGGGGCTGTGGGGCGCGCCCGCGTCGGCGCAGTGCCCGCTCTGCCGCTCGGCGCTGGAGAAGGGCGACGAGCGCACCGCGCGCACGATGAACCTCGCCATCCTCGTCCTGCTCATCCCGCCCGTCACCATCTTCTGCTCCATCTTCGCCGTCGCCTACAGGAAGCGGAAGGGCGACGGCGAGGACGACGACGACGACCGCGGCCTTGAGCCTTAGTAGGGTTCGGGACTTCGGCCCTAAAGGGTTTTGAGATTTGAGATTTGAGGTTTGAAATTTCAAATCTGGGATTCGAGATATGGCAGACGAAATAGTCCCGGCGGTAGACATCGAGCGGCGGACGATACGCGGGCGCGTGTGCCCGGCGTGCGGGGGCAAGATCATCCCGTCCGACCGCGCCGTCTACCAGAACGCGTCCGAGCCCGGGGCGGTCTTCCCGGCGTGGCAGTGCGAGCGCTGCGGCTACGAGGAGTTGAGCGAGAAGAAGGCCCCGCCCCCGAAGCCCGCGCACGCCGCGGCGAAGAAGAAGGTCGAAGGATGAGCGCGGAAGAGAACAAGAGAGTCGTGCAGGCCATCTTCGAGGCGTTCGGGCGCGGCGACGTGCCCGGCGTCCTCTCGCACCTCGCGGAGGACGTGGAGTGGCGCGCGCCGGGCCCCGCGGCCGTCCCCTACCTCGGCGAGCGGCGCGGGCGCGGCGGCGCCGCGGAGTTCTTCACGCAGCTCGGCACGAACGTCGAGTTCGAGAGCTTCGAGCCGGGCGTCTTCGTCGCCGAGGGCGACCGCGTGGTCGTGCTCGGGCGCGAGCGCGGCCGCGTCCGCGGCACGGGCAAGACGTTCGACAACGAGTGGGCGCTCGTCTTCACGCTCGGCGGCGGCCGGGTAACGAACTTCCAGCTCTACGAGAACACGGCGGCCGTGGCCGAGGCGTTCTCCTAGCCGTGCCGCCCGACTGGCAAGAGATTGCGCCGCGCGTGCTCGCGATGTTCGGCGAGATGGGGAAGGGGGAACTCGACCTGCACGAGCTGTTCGAGGCGGGCGGGAACGACCCCGACGAGCGGCGCGCCGTCTTCGACGCCGTCGAGGCGCTGGTCGCGCGCGGGCTCCTCGAAGAGCGCGGCAACGACTTCTACGCGCTGACCGACGCCGGACGCGAGGCGGCTTCCCGCGCGCGTTCCGCGCCGCCGCCCGACGACGCGAAGGGCGGCGGCCGCGCATGAACGACTCGCTGCTGCCACACCTCAACGCCGCGCTGAACGCGACGAGCTTCCTGCTGCTGCTCGCCGCGCTCTACCAGATCAGGCGCGGCAACGTCGCCGGGCACCGGCGGCTGATGCTCTCGGCGCTCGCCGTCTCCGGCCTCTTCCTCGTCTCCTACGTCGTCTACCACGCGAGCCACGGCTCCGTGCGCTTCCAGGGTCAGGGCGCGGCGCGCGCGGTCTACTTCCTCATCCTCGTCACGCACGTCGTACTCGCCGCCGCCATCGTGCCGCTCGTCTTCGTCACGGCGCGCAGGGCCCTGCGCGGAGACTTCGCGCGCCACCGCCGCATAGCGCGCTGGACGTACCCGCTCTGGCTCTACGTCTCCGTGACGGGCGTCGTCGTCTACCTGATGCTGTATCACCTCTATGCCCCGCGCTGACTCGATGGGCGCATCCTCCAACCACGCGGAAGGGAACGGCGGCGGCCCCGCGCACCGCGAGGGGCCGCCGCGGGCAATCACGCCCGCGTCGGCGGGGCGGAGGCGGACGCCGTGGCCGCTGGCGGTCGTGGCCGTGCTCCTCGTCGTCGTGCCGTTCCTGACGTGGTACTGGACGTGGTTCGGGAGGAGCCTGGGCGACGCGGAGTTGGAGCGCTACCTGCGCGAGGGGAACCCGCGCCACGCGCAGCACGCGCTCTCGCAGGTCGCGGAGAAGTTAGAGAAGGGCGAGGCCGGCGCGGGGCGCTGGAACGCGCAGGTCGCGGCGCTCGCCGCGAGCCCCTCGCCCGACGTGCGGATGACGGCCGCGTGGGTGATGGGCGTCGAGCACAGCTCGGCCGAGTTCCGCGAAGCCCTCGCGCGGCTGCTCGCAGACCCGGAGCCCATCGTCCGGCGCAACGCCGCCCTCGCGCTCGTTCGCTTCGGCGACGAGCGGTGCCGCCCCGAGCTGCTCGCGATGCTGCGCCCCGTCACGGTCGAAGCCGCCACGGAAGGGACTGCGCAGACGGCGCTCACCGCGGGGACGGCCGTCAAACGTGGCTCGCTCCTGGTCAGGTACAGCGTCGGGCCGAACCTCGTAGAGGAAGTGCGCTCGCCCGTGCCGGGCCGGGTGGAGAAGGCTCTGATTAAGGACGGCGAGAGTTGGCGCGCCGGCGCGCGGCTCTTCGAGATAGCGCCCGACCCGGAGCAGGCGGAGGACGCCCTGCTTGGCCTCGCCTACTTCGGCACGGCCGAAGACCTGCCCGAGGTCGAGCGCTACGCGCGCGGCGTCGGGGGGATGCCGGAAGCCCTGAAAGCGAAAGCGGCGCGGACGGCCGAAGCCATCCGTCGCCGCTGAAGTCGTCGGACGCCGGAGTCTGAGGGGCCGGTCACTGCGAAGGCGGGGGCGGCGGCGCGTCGGGCAGCGTGACGCCGTGGATGGCCTCCCAGTCGTCGGTCGGCACCATCTCGATGGCGTCCCAGGGGCAGCCGTCGAGGAAGGCGCCGTCGGGGCCTTTGCTGATGCACTTCTGGCAGCCGATGCAGAGGTAGGGGTCCACCTCGATGCGTCCGAAGGGCGTGTGGTCTTCGTCGGGCACCCAGAACATGCAGCCCTCGATGGGGCAGTACTCGATGCAGGCGGGCGAGCCCGCGCAGCCCGTGCAGCAGTCGGTCGTGACGGCGAGGATGCGCGGCCGCTTCTTGCGCGTCGCCTTGCCGTCGCCCACGGACATCGGCCAGTGCTTCTCGACAATTCCGATCATTTCGCTCTCGGCTCCGGTGCGGAAAATCTCTGGAAGGCGAGAGCCACTTTAGCACGTCTCAAAGGGGCGCTCAAAGAATTTAACGGGCGCCGAAGGAATTTATTCCCGCCGGGCACGGCCCCGCACGCCCGGCTCGCGGGCCGCGTCCGCGCGGCCTTGACAACCGCGCCCGCCGCGGATAGTCTCCCCGCACTCACGACGGGCTCGCGGCCCAGAACACCGCCCCTTCGGCCGCGGAAAAACGTTCACTTCTTTCTTCAGCCCGGCCCCGCGGCCGGCCGCTTCATCAATCCGTCAAGGCGATAATTTCCTGCGAACCGGCGCGCAACCCCGCGCGCGGGTTCGTTCCCCCTCAAACAATCAAACCGACAGGAGGCATCCCCTTGAGAATCAGGATTCTGTTATCGGCGGTCGCGCTGTGCGCGGTCGCGCTGGCCGGCGTGGCTTTGAGTTCGATTAATGGCGGCGCGGCGCAGGTGCACGGCCCCAACCTCACCGTGCGCTCCGACGTGCTCGGCTCGCAGTGGCTCGTGCGCGACGAGCAGCTCGCCGCCAACGCGTGCAGCGTCGAGGAGGGGCACGTCGACGCCGGCCTCCGCCGGCTCGTGCGCTTCACGGTGATGACGCCCAACATCGGCGACGAGGACATCTTCGTCGGCGACCCGAACGAACACGTCGCGGCCGGCGACGGCCTCTTCGAGCTGGCGACCTGCCACCACCACTACCACTTCCGCCACTACGCGCTCTACCAGCTCATCGACCCGCGGACGGGCAAAATCTGGAAGGCGGCCAAGAAGGGCTTCTGCATGCTCGACACCGACCCGAACCCCGCCTCGCTCGGTTACGGGTCGCCCGGCCCCGGCAAGTATCACAACTGCGGCGCGGTCGGCATCCCGGGCAACCAGGGCGTCACGGCCGGCTGGGCCGACACCTACCGCTTCTACCTCGCCGGCCAGTTCTTCGTCCTCGACGGCGGCGACGGCCAGGACCCGGTCCCTCCGGGCGACTACATCATCCGCATCACCGTCAACCCGCCCTTCGCCGCCAAGAAGGGCGAGCCCTGCCCGTACAAGGACACCAACGGCTTCTGCCACCAACTGCCCGAGACCAACTACGACGACAACGTCGGGCAGACGACCATCAAGATACCCGCGCACCCCGGCCGCGACGGCTCCGGCCCGCTCAAGGGCGACACCACCCCTACGGTCGAAGACCGCTGCGTCGAGTAAGCGCCACGCGACGGCCGCAGGACGAGCGCCCCGCGCCGGAGACGGCCGGGGCGCTTCCCTTTAACTTTCAAGTCCGCGCGGCGCGTTCCGTGCTAAAATCCGCGTCACAACCGTTTCAGTGTTTTTCCGTCCGTCAGAGGGTTTGGGGACCAACTTGGCCGGGGAAGGCGGCCGGGGCGTTAGAGGCCCACGCGCGGGCGCGCCCGAACGTTTCGACGCATGAGCACTGTCGCTGGAATCTTCAACTCGCCGGCCGAGGCCGAGCGCGCCGTCGAGGCGCTGCGCTCCGCGGGCTTCGGCGATGAGCGCGTCAGCCTCCTGACTCCGGGCGCTTCACAACAACAGCTCGAAGAGGTCGAGACGACCGAGACCGAACAGCCGGGCATGGGTTCGGCGCTCGGCGGCGCGGTCGGCGGCGCGCTCGGCGTCGCGGGCGGACTTCAACTGGGCGCGGCCGCGGCGAGCCTGCTCGTCCCCGGCGTCGGGCCGGTGCTCGCCGCGGGTCTGGTCGGGGCGGCGCTGCTCGGCGCGGGCGGCGCGGCGACGGGCGTGATGGCCGGGGGCGCGCTCGAAGACTCCATGGCGAAGGGGCTGCCGCACGACGAGCTGTTCGTCTACGAGGACGCGCTGCGGCGCGGGCGCTCGGTCGTGCTGGCGGTGGCCGACGACGAGGCGCACGGCGACACGGCGCGCGGCGTGCTGGCGCAGGCCGGGGCCGAGACCGTGGACGCGGCGCGCGAGCAGTGGTGGGTGGGCCTGCGCGACGCGGAGGAGGCCGACTACTCGGTCGAGGGCGGCGACTTCGGCGCGGACGAGCCGGCCTTCCGCCGCGGCTTCGAGGCGTCGCTCCACAGGCACGCGCGCGGCCGCACGTACGAAGAGGACGCCGAACGCCTGCGCGAGTGCTACGGCCCGGACTGTGAGGGGACGGCCTTCCGGCGGGGCTACGAGCGCGGCCGGCGCTACGAGGGCGAGCTGCTGGAGAGACACGGGCGTTGAAAGACACGCTCCTCAGCCTCTTCGTCCTGGTCGCCATCCTCGGCGTGAGCGCGCTCCTCACGAACTGGTTCGCGCGCACGATGTACAACCGCTGCGCGGCCTGCGGCACGCTCAACGCGAAGCGCCGCGCGAACTGCCGCTCCTGCGGTGCGGAGATAACCAAACGGTGAACGACGAGCGATGAACTGAAGGCCCGCCGCTTTCAGCCCATCGCTCGTCGTTCATCCTTACATAACGAGGGCGGCGCGTCGGAACGCGCCGCCCTCGTGCCTCTTTCTTGTCTCTCTCTAACCCGCCTAGACCGTCCGGCGTCCCGTGAGCAGGTTGATGACGAAGATCACGAGCGCCAGGACGAGCAGCAGGTGAACGAACCCGCCGACCGTGTAGCCGCTCACCAGCCCCAGGAGCCACAGCACGAGAAGAATCACCAGAATCGTCCACAGCATAGTTGAACTCTCCTTCGCTTCGAGGTTGTTGTTCTTTTCCGATTCGGCAGAACCCGCCTACGTCTGCCGGCGAGCAACGGCCGTGCCAGCAGCCGCGGCAGTTGTTTGCCGCCGCGGGAGTCTTCGGAATCGAGGCCGGAGAGGGAAGTGCGAGGAAAACCTTTCAAGTCAAAAGGCGCTTTCCTGTATCGAATCTGGCCGCGCGACGCCGCCCCCGCGTGTCTGGATACAGGGCGGAAGCGGAGGCCGCGCCCCGTATGAACAGGCCGCCGGCAACCGGAGGCTAAACTCTGACATCGGAGGATTAAGGGGCTTCGGCCGCCGTTCTCTTTGAGAGGGGCTTCGCAGTGTCGGGCGGTCGCGCGGCGGTTTTTCCGCTGGACTTCAAAAGCCCCCGGCTGCTAGAGTGTGAAACAGCGTCTGCCGGCATCCTGCGGGCGCCTTCACGTTGTCACCGCTTGAACCTGTCCGGCGGCCCGCGACGGCCCTCCTGAGGCGGTTTCTAAAGCTTAAACATTTGCTCGGTTCGAGGAGTCAGTAAAACCCCCGGCTCCCGCCTATTTTCAGGTCGAGGTCTTTATGCCTTTTTCCCGCTCGGTTCCCCCGAAGAAGAAGAAGATAACGGTCGCCGTCTTCGGCTCGTTCATGCTGCTCGTCGTGGCGCTCGCGGCCGTCGGGTTCGTGGGGCGTCAGATGCAGCCCGTCGTCCGCGACATCAACTTCACGCAGCTGCGCGAGCTGGCCGACGCCGGCTCGGTCGCCTCCGTCAGCGTCTCGGGCGAGGTCGTGACGGTCAAGCAGGCCGACGGCTCGCTCGTCCGCGGCGTCGTGACCAACCCCGTCGCGCAGCACGAGGTCGTCGCGGCCTTCGAGAAGGGGCGCGTGCCCGTCGAGTACGAGACGCAGCAGCCCGGCCTGCTCGTCACCGTCCTCAACTACCTCCTGCCGGCCGCGGCGCTCCTCATCTTCGCCCTCATCGGCTGGCGTGTCTACGCCGGCATGGGGTTGCAGAACGAGGCGGCGGCGGGCGAGACCGGCCCGACCGTGCCCGTCAGCTTCCAGGACGTGGCGGGCGTTGACGAGGCGCGCGCCGAACTCTCCGAGACTATCGAGTTCCTTCGCAACCCCGATAAGTTCGGCCGCCTCGGCGGGCGCTCGCCCCGCGGCATACTGCTCTCCGGCCCCCCGGGCACGGGCAAGACCCTGCTGGCGCGCGCGGCCGCGTGCGAGGCCGGCGTGCCCTTCCTGTCTGTTTCGGGCTCCAGCTTCCAGGAGAAGTTCGCCGGCCTCGGCGCGGCGCGCGTCCGCCGCCTGTTCGCGCGCGCGCGCAAGCTCGCGCCCTGCGTCATCTTCATCGACGAGATCGACGCGCTCGGGCGCAAGCGCGGCCGCGGCGGCGACTCGGCCTCCGCCGACCAGGATCAGACCTTGAACCAGTTGCTCGTAGAGATGGACGGCTTCGAGCAGTTGAGCGGCGTCGTCGTCATCGCCTCGACCAACCGCCCCGACATCCTCGACTCGGCGCTGACGCGCCCCGGCCGCTTCGACCGCGAAATCACCGTCAACCTCGCAGACATGCGCGGGCGTGAGCAGATACTCCGCGTACACTCGCGCAAGCTCAAGCTCGAAGACGGGCTCGACCTGACGTGGATCGCGCGCGGCACGCCCGGCTTCTCGGGCGCAGACCTCGCGAACCTTCTGAACGAGGCCGCCATCGCCGCGACGCGCGACGGCTCGGAGGCCGTCGGCCGCCCGCACGTCGAGTACGCGCGCGACAAGATTCTGATGGGCGTCGAGCGCCAGGGCTTCATGATGGACGAGGACGAGCGCTACGCGACGGCCGTCCACGAGGCGGGCCACGTCGCCGTCGGCCTCGCCGTCAAGAACGGCGACCCGATTCACAAGGTCTCTATCCTGCCGCGCGGCCGCGCCCTCGGCGTCACGCAGGCGCTGCCCGAGCGCGACCGCCTGATGCGGACGCGTGAGTACCTCGAAGACCAGATAGCGATGCTCTTGGGCGGTCGCGCCGCCGAGGTGCTGCTGCTCGACACGATGACGGCCGGCGCGTCGAACGACATCGAGCGCGCCGTCGAGATAGCGCGCCGCATGGTCGCCGAGTTCGGCATGAGCCCGCTCGGGCCCATCCACCTCGGCAAGCCCGAAGACCCGCACAGCCAGGCGCTCCTCGACCGCATCGAGCAGGCCACGGGCGAGATAATCGACGCGCAGATGAAGCGCGCCTGCGGGGTCGTGGACGCGCGCCGCCCCGAGATAGCGCACCTCGTCGCCGGCCTCATGGAGCGCGACACGCTCGACGCCGACGAGATTCGCGAGAGCTTTGGCATCGCCGTCGAACAGGCCGCCGCCTGAACGGAGGCCGGCCGGTAAACCGGAAAGGGCGAGGCGGCCCGGGAACGTCGGTTCCCGGGCCGCCTCTCTCGTTTACGGGTGACGCGGGGCGACGCAGGGTGTATATTCCACCTCGGTTCACGCCGGGCGCCGCCCCGGCGTACCTTCTCTCTCCGACCACCAACCGCTGAAGAACACGCGGCGAGGCGTACGAGCGTTCCCGCGGCCGCGCCGCGCGCGGAGGCAAGCCATGAGAACGAATAACTTGAGGAGGCTGACGGCCGCATCCGTCGCCCCTTGTCTACTGCTGCTCTGTGTGACGGCCTTGTCGCCGTCCACGGCCGCCCTGGCGCAGCGCCGCGAGTCTGACAGAGACCGTAGCGACGACAGCAGCCGGAGTAGCAGCAGCCGGAGCAGCGACGACAGCAGCAGTCGGAGCAGCAGCAGCAGTCCCGGCAGTAGCAGTTCAAGTAGCAGCAGTTCAAGCAGCAGCAGTTCCAGCAGCAGTCCCAGCAGCAGTAGTTCCAGCAGCGACAACAGCAGTAGCAGCAGCAGTAGCAGCAGTAACGACAGTTCCAGCGGCAACAGCAGCAGCGAGCGGCGCAGGGGCGACGAAGGCAGAAGAGGCGACCGCAACCGCGGCGGCGGAGGCGGCAGAGCCGGCGGCGGCGGGCGGGGCAGAACCGGCAACGACGGCCGCCACGCCGGCAACCGCGACGACGACAACCCCCCTCGTGACCAGCCGGACGCGAGCGGCACCGCGGCGGGCGGCACGGGGACGGGCACCGGGGGTGCCGGCGACGGGCGGAATCACGGCGGGCGCGGCGACGACGACAACCACCGCCATCACGGCCGCAGGCGCGGCGACGACGGCGATCGTCACAACCGACGCCACCGTCGTCACCACGACGCACAAATCTACCAACAGTCCGACGACTCGGCCCGCGTGCAGAACGTCGGCGGTAGCGACGAATGCGAGCGCGGCTACGAGGAGGGCCTCGAAACGGGCGCGAAGGACGCGCGCCGCGGGCAGACCTACGACCCGCAGCGCTCACGCCATTACAAGACCGGCGGCGGCGGCCTCTTCTCAATCGGCCGGAGCGCCGCGGACAAGCAGGCTTACCGCGACTGCTTCCTGCGCGGCTACGACGAAGGTTTCAAGAACCCTAACCTCTACTGAGTAAGGCGACGGAGCTTCGATCCCTTCACCGGCGGTGCGGCGGCCCGAACTTCTCACACGGCCGCCGCACCCGGCACGTCTACAGCCTCCGAGTCCGTGCGGCCTCCCGCCGCCCGGAGCCCGCTTGATTGTTCGCCCTCTTCTCTTGTAACTTTTCTTCGTCACGTTTTGCCTTTGAGGCGGGGACTGCCCTCCCCGCCCGACCCAGCCACTCCCGAGCCTTTCAACGCGATGGCATACCCGAGCGCGGAGCGCATAGAACTGCCACTCCTCCAGGAGCTGGCCGCCACGGGCGGCGCGGAGCACGTGCGCTTCCTCTACGACCGGCTGGTCGCATACTTCCCGCAGCTCGGCCCCGAAGAGGTGCTCGCCGCTGGCGACGGCCACCGGCGCCAATGGCGTCGGCTGGTGCAGGCCGCCGCGCGCGGCTTAGACGAGCGCCGCGAGATAGAGCGCGACCGCGGGCGCTGGCGGCTGACCGAGCGCGGCCGCAGGCGCGTCGCGGAGGAGGAGATTCAGTTCAGCTTCGAGGAGCCGCCGGCCGTCGAGGCGGTAGCGGCCGAGGGGCTCACGCACACGGAAGTCCAGTTGATGCTGGTCGAGGTGGCGCGCGTGCTCGGCTACTTCGCCGAGGCCGAGTTCGACTACTACGACGTTATCTGGCGCGCGGCCGAGGACAGCCCGCGCATCAGCCACGTCTTCGAGGTGCAGCGCAAGGGGAACGTGGACGCGGCGCTCGCCAAGCTCAAGCGCGCCTACGACGCGCAGCGCTCGCGCCCCTTCCTCGTCGTGGACAGCGAGCGGGACACGAACCGCGCCGAGCGGCAGTTGAGCCTCGCCCGCACCGGCCCCTTCCACGAGATAGGCGGCGTCACGACCATCCTCAGTTTCGAGCAGCTCCAGCGCCTGCACCGCTCGCTCACCTCCTGCGCGGACATCCTCGCCGCACTCTTCGAGCGATGACGACGGCCACACCACTCCGCAAGCAGTACCTCGACATCAAGCGCCGCCACGCCGACGCCATCCTCCTCTTCCGCGTCGGCGACTTCTACGAGGCGTTCGACGACGACGCGCGCCTGCTCGCGCGCGAGCTGGACATCGTGCTCACCTCGCGGCCGATGGGGCGCGGCGTCCGCGTGCCGCTCGCCGGCGTGCCGCACCACAGCCTGGAGCGCCACCTCGCCACGCTCATCGCGCGCGGCCACCGCGTCGCCATCTGCGAGCAGTTGACCGACGCGCCAGTGCGCGGCGAGGCGGCGGGGCGCGGCCTCATCGAGCGCGACGTGGTGCGCGTCGTCACGCCCGGCACGGTGCTCGAAACCGGGCTCCTCCAGAGCAAGGTCAACAACTACCTCGCCGCCTACGCGACCGACGGCCGCCGCGCGGGCGTCGCCTACGCCGACGTGACGACGGGCGACTTCCAGGCGACCGAGCTGGACGCGCCGGCCGCGCTCGCGGAGCTTCAGCGCGTCGCGCCCTCGGAACTACTCGTCGCGAAGCGGCTTGCCTCCGAAGGCGCGAGCCTGCCGGGCTTCATCACGCGCCGGCCCGACGACGACTTCGAGCCCGCGCGCGCTCGCCGCGTCCTGCAACAGCACTTCGGCGCGCGCACGCTCGCGCCCTTCGGCCTCGCGCGCTCGCCGCTCGCCGCGGCCGCCGCCGCCGCCATCATCTCCTACCTCGCCGAGACGCAGGCCAACGTCGCCGGCCAGTTAACGCGGCTCAAGAGCTACAGCCCCGAGTCTTTCATGGTGCTCGACGGGCAGGCCGCGCGCAGCCTCGAAATTTTCGACAGCGCGGGCGAGGCCCCTTCGCTGCTCGCCACGCTCGACGAGACGCGCACGGCGATGGGCGGGCGCATGCTGCGCCGCTGGCTGCGCCAGCCGCTCCTCGACCTCGCCGAGATAGCGCGCCGGCAGGAGCACGTCGCGTGGTTCGCCGCGGGCGAGCGCGACCGCGCGGAGCTTTTCGCCGCGTTGGAGAACGTCCACGACCTCGAACGCCTCTCGGGTCGCGCCCGCGCCGGGCTCGCCACGCCTTCGGAAGTGCTCGCGCTCCGGCAGAGCCTCGAAGCAGTCCCGCGCGTCCGCGCCGTCCTCCAGCGCGACGCGGCGCGCTTCGGCGCGGCGCTCTCGTCGCTGCCGACGTGCGAGGGGCTCCTGGGGCGCATACGCTCGGCCGTCAACGACGACCTGCCGCGCCGTGGCGAGGCGGCCGGCGTCATCCGCGAGGGCTACTCTGAGGAGTTGGACTCGCTGCGCGCGCTGCTCCGCAACGGCAAGACCTTCCTCGCAGAGATGGAGCAGCGCGAGCGCGCGCGCACCGGCATCAAGAGCCTGCGCGTCGGCTACAACAAGGTCTTCGGCTACTTCATCGAGGTGACGAAGCCGAACCTGCACCTCGTCCCCGCCGCCTACACGCGCAAGCAGACGCTCGCCGCCTCCGAGCGCTTCGTCACGCTCGAACTCAAGGAGCACGAGTCGCTGGTGCTCAACGCGCAGGAGCGCATCACGGAGCTTGAGGCGGGCATCTTCCGGCAGGTCTGCGCCGAGATAGGGAAGGCGCGCGAAGACATCCTCGCCGCCGCCGCCACGCTCGCGCACACGGACGCCGTCGCGTCGCTCGCGCAGAGCGCGGCGCGCTGGAACTACGCGCGGCCGTCGGTCGTGGACGAGCCCGTCCTGAGCGTCCGCGGCGGCCGGCATCCCGTGCTCGAAAGGCTCGTCGGGGAAGGGGAGTTCGTCGCCAACGACCTCGAACTCGGCGGCGTGGGCGCGCCCGAGATAGCGCTCATCACCGGCCCGAACATGTCGGGCAAGTCCACGTTTCTTCGGCAGGCGGCGCTCATCGTCATCATGGCGCAGGCCGGCGGCTTCGTTCCCGCCGCGTCCGCGACCGTCGGATTGACCGACCGCGTCTACACGCGCATCGGCCTCTACGACCGCATCGGCAGCGGCGAGTCCACCTTCATGACCGAGATGACGGAGACGGCGCACATCCTCCACCACGCCACGCCGCGCTCGCTCGTGCTGCTTGACGAACTCGGGCGCGGCACCTCGACCTACGACGGGCTCGCGGTCGCGCGCGCCGTCCTCGAATACCTGCACAACCACCCGCGGCTCCGCCCGAAGACGCTCTTCGCCACCCACTACCACGAACTGACCGGGCTGGCCGAGACGCTCCCGCGCCTGCGCAACCTCCACGTCGAGATAGCCGAGCGCGGGGGCGAGCTGGTCTTCCTCTACCGCGTCGTCCCCGGCGTCGCCGAGGGGAGCTACGGCGTCTACGCGGCGAAGCTGGCCGGGCTGCCCGCGCCCGTCGTCCGCCGCGCCGAAGAGCTGCTGCGCGAGTACGAGGCGGGCGGGGCGGCTCTTGATGAGGGCGGCGCCGACGAGGCGCTCGAACAGTTCGACTCGACGGCCTGGGGGCGCGGCGCGCGCATCGTCGAAGAACTCCTGGCCGCAGACCTCGACTCCCTCTCTCCCGTCGAAGCCCTCATGAAACTCTTCGAGCTGCGCCGCGCCGCCGAAGGCGAAAAAGAGAAGGGGATGAAGGCGCGGAAGACGGCCTGACCCTCGCGCGGCCAAAAAGGTCAGAACCATCCGCGGTAGCGTGTGGTTCTGACCTTTATTTACTCCGCCGGGTCGGTGTGTATCTGGACGCGGGAGCGTGGGATTTCCTGTTGGATGGCGCGCAGCACGCGGACGGTGAGGTCGTGCGCCTCCTGCAAGGTCTTGCGCCCCTCGACTTCGAGGTGGAGGTCTATGAACTTGACGGAGCCGGAGCGGCGCGTCCGCAGGTCGTGGAAGCCGAGGACGCCTTCGGGGCGGAAGCGTCCGACGACCGCCGCGACCTTCGCGTCCACGGCGCGCGGCAGCCGCCTGTCCATCAGGACGTGGACGGAGTCGCGCGCCACCTCGTAGGCCGAGTGGAGGATGAGGCAGGAGATGGTGATGGAGATGAGCGGGTCGGCCAGAGTCCACCCGGTGACGGCGACGAGCAGCAGCGCGAAGAGCGCCGCGCCGTTGGTGTAAACGTCCGTGGCGTAGTGGGCGGCGTCGGCCGCGAGCGCGGGCGAGTCGGTCTTGCGCGCCACCCGCCGCAGGCGCGCCACGAGCGCGAAGCTCACGCCGCAGGCGACGGCCATCGTGCCGACCCCGAGCCACTCCTGCGCGGTCGGGCGCGGCGTCAGGATGCGGCGCGCGGCCTCGTAGAGCAGGAAGCCGCCCGAGGCGCAGATGACGAATGACTGGAAGAGGCCGGCGAGCGACTCGGCCTTGCCGTGGCCGTAGCGGTGGTCCTCGTCCGGCGGGCGCGCGGCCGCGCGCAGCGCGTAGAAGTTGATGACGGAGGCGAAGATGTCCATCGCCGAGTCGAGCAGCGAGGCCCAGACGCTGATTGAGCCCGTCAGCCAGCCCGTCGCGGACTTCAGAAGGATGAGGAAGGCGGCCGCGGCGATGGAGAGGCGCGCGGCCGAGCCCTTCAGCCTCGCCTCGCCCGCCGCACCCTTCGCGCCGGCCGCGTCTGTCGCAAACGTCTCCATAAAAACTCTCTCGCCGGATTCTAGCAAATCAGTGTCCGAGCGCGTCAGGGTGGTCTGAGACCTCTTCGGCCGGCGCGGCCCGCCGGCCGAGCGTGACGACGGCGACGCCCGCGAAGATGAGCAGGGTCGCGACGGCGTGGCGCGCGCCCGGGCGCTCGGCCGCGCCGAGGAAGAGTGGCGCGACCGCGAAGGCGAAGAGCGGCTGGAGGTAGATGTAGACGGCCACGGTGCTCGGCGGCACGCGCTCCAGCGCCCACGCGTTCAGGTAGTACGCGCCGACGGTCTGCACCAGCACCGTGTAGAGGAGCACGAGCCAGATGATCAGTCCGAACCCGCCGAGGTCGGCCTGCGCGAGTTGGTAGCCGCCGAGCGGCACGGCCGCGACGCTCGCGATGGCGAAGAGCCACGTCATCGCCACGAGCGCCCCGTAGCGCCGGAACATGTCCTGCGAGACGGCGAGGTAGGCGGCGTAGCAGAGCGTGTTGCCGACGAGGAAGAGGTTGCCGAGCACGCGGCCGCCGGAGAAGTCTGCGCGCAGCGGGTCTATCAGGTAGACGACGCCCGCGGCGGCGACGAGCGTGCCGAGCGCGGCGCGCGCCGTCAGCCTCTCTTTGCCCAGGAGCGCGCCGACCAGCAGCGTGAAGACGGGGATGGTCGCGTTGAGCAGCGCGGCGTTGACGGCCGTCGAGAGCGAGAGCCCCTTGACGTAGAGGAACTGGTTGGCGACGACGCCGAGGAGGCTGTAGAGCGCGAGGCGCGAAAGGTCTTCGCGGCGCGGGGCGGGGAGGCGGCCGCGCGCGCGCATCAGCAGGAGGAAGGCCACGGCCGCGCCCCCGACCCGGACGGCGACGAGTCCCGTGCTCGGCACCGCGCGCAGCGCGATCTTGCCCAACACGGGCCACGTCCCGAAGATGACCTGCACGGCGAGCAGCGCGACGTGCGGCCCCCGGCGGGCGCGGAATGGAAGGGATTTGTTCATCGGCTCATCGGATCATTTCTTCGTTGAATCAATGAACCGATGAGCCGATGAGCCAATCGGACAATCAGCTATACTCTCCGCCCTTCGCGCCCGTGCCCTCGCCGGGCTCGCCCGCGCCCGTGTTGTCCGGGTCGGCCTGCGCCTCGGGCGAAGACGACCCGGTGTTCAGGCCCTCTGGGGTCTGGCCGTGCTGCGCGCCGAACTCCTGGCTCTCGGCGTCGGTGGTGATGTTCGAGGGCGTCTCTTCCGGTCGGTTCTGGCTCATCGAAGTCCTCACGCGTTCAGGCTATCAGGTAGAGCGGGTTCTCCAGAATCTTCTTGAGCGTCTGGAGGAACTTGGCGCCGGTCGCGCCGTCCACGACGCGGTGGTCGCAGGAGAGCGTGGCCCTCATCATCTGCCGCACCACGACCTCGCCGTCGCGCACGACGGGGCGGGGCGTGACCGCGCCGACGGCGAGGATGCACGCCTCGGGCGGGTTGATGAGGGCCGTGAACTCGTCTATGCCGAACATGCCGAGGTTGCTCACGGAGAAGGTCGCGCCGGTGTACTCCTCGGGGGCGAGCTTGCGTTCGCGCGCGCGCGCGGCCAGCTCCTTGACCTCGCGGCTTATCTGCCCGACCGACTTCGTGTTCGCAGAGCGCACGACGGGCGTGATGAGCCCGTTTTCGAGCGCGACGGCGACGCCGACGTCGGCGCGCTCGTAGAAGCGCACGGCCTTGTCCTGGAAGGAGGAGTTGACGGCCGGGTGCTGCATGAGCGCGACGGCCGCGACCTTGATGACGAAGTCGTTGATGCTGACCTTGTTCTCGGGGTCGAGTTCGTTCAACTGCCTGCGCATCTCGACCGTCCTGTCCATCTCCACCTCGGCGGTCAGGAAGATGTGCGGGACGGGGCCGAGCGAGGTGACGAGGCGGCGCGCGATGGTCGCGCGCATCGTCGAGACGTTCTCGTCGTGGTAAGGCGCGGCGCCGGCGGCGGCGGCGGCGGGGGCCGGAGGCTGCGGCTGCGGCTGCGGCACGGCACGGAGTTGCGTCGCGGGCTGCTCGGGCTGTGCCTGCGGCTGCGCGGAAGGCTGGCCTGCCGCGCCGGCTCCGCCCATCGCGGCCTCGATGTCGCGCTTGACGATGCGGCCGCCGGGGCCGCTGCCCTTGAGGTCGTGCAGGTTGATGCCGGCCTCGGCCGCCATGCGCGCGGCGATGGGCGAGACGATGAGCCGGCCGCCCTGCGCGCGCTGGCCGTTGCCGCCGGCGGTCTGGGGCTGGGGCGCGGTCTGTGCCGCGGCCGATTCCGTGGGCGAGGGTGCGGTCGGCGCGCCGCCGGCCTCGCCTTTGAGCGGCTGGCCCTGGATGGTCGCCTGCGTGCGCTCGCCGTCGGGGACGACCGCGGCCAACTCGTCGGGCGCGCCGTACGCGCGCCCCTCGGTTGACTTGACGGACTCACTCCGCTCGGCCTGCGCCGTCGGCGAAGAGGCTTCCTTGAGGAGTCCGGAGATGTCCTCGTCGGGCTCGCCGATGATGGCGATGATGGCGCCGAGCGGGACGGTCTCGCCCGCGGGCACGAGAATCTTGCGCAGCACGCCCGAGGCCAAAGCCTGCGCCTCCATCGTCGCCTTGTCGGTGTCGATCTCGGCCAGCCCCTCGCCGACGCTGACCTTGTCGCCCTCGTTCTTCAGCCAGCGCGAGAGCTGCCCCTCCTCCATCGTCGGCGACAGCTTCGGCATCACGACCTGAGTAGCCATTGAAATCCTCGGTAGACAGTAGACAGCAGACAGTAGTCAGTAGAAAAACTTCACGGTCAAAACGTCCGGGTGAAAGTGTCAGCGACCGCAACGCGGGGCGCTACTGTCTACTGACTACTGTCTACTCCAAATACGCTACCTCGCGCACGGCCTCGATAATCCTCTCCGCGTCGGGGAGCGCGAGCCGTTCGAGGTTCTTGGCGTAGGGCATGGGGGCGTCCGCGCCGGAGAGGCGCTTGACGGGGGCGTCGAGGTAGTCGAAGGCGCGCTCCATGACCTGCGCGCTGATCTCCGCGCCGACGCCGCAGAAGGCGTGCGACTCCTCGGCGACGACGAGGCGGTTGGTCTTCTTCACCGAGTTGACTATCGTCTCGATGTCGAGCGGGCGGATGGTGCGCGGGTCGATGACCTCGACCGAGACGCCCTGCTTCTCCAACTCCTCGGCGGCCTTGAGCGCGAGCGGCACGGCGAGCGAGCGCGCGACGACGGTGCAGTCCGTCCCCTCGCGCTTCACGTCGGCCCGCCCGAGCGGGACGAGGAAGTCCTCGCCGTCAGGCACCTCGCCCTTGTTGCCGTACATCCGCTCTTGTTCGAGGAAGATGACGGGGTCGTCGTCGCGGATGGCGCTCTTGAGCAGCCCCTTCGCGTCCGCGGGCGTCGAGGGCATCACGACTTTGAGGCCGGGGAAGTGCGCGTACCAGCTTTCGAGCGCCTGCGAGTGCTGCGAGGAGACCTGGAAGGCCGAGCCGTTCGGGCCGCGGAAGACGATGGGGATTTTGAACTGTCCGCCCGACATGTAGCGCATCTTCGCCGCCGAGTTGATGATCTGGTCGGTGGCGAGGATGGAGAAGTTGAAGGTCATGAACTCGATGATGGGCCTCAAGCCCACCATCGCCGCGCCCACGCCGAGGCCGGCGAAGCCCAGCTCCGTGATGGGCGAATCGACAACGCGCTTGTCGCCGAACTCTTCGAGCAGGCCCTTCGAGACCTTGTACGCGCCCTGGTAGGCGGCGACCTCCTCGCCCATCAGGAAGACGCCCTCGTCGCGCCGCATCTCCTCGCGCATCGCCTGATTGAGCGCCTCGCGCATCGTGATCACTGCCATTCAAACCTCCGGTTTGAGTGAATGGTGAATGGTAAATGGTGAATGGTGAAAGGCGATTCTTCCCATTCACTATTCACCATTTACCATTCACCATTCACTGCCTTTGAATCGGGTTGGCGTAGATGTCCGTGAACAGCTCCTCGGGCGCGGGCTCGGGGCTGGAGTCGGCGAACTGGACGGAGCGCTCGACCTCTTCGCGGACGCGCGCCTCTATCTGCTTGAGCCCCTCGTCGTCGAGCACGCCCTTGCGGCGCAGGCTGTCGCCGAAGACCTTGATGGGGTCGCGCTCCTGGTAGCGCTCGATCTCGGCGCGCGTGCGGTAGTGGCCCGGGTCGGACATCGAGTGGCCCATGAAGCGGTAGGTGCGTATCTCGATGAGCGAGGGCAGGTACTCTTTGCGCGCGCGCTCGACCGCGCGCCCGACCGCCGCGCGCACGGCCAGCACGTCCATGCCGTCCACGAACTCCGACTCCATCCCGTAGCCGCAAGCCTTCTGCGACACGTCGCTCAGGGACATCGCGCGCTTCAGCGATGTGCCCATGCCGTACTGGTTGTTCTCGCAGATGTAGACGCAGGGCAGCTTCCAGAGCTGCGCCATGTTGAGCGACTCGTGGAACGCGCCCTGGTTGACGGCCGCCTCGCCGAAGAAGACGAGCGTCGCCTGGTCGGTGCCGCGGTACTTGGTGGCGAAGGCGACGCCGGTGGCGAGCGGTATCTGCCCGCCGACGATGCCGTGGCCGCCGAGGAAGTGCTTGTCGGCGTCGAAGAGGTGCATCGAGCCGCCCTTGCCGGCCGAGCAGCCGCCCGCGCGGCCGAACAGTTCGGCCATCACCTCGTCGGGCGAAGTGCCCATGACGAGCGCGTGCCCGTGGTCGCGGTAGCTGGTGAGCACGTAGTCGTCGGGGCGGA
>DASVWB010000155.1:0-3197 GCA_036389815.1 Pyrinomonadaceae bacterium | reverse complement strand
CTGCCTACTGCCTACTGCCTACTGCCTACTGTCTACTGCCTTTCACCTCTCGATGATCTCGATGCGGATGTCGTGGTCGGGGACGTTGACGACGGCCTTGCCGCCCGATTGCAGGCGGCCGAAGAGAATCTCTTCGGCGAGCGGGGCCTTGATCTTCTCCTGGATGAGCCGCGACATGGGGCGGGCGCCCATCTGCTTGTCGTAGCCGTGCTCGGCGAGCCAGCGGCGGGCGCGTTCGGTGAGCGTGATCTCCACGTGCTTCTCGACGAGTTGCGCGCGCACCTCGGCGATGAACTTGTCCACGACGCGCTCGATGGTCTCGAACGTGAGCGGCGCGAAGGCTATCCACGCGTCGAGCCGGTTGCGGAACTCGGGGCTGAAGGTGCGCTCGATGGCCCCGCGGCCCTGGCCCTGCGAGAGGCCCGTCTGGCCCTTCTGGAAGCCGATCCTCGCGTCCGACATCTCGCGCGCGCCCGCGTTCGTCGTCATGATGAGGATGACGTTGTGGAAGTCGGCCTTCTTCCCGTTGTTGTCGGTGAGCGTGCCGTGATCCATCACCTGCAAGAGGATGTTGAAGAGGTTCGGGTGCGCCTTCTCTATCTCGTCGAGGACGAGGACGGCGTACGGCGTCTTGTTGACGGCGTCGGTCAGCAGGCCGCCCTGGTCGAAGCCGACGTAGCCGGGCGGCGCGCCGATGAGGCGCGAGACGGTGTGCGGCTCGGCGTACTCCGACATGTCGAAGCGGATGAACTCGACGCCGAGGGCGAGCGCGAGCTGCTTCGCCAGCTCCGTCTTACCCACGCCCGTCGGCCCGGAGAAGAGGAACGAGCCGATGGGCTTCTCGGGCTGGCCTAAGCCGGAGCGCGAGAGCTTGATGGCGTTGACGATCTGCGAGACGGCGTGATCCTGCCCGTAGATGACGCCCTTGAGCGACGCCTCAAGGCTTTGCAGCCTGTCCTTCTCCGAGCCCGCGATGGTGCGCGGCGGAATCTTCGCCATGCGCGCGACGACCGTCTCGATCTCGCGGACGCCGACCTCGGAGGGCCGCTCGCCGGCAGGCATCAGCTTGACCATCGCGCCCACCTCGTCGATCACGTCAATCGCCTTGTCGGGCAGGAAGCGGTCGTGGATGTGCTTGGCCGCGAGTTCGGCCGCGGCGCGCAGCGCCTCCGGCGCGTAGGTGACGCCGTGCGCCTCCTCGTAGAGCTTCTTCAGGCCCTCCAGAATCTTCACCGTGTCTTCGAGCGAGGGCTCGCCGACCTCTATCTTCTGGAAGCGGCGCGCGAGCGCGCGGTCGCGCTCGAAGGCGGCCTTGTACTCGGGGTAGGTCGTCGAGCCGATGCAGCGCATCTCGCCCGAGGCGAGCACCGGCTTGATGATGTTCGAGGCGTCCATCGTGCCGCCCGAGACGGCGCCCGCGCCCACGATGGTGTGAATCTCGTCGATGAAGAGGATGACGTTCTCCCTCTTCTTGAGCGCCGCGATGACCGCCTTCAAGCGCTGCTCGAACTCGCCGCGGTACTTGGTGCCGGCGAGCAGGGCGCCCATGTCGAGCGAGAAGACCTCCGCGCCCTTCAGGGCGTCGGGCACTTCGCCGCGCTGAATCTTGAGCGCGAGCCCCTCGGCGATGGCGGTCTTGCCGACGCCGGGGTCGCCGACGTAGATGGGGTTGTTCTTGCGGCGGCGGCAGAGCACCTGGACGGTGCGCGCGACCTCGGCCTCGCGGCCGATGAGCGGGTCTATCTTGCCCTCGGCGGCGCGCGCGACGAGGTCCTCGGCGAAGGCGGCCAGCGGGTCGCGCGCGGCCTGCCCCGACTCGAAGTCCTCGTCCGCGTCGCCGTGCGCGAAGCCGCCGCCCGGCCCGGGCTCGACCTTCGAGATGCCGTGCGCGAGGTAGTTCAAAACGTCGAGCCGCGTGATGCCCTGCCGCTTGAGCAGGTAGACGGCGTGCGAGTTGGGCGACTGGAAGAGGGCGGCCAGGACGTTGCCGCCGTCCACCTCCTTCTGCCCCGACCCCTCGGCCTGGAGGAGCGCGTACTCGACGACGCGCTGGAAGGCGGCCGTGTATTCGGGCAGCGCCTCCGACCGGGCGGGGACGCGCTCCAGCTTCGTCTCGAAGAACTCTTCGAGCTGGCGCGTGAGGGCGGGCGAGTCGCCGCCGCAGTGGCGGATGACCTCGGCGGCCGTGCCGTCGTGCAGCAGCGCGTAGAGGAGGTGTTCGAGCGTCACGTACTCGTGCCGCCGCTTGATGGCCTCCGTCGCCGCGAAGTTGAGCGTCGCTTGCAGTTCCTTGGTAATCATTTAAGGCAGTGAATGGTGAATAGTAAATGGTGAATGGTTAGATGCGGCCCGCGGCGAGACGTGACCCGGCGCCGGGAGGGCCGTCACGATTTACTATTCACCATTTACCATTTACTCCCCCCCGGGCTCTTCCTCCATCGTGCAGAGCAGCGGGTACTCCCGCTGGCGGGCCATCTGCGAGACCCGCTCGACCTTCATCTCGGCGACCTCGTAGGTGTAGACGCCGGCACAGCCTACGCCCTGCGTGTGCACGGCCCACATGACGCGGAAGGCTTCCGCCTCCGACTTGCCGAAGACGCGCTTCAGGACTTCGACGACGAACTCCATCGTCGTGAAGTCGTCGTTGTGCAGCAGGACGCGGAAGAGCGGCGGCCTCTTCAGCCGCTCGCGGCTCTTCGTCGCGGTCTCCTCCTCGAACCCGTACTCGCGCTCCGGCATGGGGAGATTCTAAGGCGTGAGCCGCGAACCGTAAACCGCCAGGGGCCGCGGACCGCGAGCCGTAAACCGTGACGGGCGAAAGACAGGATTTTCTTGTCACGGTTTACGGTTCGCCGTCCGCGGCCTTTCGCGGTTCACGCCCCCGTCGCGGTTTACGGTTCGCGTCCCGCGTCTTTATCATGAGGCGCATGGCGGAGGGGCGCTTCCCAGACCCGCGCGAGGCGACCGAGGACGGCGTCGTGGCCGTCGGCGGGCGGCCCGAGCCCGCGCTGCTCGAAGAGGCTTACGAGCGCGGCATCTTCCCCTGGCCGGTCGAGGGCTACCCGCTGCTCTGGTTCAGCCCCGCGGAGCGCGCGCTGCTCTTCTTCGACGAGCTGCACGTCCCGCGCAGCCTCGCCCGCGAGCGGCGCCGCACGCGCCTCACCTTCACCATCGACCGCGCCTTCGAGCGCGTCATA
>DASVWB010000154.1:0-7325 GCA_036389815.1 Pyrinomonadaceae bacterium | reverse complement strand
CCCGACGAGACAATCCCCCAATCCCCCAATCCTTTCAGCTCGCGCCGCGGCGCGGCTTCAGTTAAACTTGACCGGCCCCTCCCGCTTCGAGCAGCGAACCCCCTTGGCGCACCGGAGGGCCGGCGAGTTTCAATGAGCGATCCCACGAAGACGGACACCGAACCCCCTTCCCAGCGCCCGCGCAGCCCGCGCGTGCCCGTCAACTTCACCGTCGAGCTGGAGGGTGACGACGCGGAGGGCAGACCCTTCCGCGTCACGGCCGAGGCCGTGCGCGTCAGCCGCGGCGGCGCGACGCTCGTCACCGACATCACCGCGCGCGCGGGGCTGCGCCTGCGCCTGACGCCGCCCTTCGGGCGCGCGCTCGACGCCGAGGTCAACGGCGTCTGGACGGAGGGCGAGGGCGACCGCCAGCACATCGGCGTCCGCCTCCTCGACCCCAACGGGTGGTTCGCCGAATGAGCGCGACCGGGAGCCGCCCCGTCCCGCCCGCGAGGCGCTGGGCGCCGCGGCGCGAGGACGCCGCCCGCGCGGCCCCCGCGCTCGCCGCCTCGGCCGGCGTCTCCGAAGTGGTCGCCTCGGTGCTCGCCGCGCGCGGCGTCACGACGGCCGACGGCGCGCGCACGCTCCTCAACCCCTCGCTCGGACAGCTCCACGACCCCTTCCTGATGCTGGGGATGCGCGAGGCGGTCGCGCGCGTGCTCCGCGCCGCCGGCGGGGGCGAGCGCGTGCTCATCTACGGCGACTACGACGTTGACGGGACGACGGGGACGGTCGTGCTCCGCCGCGCGCTCGAATTCCTCGGCGCGCGGACCGGCTACCACGTCCCGCACCGCTTCACCGAAGGCTACGGCATCCGCCGCGACGTGCTGGAGCGCGCCAAGGCCGACGGCTACTCGCTCGTCATCAGCGTTGACTGCGGCATACGCGCCTTCGAGCCTCTGGAGTGGGCGCGCGCGAACGGGCTGGACGTAATCATCACAGACCACCACCTGCCCGACGACGAGGAGGGCGCGCCGCCCGCCTTCGCCGTCCTGAACCCGAACCAGAAGGGCTGCACGTACCCGGACAAGAACCTCGCGGGCGTCGGCGTCGCCTTCAAGCTCGCGCACGCGCTCTTCCGCGAGCGCGGGCGCGAGAACCTCGTCGCGGGCTTCCTGAAGGTGGTCGCCATCGGGACGGTCGCGGACGTGGCGCAGCTCACGGGCGAGAACCGCGCCATCGTCGCGCTCGGCCTCGCCGACCTGCACCGCGCCACCAACCCCGGCCTGCGCGCGCTGATGGAGGTGGCCGGGTGCGGCGACGGCGCGGGCGTGCGCGCCTTCGACCTCGGCTTCCGGCTGGGGCCCCGCATCAACGCCGCGGGGCGGATGGACGCGGCGCGCGCCGTCGTCGAGCTGTTCGAGTCGAAGACGGCCGCCGAAGCGCGCGCGCTCGCCGAACACCTCGACGCGCGCAACCGCGAGCGCCGCGACGTGCAGCAGAAGGTCACGGAGCGCGCCGCCGCGGAGCTTGAGCTGACGGGGCAGGCGGAGACGGCGGTCGTCGTCGTCGCGGGCGAGGGCTGGCACCGCG
Organism: Pyrinomonadaceae bacterium; assembly: GCA_036389815.1. Classification (GTDB taxonomy): domain Bacteria; phylum Acidobacteriota; class Blastocatellia; order Pyrinomonadales; family Pyrinomonadaceae; genus QHXN01. The sequence goes on along the minus strand of DASVWB010000154.1, from coordinate 5,753 downwards.
GCGTCATCGGGCTCGCGGCGTCGAAGCTCGCCGAGCGCCTGAACCGGCCGGCGGTCGTCGTCTCGCTCGACGAGGACGGGACGGGGCACGGCTCCGCGCGCAGCGGCGAGGGCTTCCACATGCTCGACGCCCTGACCGTGTGCGCCGACCTGCTCGAAGCCTTCGGCGGGCACGCGCACGCCGCCGGCCTCAGCGTCCGCCGCGAGAACGTGGCGGAGCTGCGGCGCCGCCTCAACGAGCACGCCGCGCGCGTGATGTGCGGCGCGGAGGCGGGCGGCGCGCCCTGCCTCGAATACGACGCGGAGCTTCCGGCCGACGCGCTGAGTCTCGACCTCTGCGCGGAGCTTGAGGCGCTCGAACCGTTCGGCGCGGGCTGGCCCCGCCCGGTCTTCGTCACGCGCGGCCTGCGGGTCGTCGGCGAGCCGCGCGTGCTGAAAAGCCGCCACCTCAAGTTCGGCGTCGCGGCGGGCGGGCGCGTCCACGACTGCATCTGGTGGGGCGGCGCCGAGCGCGAGACAGCAACGCCCCGCCCCGGCGCGCGCATCGAACTGGCCTACTCGGTCGAGGCCAACTGCTGGAACGGCAACACGCGGCTTCAGTTGGTGGTGGAAGATTTAAGGGCGGGTGAATAGTGAATAGTGAATGGTAAATGGTGAATGGTGAATGGTGATTAGCCGCAATTCACCATTCACCATTTACCATTCACTATTCACCAAGAGATATGCAGGAGATTCGGCGCAGGAAGGTGGCGGGGCTCGGGCTGCGGATAGCGGCGCCGAAGCTGGGGCGCGTGCTGGCGCTGCTGCTGCTCGCGGCGGGCGTGGCGGCGGTCGCCATCTCCTACTGGCGGCTGAAGGATCGCACCACGTTCCGGCTCCGCCCCGGCGTCGCCAGGCTCTCGACGGAGGTCGTCGGCGAGATCGTCAACCTCGAACACCGCGAGATGAAGGGCGAGCGGCTCTGGGTGCTGCTCAAGGCCGACCGCGACCTGCGCTACTCGGACGGCCACCACAAGCTGGAGAACGTCTACCTCGAAGTCTACCCCGACCAGGGCGACCGCCCCGACAGGATCAGCGCGCGCGAGACGCTGACGAACGAGGACAACACGCAGTTCCTCTTCACGGGCGCCGTCCACATCGAGACCCGCGACGGCCTGAAGGTCGCGGCCGAGTCGGTCGAGTACGAGGTGAAGACCGAGGCCGGCAACGTCACCTCGCCCGTCCAGTTCGAGCGCGAGAACATCTCGGGGCGCGCCGACTCGGCCAACCTCGACGCGAAGAACAAGAAGCTCTCGCTCAAGGGCGCCGTCGAGATGACGGTGCGCCCCGACGCCGGCGCGCAGGCGGCGGAAGCCCCGGCCGCCGCCGCCGTCCCGAAGGTGAACCTGCGCGGCCTGCCCCTGACCATCAAGTCGGCGCACGCGCTCTTCGACCAGGCGACGATGCAGATCAACTTCGGCGGCGGGGCGACGGCCGAGCAGGGGCGCGACGTGATGAGCGGCGAGACGCTGGCCGGCGAGCTGACCCCGGAGAAGCGCGTCAAGTACCTCACGGCGCGCGGCTCGGCCTACCTGCGCTCGCTCAGCGAGGGGCACGCCGCCGAGGTCTTCGGCGACCAGCTCGACTTCTACTTCGACGCCGGCCAGAGGCTCAACGCCGCGCACGCCATCGGCAACGTCCGCGCCAACACCATCGAGGCCGACTCCGACGCGCGGCTCGTAACGCCCGAGGCCGCCTACCTCTACTTCGCCGTGCAGGGCGAGCGCAGCGTCCTGAAGGAGCTGCGCGCGGGCGGGCGCCCCGTCCTGACGCTCGGCGCTCCGAAGTCGAAGGCCGCCGACCCGAAGTCGGCGAACAAGCGCCTGACGGCCGACAACGTGCTCCTCTTCTGGCACGAGACGGGGCGCGACCTCGAACGCGCCGAGGCACAGGGGAACGCCGAGCTGCTGGTCGAGCCCGCGCAGCCCGCCCCGGCGGCCGACCGCAAGCGGCTCTACGCCTCCGCCTTCAAGTGCTTCTTCTACGAGGCCGGCAACCTCGCGCGCAACTTCAACGCGACGGGCAACGCCCGCGCCGTCGTCGAGCCGTACCAGGAGACCGAGAGGCGCGGCACGCGCACGCTCACCTCGCAGGAGATGACGGCGCAGTTCGTCCGCGAGACGCAGGACGTGGAGCGCTTCGAGGCCGCGGGCGAGGCGCGCTTCACCGAGCGCCAGCGCACGCTCACCTCGCAGAAGATGACGGCGCTCTTCTCGCGCGAGACCTCCGCGCTCGACCGCGTGGACGCCGCGGGCGACGCCAAGTTCAACGAGCTGGACCGCAACGGCCAGTCCGAGGCGATGACCTACACCGGCGGGGACGGCCGCGTGCAACTGCGCGGCGGCGAGCCCGTCGTCTGGGACGCGCGCGCGCGCCTGAAGGCCGCGGAGATCGACTCCGACACCGTCTCGAAAATCTCCTACGCGCGCGGCAAGGTGCAGACGACCTACTACAGCCAGGAGCAGACGGGCGGGGCCGCGCCCTTCAAGAACGTGAAGAGCCCGGTCTTCGTCGCGTCGAACGCGGCCGAGTTCCAGCACGAGGCGGGCGTCGGCGTCTACACGGGCAACGCGCGCGCGTGGCAGGACGACAACTTCGTGAAGGCCGACCGCATCGTGCTCCGGCGCGAGCAGAAGCGGATGGAGGCCGACGGCAGCGTCCAGAGCGCGCTCTACCAGGCGCGGCGCAAGCAGCCGAACGGCGCGCGCGAGGTCGTGCCCGTCTTCGCCACCTCGCGCTCGATGACCTACTCCGACGCCGAGCGCCTGATACACTACGCCGGCGACGTGGACATACGACAGGGCACGGAGCGCATCACGAGCGAGGTCTCGGACGTGTACCTGCTGAAGGACAGCTACGAGGTCGAGCGCTCCGTCTCGCAGCGCGCCGTCGTCGTCACGCAGCCCGGCCGCAAGGGCACGGGCGACTGGGGGCAGTACACGGCCGCCGACGAGACGGTCGTGCTCACCGGCAACCCCGCGCGCGTCGAGGACGCGGAGCAGGGGACTTCCGAGAGCCGCCGCTTCGTCGTCTACCTGCGCGAGAACCGCGTCGTCAGCGACGCCGGCGCCGCGCCGCAGACGCCGGGCCGCGTGCGGACGACGCACAAGATTAAGAAGCAGTGAAAGTCCGGAGCCCGGAGCCCGGAGTCTGAAGTCAAGACAGCGCGCCTCTTGTGCTACTTGCGTTCCGGCTCCGGACTCCGGAGTCCGGAGTCCGGACTATGCAGTCAGAGGAGATCATCGAGGCGCGGGTCGGGGCGGGGGTCGCGGGGCGCGAGGCGCGTGACTCGCGCGCGGCGTCGGCGCAGGCGCTCGCGGCCGTGAACCTCTTGAAGAGCTACGGGCGTCGGCGCGTCGTGGACGGCGTGAGCCTGCACGTCGAGCCGGGCGAGGTTGTGGGGCTGCTCGGCGCGAACGGGGCGGGGAAGACGACGACCTTCTACATGATCATCGGGCTGGAGCGGCCCAACGCGGGGCGCATCACGCTCGCGGGGCGCGACATCACGAAGCTCCCGATGTACCTGCGCGCGCGCCTCGGCGTCGGCTACCTCCCGCAGGAGCCCTCGGTCTTCCGGCGCATGACGGCGGCCGAGAACATCCTGGCGGTGCTGGAGACGATGGGGCTCAGGCGCGGCGAGCGCCTCAAGCGCCTGGAAGAGCTGCTCGCCGAGTTCGGCATCCAGCACGTGCGCAACACGCGCGCCGACGCGCTCTCGGGCGGCGAGCGCCGCCGCACCGAGATCGCGCGGGCGCTGGCCACCGAGCCGCAGTTCATCCTCCTCGACGAGCCCTTCGCCGGCATCGACCCGAAGGCGGTGGACGACATCCAGCAGATGATCCTCTACCTGCGGCGGCGCGGCATCGGCATCCTCATCACCGACCACAACGTCCGCGAGACGCTCGGCGTCACCGACCGCGCCTACATCATGGCCGACGGCCGCATCTTCCGCTCGGGCGCGCCGCTCGACCTGACCAACGACCCCGAAGTCCGCCGCCTCTACCTCGGCGAGAAGTTCCGGATGTAGGGGAGTAGGCGGTAGGCAGACGGCGGCGTGCAGCCGGCCCGCGCCGCGGGGGTTGAAAATTTAACTCGGGCGGCTCGGCCCGGCCGACGTTTCGGGGCGGCCGGCGCCTCCCGACGCACGGGCTCCCAACCGCCAACTGCCGTCTGCCTACTGCCAACTTTTTTCTGCTATACTCTCTCCCGAACCGCGTGACGGTTTCTTGAAACCAAATACCCGATAATTTAAGAAGTCAGTATTTCGCCAGAAGCATGTCGGTCAAGCTCACCACAAACCTTTCGCAGCGACTCGTCCTGACGCCGCAGCTGCGCCAGCGCATCGAGATGTTGCAGATGACCTCGCTGGAGCTGACGGACCTCATCCAGCAGCAACTCTTAGAGAACCCCGTCCTCGAAGAGGTGCAGTCGCAGGACGAGAAGCGCGAGCTGGAGAAGGAGATACTCGACCAGCTCGCCGGCCTCCCGGACGACGCGCCGGAGGTCGCGGCCGCCGCGCCCGACTCGCTCAACGGCTCGGCCTCGAACGGCTCGGGCGACGCCGCGGTCGTCGAGGGCTTCGAGGCGGCCGAGAGTTTCGAGGCGGCCGAGGCGGGCGAGCGCGCGGAGGAGTTCGCCGACGCCGCCGAGGCGGCCGAGCCCTCCTCGGACGCCTTCGAGGAGATAGACTTCGGGCGCGAGTTCCAGGACTACCTCGACCCCGGCTACAAGACGCAGGAGTACGAGTACAAGGAGGACGCGCCGACCTTCGAGCAGTTCCTGACGCGCCCGACCTCCCTGACCGAGCACCTGGAGTGGCAGCTCCACATGACGCAGGCGCCGCAGGCGCTCGTCGCCGTCTGCGAGTGCGTCATCGGCAACCTCGACGGCGACGGCCGCCTGAACGCGACCAACGAGGAGCTGGCCGAGCTTTCGGGCCGCCCCGTCGAGCAGGTCGAGGAGGCGCGCCAGATAGTCCTCCACCTCGACCCCGTCGGCTGCGGCGCGCGCGACGCACGCGAGTGCCTGCTCGTCCAGCTCAAGGTTATGGGCGGCGACGCCTGCCCGCGCGGCGCGGAGCGGTGCCTGGCCGCGCGGCTCATCGGCGACCACCCGCTCTCGGAGCTACAGCAGCACAAGCTGCCGAACCTCGCCCGGCAGGTCGGCGTCGAGGTCGTCGAGCTGGTCGAGGAGCTTCAGCACATCCGCAAGCTCGACCCGTACCCGGGGCGGCGCTACTCGTCGGAGGAGCCGATCCTCATCGTCCCCGAGGTCTTCATCGAGAAGGTGGACGACGTTTACGAAATCTACTTCGCCGACGACGGCGGCCCGCGCCTGCGCATCAGCCGCGACATGCAGCACATGCTCAGCCGCGAGGGGACGACGAAGGAGACGAAGGACTTCATCAAGGACAAGATGCGCTCGGCCGTCGACCTTTTGCGCAACATCGAGCACCGGCGCCAGACCATCTACCGCGTCGTCGAGTGCATCGTCCGCCGCCAGCACGAGTTCCTCGACAAGGGCGTCCAGTTCATCCGCCCGATGATGCTCAAGGACGTGGCCGAGGACACGGGCATGCACCTCTCGACCATCTCGCGCGTCGTCAACCGCAAGTACGCGCACACGCCGCAGGGCGTCATCGAGCTGCGCCGCTTCTTCACCGAGGGCATGCTGAACGAGGAGGGCGAGGAGGTCTCGACCCGCATCATCAAGCTC
>DASVWB010000153.1:0-1969 GCA_036389815.1 Pyrinomonadaceae bacterium | reverse complement strand
TCGCCGCGCCCACGTGTCTCCGCGGTTAACTTTTTCTAACCGCCGTCGGCCGGATTAGAAGGCGACGAACGGGTCGGTCAGCTCGACGCGGACTTTGACGCCCGAGAGGCTCTTCGGCAGGTAGGGGCGCGCGCCCGTAGTCCTGTCAACGTAGACGACGATGGCCGCGTCCGTGTCGTTGTCGTCCGAGCGGCCGACGCCGACGCCGAGCACGAGCGGGGTGTTCATCAGGTTGTCGCGGTGCGCTTCGAGCACCTGCGTCGCGTGCAGCACGGCCTGTTCGGGCAGTTCGGGCCTCTGGGCCCCCGAGGGCGTGAAGGGTTGCATGGCCGAGTTAGCTCCGAAGGTCGACGCGCTGCCGAAGGTCGTCGCCGTGCCCGAGCCGACGAAGCTCAGGCTGCGGCCGAGCCGCCCGCTCAGCTTCGACATCACCTCGTTGATGGGGTTGCCGATGGTCGAGGTGCTGCTGCCGGCGAAGAGCAGCGCCACGGGGTTGTGGCCGCTGTTGGTCAGGATGAGCGAGCCGGAGTCGCCGCCCGCGCTGAAGGTGCTGCTGTTGATAATCACCTGGTTGGTGTAGGAGACGGTGAACTTCCTCCCGGAGTTGCAGCCCTGCTGGTACTGGACGCTGACGCTCGTGTTGATGGAGCTGATGGAGCCGGAGGTGAAACCGGTCGTGCGCCCGCTCTTGATGACGCCCATGCCGACGGACGGGCTGACGGTCGCGCTGGCGGGCGCGCCAATGTCCTCGATGAAGCCGGTCGAGTCCATCGTCCCCGAGCGGAGCTGCGCGATGGCGGCGTCCACGTTCTGGCCGAGGGGCACCGCGGTCGTGAAGTCGGCGACGAGCGTCGCGATGGCGCAGTTGGCGTCGATCATGCCGGGCTGCGAGACGTCCTCGCCGGCGACGGCCTGGTCGGAGCGGCCGAGCACGTGGTTGTTGCTCAGGATGTACTGGGCCGAGCCGTCGGTCACGAGCGCGCCGAGCGTGCCGCTACAGCAGTAGAGCTTGCTGCGGTCGTTGACGTTGCCGCCCGAGACGCCGAAGTGCGTGTTGCGCTTCTGGTGGTTGGCGCCGCCGTCGGCGAAGCCGGGGGACGTGAGCAGCGCGGCGCAGAGCACGACCAGGGTCAGTGTGGTCGCGACGAGGAAATTTTTCCGCTTGAGCATGTCGGTAGGGGTCTCCTTTCGGAAGGCGAAAGCGGCCCGGGCCGGGCCGGCAGGTTTACGGACACGCCGGGGTACGCGTTGAACGTTCGGCGGCGAACTAAAGTCTCGACTCTTTTGAGGTGCTTCCGAACCGAAAAGGCAAGCGGGAGAGTTTTAAGCCATACGGCCGCGGATGTCAACGAATATACGCCCCCGGCGTTGTAAGATGGCCGGGGCATACGAGATGTCATACTTAATCGACGGGAACAACGTGATGGCGCAGCGCGTCGGGTGGCACAGGGACAAGCCGGGCGCGCGGCGGAGGCTGCTCTCGGAGCTGGCGCGGTTCGCGCGCGCGGCGGGGGCGACCGTCGAGGCCGTCTTCGACGGCGCGCCGGACGAGTTCTTCCCCGACGGCTCGTACTTCATGGGCGTGAGGGTCTTCTACGCGGGGCGTGGGTCGGACGCCGACACGCGCATCAAGGGGCTGGTCGAGGGGTCGCGCGAGCGCAGGACGCTGAAGGTCGTCACGTCCGACCGCGCGCTGGCCGACTACGTCCGCCGCTGCGGCGCGCAGGTCGTGCGCTCGGGCGAGTTCCGCCGCCGGCTCGACGCCCTGTCGGCCGACCCCGGCGGGGGGGAGGGCGCGGCGCGGGGCGGCGTGCGGCAGGAGGAGCTGGGCGAGTGGATGTACTACTTCGGCGCCGACCCGGAGGACGAAGAGCAGTAGGCGGCAGGCAATTGGCAGTTGGCGGTTGAGACGAGATGCTTCTTGAACGGGGCGGCCTGAAAGAGACGGGGGCGGCATGTTGATAATCAT
>DASVWB010000152.1:0-2215 GCA_036389815.1 Pyrinomonadaceae bacterium | reverse complement strand
GAGCTTCATAATTAGAAGTCAGTAGACAGTAGACAGTAGTCAGTAGTCATAGTTAAGACATCATTGCCCTGATGCTTCTTAACTACTGTCTACTGTCTACTCAAGGTCTGAGCAGGACTTTGAGGACGCCGGGCTCGGCGGCGCGTCCCAGGGCGCGGGGGCCTTCGGAGAGCGGGAACTCTCCGTCGATGAGGGCGTCGGTCTCGACGGCGCCGCGGCGCAGCAGTTCGAGCGCGGGCGTGAAGCGGCCGCAGCGCGAGCCGACGATGCTGATCTCGTCCACGACGAAGGGCGCCGCGTTCAGCTCCGTCGTGCCGTGGAAGGTGGACTTGAGGACGAGCGTGCCGCGCGGCCTCAAAAGCCGGAGCGCGGTCTCGAAGCCGGCGGGCGACCCCGACGCTTCGACCGCCACGTCGAAGGCGCGTTCGAAGGAGGCGGGCAGTTCGTCCGCCTTCGACGTGCGGATGCCGCGTCCCCGCGCGATCTCAAGCTTGGCGTCGTGGCGGCCGACGAGGGTGACGCCCGCGCCCGTCGTCGCCTTCAAAGCCTGCGCGCAGAGCAGGCCGAGCTTGCCGTCGCCGACGACGGCGACGCGCGTCTCCGCCTCGACGCGCGCGCGCTCCGTGATGCCGCAGGCGGCGGCCAGGGGCTCCGTGAAGACGGCGCGCTCGTCCGGCACTTCGTCCGGCACGGGCAGGAGGTTGGCGACGGGCAGCGTGAGGTACTCGGCGAAGGCGCCGTCGCGGCCGTGGATGCCGAGCACGGTGCGCGCAGGGCAGTGGCGCGAGTCGCCCGCGCGGCAGAGCTGGCAGCGGCCGCAGCCGGCGTTGATCTCGCCCACGACCCGCCGCCCCTCAAGCTCCGGCGCGCCCGGCGCGCGCTCGACCTCGCCCACGAACTCGTGACCCAGGGTCCCCTCGAACCCCGCGTACCCGCGCACGATCTCCAAGTCCGTGTTGCACACGCCCGCCACGCGCACGCGCACCAGCGCCTCGCCCTCGCGGCCCGGCACCGCCACGTCCGCCAGGCCCAGTTGACCGTTCTCGAACCGAAGAGCCTTCATGGGTGTTGGGTGTTGGGTGCTGGGTGCTGGAGAAGAATCGGCTTCTACCCGACACCTAAAACCCAGCACCCAACACCTTCTTTAAAATCTTTTCGCGCGGAGGTAGGCGTTATCTTTCGTCAGCTCGACGGTCTTCTCGCGGCCGGCGATTTCGACCGGGAGGCGCCAGGCGAGTTCGCGCTCGCCGTCCAGCTCGGCGTGGATCCACCAGCGGCCGGGCGGGACGGGGATCGCCGCCTCGCCGCCCTCGTCCAGCTCGGCGTCGATCTTCTGGCGCCCGCCCATCAGCCGCGTGGCGAACTCCTCGAAGCGCTGGCCGTGCCGCGGCTCGGAGTCGTACTCGTTGCGCGCGGCCGCCATGTTGATGGGGTAGAGTTGGACGGGCACCTTCCGCGCCGAGACGGGGAAGCCGACGCCCTCGCGGCGCAGGCGCACGCGGAGCAGCGTCGTCCGCTGGGCGGGGCGCGCGAGCCGCGACGAGGTGCGCTCGTCCTCCGGCAGCCGCCGGTAGACGCTCAGGACGGCGTCGCCGAGCGCCGCGACGAGCCCGACGCCCGCCGCCACGATTAGGAGTCTGCGCGTGAAGCTCTGTCGGTCGCTCATCCGTCTTAAGGTCTGGTTCCCGCGCCCCGTCAGGCCATCAGCCCGCGCTCGCGCAGCGCGCTCGTCAGCTCGTGGTCGGTCGGGGTCGAGAGCACCTGCCCGGCGATGTCCACGGTCGGCTTGCGCTCCTTGCCCCCGTTCTGCCCCCTCACCCACTCGGCCGCCGACTCGTCCTGCTCGATATCGACGTACTGGTACTGCACGCCGAGGCGGTCGAGAAACTCGCGCGCCCGCCGCGTGTCTTCGCACCAGTCCGCGCCGTAGACCTTCACTCCGAACACGTGCGTCACCTCCGCCCCGCAAAATCCGCGGCCACATCATAGCAAGAAGTAGACAGTAGTCAGTAGTCAGTAGCCGGTAGGCTCCGCGAAGCGGAGCCTGACGATGACAGCCGCGCGGTTCGAGCGGGGACGGTTCTGCTACCGGCTACTGACTACTGTCTACTGCCTACTTCTTCCTGCTACAATGGCCCTTCAAACTCGGTCGAAGGGTTTTCGGCGGCCACATGACTCCAAACGAGGGCGGCGTGGGCGAGGCGGCGAAGGGCGG
>DASVWB010000151.1:0-25382 GCA_036389815.1 Pyrinomonadaceae bacterium | reverse complement strand
TTGCTTCTTCCCTTTTGCCATTTTGCTTTCGCCTTACTTCACGGCCGGGGCGGGTTCGCGCCGGGCGGGACGAGCCAGAGTTGGAGCGAGCCGGTCGTGCGCTGCCCGCCGTCGAGGGTGACGATGCGCGAGGCGTCGATGCCGCGCGTGGTGACGACGTAGTCGCGGGCGCGCTGCGCGCGCTGCTGCCCCGTGGCGGAGCGGCGGCCGCTGCCGCCGTAGCCGATGATGTAGCCTTGCGCGCCGGGGCTGTTCTGGAGTTCGATGGCGAACACGTCGAGGCGCGCCTTCTCGTCGTCGCGCGCCACCTCGCCGATCTCGTCGAACTTCGTCGGGTTGGGCGGCGCGGGCACGGCGGCCTGGCACTGCGCGCGGCACTCAAGGTTGTAGCCCGCGACCTCGACCGTCGCCGTGATGGGCTGGCCGGCGAGCCCCGCCGTGTCCACCGTGATGGTCGGCGTGCCCTGACCCGAGAGAATCTTGCCGGCCGAGATGACCCAGTTGTAGACGGGCGTCACGCCGGGGGTGCCGCCCGAGACAGAGGCCGTGAAGGTGACGGGCGTGCCGGCCTGCTGCACGTCGGGGCAGTAGATGGAGACGTTCGGGCAGACGGGGCGCGGCGGCGGGCAGTTGCGGACGACGACCTTCGTCGAGGTGAAGGCCGTGCAGAGCGGGTTATCGACCGGCCCGCTCTCGACCGTCACCGAGGCGTTGTAGACGCCGGGCGCCGCGTCCGACAGGTCCCAGACCACGTCCGTCCCCTCGTAGCTGTCGAGCCGCCCGCCCGAGATGGTCCACTTGTAGCGCAGGGGCTTGCCCTCGGGGCTCACGCCGGCGGCCTTGAGGCGCACGCGCGGGTTGGCCATCGACTCGGCGTCGGGGCAGAGCGTGACGACCTGCGCGTCGGCGTCGAGGCGGATGGTCGGCGGCTGGTTCTGGGGCCCGGCCGGCACGTCCGGAACCGGGGACTTCTTCTGCGCCGCCCCCGCCGACGTGAAGACGAAGGCCGCGAGGGCCAGCAGCAGCACGCCGAGGACGGCCGCGGTACGCTTTCCTGAAAGCATGTCCGACTCCTTGCTCACGGGTTGTCAGATACGGGCACACAGGTTAAACCAAAACCCCCGCGCCCACAAAGGTATTTTTACACCCTTACGAAACACCCAATCCCTCCTACTTTCCACCACGCCCAGCGCGCGGAAGGGTAGAAAAGGAGAAAAGGCCGTAGTTCTCTGATATCATCACTGCAAAGCCGGTAAAAGGGGCCCGCCATGAGCATTAAAACCCAGGCCAGCGTCGAGGATTTGTACCGAGTCCGCGGCCGCGGAAAGGCCGAAGTCGTCAACGGGGAGGTCGTCTTTATGAGCCCGACGGGCGACATGCCGGGGCGCGCGGGGGGCGCCATCTACGTGAGCCTCAGGGGCGCGGAACGCGAGGCCGGCGGGCGCGCCTACCCGGACAACGTCGGCTTCAGAGTCGAACTGCCGCACCGCAAGTCCTTCAGCCCCGACGCGGCCTTCTACACCGGGCCGCCGACGGGGATGAAGTTTCTAGAAGGCGCGCCGGCCTTCGCCGCGGGGATAAGGAGCGAGAACGATTACGGGAGGGAGGCCGAGGCCGGGATCGCCGCCAAGCGCCGGGACTACTTCGCCGCCGGCACGCTCGTCGTCTGGGATGTTGACCTCTTGAGCGATGACGTGGTCAGGGTCTACCGCGCGTCCGACCCCGACAACCCGAAGGTCTACCGGCGGGGCGAGACGGCCGAGGCCGAGCCCGCAGTCCCCGGCTGGCGGATGGCTGTTGACGAACTGTTCGACTGACGAGAACCTTGCACGGGGTTGCGTGCGGGAAGACTCGGGAGGAGGGGTGACTTTATGAGCGTGGCCGCCGCGGAGTTACCGGCCGCCGGGCCGAGGGCGGCGCGGGCGATTGCGTGGGGCGGGCTGCTGGCGGGGCTGGGCGACATCACTTTCGCCTTCGTCGTCAGCGGCCTGCGCGGCGTCGGGCCCGTGCGCGTGTTGCAGTCGGTCGCGGGCGGGCTGCTCGGCGCGGCGGCGCGCGAGGGCGGGCTCGCCGCGGCGGCGCTCGGCGGCGCGCTGCACTTCCTGATCGCGTTCACCTGGGCGGCCGTCTACTGGCTGGCGAGCCGCAGGTTGCGTGTGCTGGTGCGGCGCCCGGTAGTCTGCGGGCTGCTCTACGGCGCGGCGGTCTACGCCTTCATGTACCTCGTCGTGCTGCCGCTCTCGGCCGCGTACTTCAAACCGACCTTCACGCCCTCGACCGTCCTCCTCAACTGCGGGGGTCACATGCTGCTCGTCGGGCTGCCCATCGCGCTCGCCGCCGGTAAATTCACGGACAAGTCAGGGAGGGAAAGATGATAGACGGAAGCGACAGCCGGAGGCCGCAGGCCGGGCACCCCGTCAACGAACTGTTCCTCGACCGCTGGTCGCCGCGCGCGATGTCGGGCGAGGCCGTCTCCGAGGAGGAGCTTTTGACGCTCTTCGAGGCGGCGCGGTGGGCGCCCTCGTCATACAACAACCAGCCGTGGCGCATCCTCTACGCGCGGCGCGACACGGCGCACTGGCCCACCTTCTTCGGCCTGCTCGGCGAGGGCAATCAGGTCTGGGCGAAGGACGCGGCGGCGCTGCTGCTCTTCGTCTCCAAAGAGACGTTCGACTTCAACGGCCGGCCCTACCCGACGCACTCCTTCGACACCGGCGCGGCGTGGGAGAACCTCGCGCTCCAGGCGACGCTCCTGGGGCTGGCCACGCACGGCATGCAGGGGTTCGACTACGAGCGAGCGCGCGCCGAGCTGAACATACCCGAAGGCTTCCGCGTCGAGGCGATGGCGGCGGTCGGCCGCCCCGGCGACCCCGGGCGGCTCCCCGAACCCCTGCGCGAGCGCGAGGCGCCGAGCGGCCGCAAGCCGCTCTCCGAGATAACCTGCGAAGGCGCCTTCCGCTTCTAAGAGCCGTTGACCGTTAACGGTGACGGGAAGAAGACGGTTTTTATCCCGTCACGTTTTACGGCTCACGGCTCACGCTCTCGTCCCGGTTCACGGTTCACGGTTCACGGCTCCCTATGACCTCCCGCACGAAGCCGGGCGCGAGAAGGCCCGCGGGGCGAAGGCCGCAGGAGTCGGACGCCGGGCGGCGCGTCGAGCGCGTGCGGCGGCTGCTCCTGCGGCGCGCGCTGCCGCGCGTACAGATGGCGCTGATTCTCGCGGCGACGGGCGCGGCCGGCTTCCTCGCGTCGTTCGCGCTGCTGCACGCGGGCGTGTGGCGGATGTGGCTGCGCTACGCGTTGGCGGTGCTCGCGGCCTACCTCGTCTTCCTGCTGCTGCTGCGCCTCTGGCTCTTCCTACAGGGGCGCGACCTGAACATCGACTTCGACCTCAACCTGCTGCCGTCGGACGCGGGCAGGTACGCGGGCGGCGGGGTCGCCCCGGACTCCTTCGGCGGCGGCGGAGACTTCGCGGGCGGCGGCGCCAGCGGCGGCTGGGACGGCGGCGCGGGCGCGGGTCTGCACACGGCCGCGCCGTCCCTCGACGTGGGTGGCGCGTCGGGAGGAGGAGGAGGAGGTAGTGGCGGCGGCGGCGGCCTGCTCGACTCAATCGACTTCGGCGTAGACGACGAGGGCTGCGTCTTCTTCCTGCTCGCCGTGGCGCTGATAGTCGCGGGCACGCTCGCCGCGCTCTACGTCGTCTACGCCGCGCCCGTCCTGCTCGCGGAAATCCTCGTCGAGGGCGTGCTGCTCTCCGGCCTCTACCGCGGCGTGAAGCGGGCGCGTCGCGGCGGCGACTGGCTGCGCGCGGCCGTGCGCCGCACGTGGCTCCCCGTCCTGCTCACGCTCCTCACCTTCTCCGCGGCCGGCTACCTCCTACAGCGCGCCGCGCCCCGCGCACGCTCCATCGGCGAGGCTTGGCGCGTGGTCACGTCCGACTGAATCGGGCTCCCCCGGCATCAGCCCGTGTTCCTCAGTCCCGCCGAGATGCCGTTGATGGTGGCGGCCAGCGCGTAGTTCAGCTCCTCGGTCTCGTCGCCCGCGCGCTTGCGCCGCAGCAGCTCTATCTGGATGAGGCTCATCGGGTCTACGTAAGGGTTGCGCAGCTCGATGGAGCGCGCCAGCACGGGGTTGCGCTCCAGCAGGCGCGACTGCCCCGACACGCGCAGGACGACGCGCCGCGTCCGCTCGAACTCCTCCGCTATCATCCCGAAGACGCGCCCGCGCAAGTCCGCGTCCCCGACCAGCCCCGCGTACCTGCGCGCGATTGTCAGGTCGGCCTTCGCCATCCCCGTCTCCACGTCGCCGACGAGGTTCATGAAGAGCGGCAGCCCCTCCGTCATCTCCGCCAAAAGCTTCTCGCCCCCGTCGTGCTCGGCCATAAATCTCTCCAACGCGTACCCGACGCCGAACCACGCCGGCAGCACGTGCCGGCTCTGCATCCAGCCGAAGACCCACGGGATGGCGCGCAGGTCTTCGAGCCCGCGCTTCGCGGAGCGCTTCGCCGGGCGCGACCCGATCTTCGCCAGGTCGAACTCCAGCACGGGCGTCGCCTCCTCGAAGTACGGCACCACGTCCTCGTTCTCGGCGACGCGCTCGCGGTAGAACCCGAAGGCCGCGCGCGACATCCATTCGAGCGCCCCCTCCCACTCGTCGCGCCACCCGACGCCGCCCGGCCGCGCCAGCGCTTCGAGCGAGGCCGCCACCATCAGCTCCAGGTTCCGCTCGGCCAGCACGGGCTCCGCGTACTTCCAGTTGAGCACCTCGCCCTGCTCCGTGATCTTCAGCGACCCCTCGAAGGCGCCGGCCGGCTGCGCGACTATCGAGTGGTGCGTCGGCCCGCCGCCGCGCCCCACGGTGCCGCCGCGCCCGTGGAAGAGTTGCAGCCGCACGCCGCACTCGCGCGCGACCTCGTGCAGCGCGCGGTGGGCCTTGAAAATCTCCCACGTGCTCGTCAGCATCCCGCCGTCCTTGTTCGAGTCGGAGTAGCCGAGCATCACCTCCTGCCGCCGCCCCCACGAGTCGAGGTAGGGCGCGTAAGCGGCCGAAGTCCAGAGACGGCGGCAGACGCCGGGGCAGTTGCGCAGGTCTTCGATGGACTCGAAGAGCGGGACGGGCATCAGGCCGGGGTCGCCTCGCCCTTCGTCGGCCGCGACGCCCACGCCGCAGCTTTCGGCGAGCCAGACGAGCCGCAGCACGTCGGCCTCCCCGCGCGCGCCGCTGATGACGTGCGTGCGGACGGACTCGGGCGGGAACTCCCGCTTGAGCCGCGCGACGGCGCGCAGGCTGTCGAGCGTCGCCGCCGTCTCGGCCGAAGGCGCCCGCGGGAGTCCGTGCGGGTCGCCGCCTTCGCCCCCCGACGCCCCTTCTACAGTTTTGACGGCGGCGCCTTCGTCAACAATCAACGCGCCGCGCGCCAGCTCCTCCGCGGCGCGCGCGTGGACGCGCGCGTGCTGGCGCACGTCGAGCGTGTGCAGGTGGAAGCCGAAGGTCTCGACCTGCCGGACGAGCGGGTCTACGAGCTGCCGCGCGAGCCTGAGCCCCGCGCCCTCCGCGAGGCTCCCGCGCAGCAGCCGCAGGTCCGCGGCGAACGCGGCGGCGTCCGCGTAACTCTCGCCGCCGGCACCGTCCCCCGCCGCGTCGCGCGACGCGCGCAGGCGCCGCAGCACGAACGACAGGAAGCGCCTGTAGACCTCCTCGGCCGCGCGCGGCGGCGAGGCGGCGCCCGCCGCCGGGAGGCTCCGCTCGTACTCTGCGAGCGCGGCCGAGATGGCGGCGGAGGCGCCCGCCTGCGTGGTCGAGCTGCTCAGACGCTCGTGCAGCTCGTCCACGGCCGCGAGGTAGAAGTCGAGCACGACCTCGCGCGCCATCCGCAGCGCGTCGCGCGTGCAGCCCGGCGTGACGAATGGGTTGCCGTCGCGGTCGCCGCCTATCCACGAGCCGAAGCGCACCACGCGCGGAAGCTCGCGCGCCTCAAGCTCGCAGCCGAAGGTCTCGCGGAAGGCGTCGGCCATCTCCGCGTAGACCTCGGGCACGGTGCGGATGAGCGCGGCCGGGTAGTAGTCGAGCCCCATCTTTATCTCGTCGCGGACGGTCGGCTGGCGGCGCCGCACCTCATCGGTCTGCCACAGCGCCGTGATCTCGGCCGCGACGCGCTCGGCCGACTCGCGCGCGCGGCGGTCCGAGAGCGGCAGCCGGTCGTGCCGCTCCAGCTCGGCCGCGATGCGCGCGCGCTTGAAGAGCACCGTGCGGCGCGCGACCTCGGTCGGGTGCGCCGTGAAGACCGGCACGACCTCGACGCGGGCGAGGAGTTCGAGCGCCTGCTCGCACGACGCGCCCGCGTCGCGCACGCGCCGCAGCGTGCCGCGGAAGGTGCCCTCCTGCGGTTCGAGCCCGCCGACCTCGGCCGCCCTGCGGCGGCGCCTGCGGTGGTTCGTCTCGGCCAGGTTGGTCAGCTCGAAGTAGATGGCGAACGCCTTCGTCAGCGCGTGCGCGTCCTCGACCGGGAGGCCGGAGACGAGCGCGGCGGCGCGCCCCATCGAGCCCTCGCGCTCCTCCGCGGTTCCGGCCTCGCGCTGCGCCGTGGTCAGCGCGCGCAGCTCCTCGACCGCGTCGAACAGCGCCCCGCCCGCCTGCTCCTTGAGCACGACGCCCAGCAGCCGCCCGAGCGAGCGCACGTCGCGCCTGAGCGGCTCGACCTTCTCCTCGCCCTCGCGCGCCGTCAACTCGTCCAGCCGCCCGCGCTGGTCTTCGACCTCCCACAAACGCTCCTCTTCGCCCACTTGACCCCGCCTTTCTCCGAGTGATGCGTGACGAGCGACGAGCGATGAATGAAGTACGGCTTGCCCGTCATTCATCACTCGTCGCTCATCATTCATCACTCTTTTTATCCCCCCGCGCGTGCAAAAACAAAGGCCCGCGCCGAACTCCTCGGCGCGGGCCTTCGACTTGGACTGTCTTTCAGGTCAGGCTGCGGTCGTTAAAATTCACTCCGCGGGCGGCACGGGCGGCACGGGCGGCGCGGGCGGGACCGCGGGCTCCGCGGGATTTTCGACGGTGACGGCCTGCGCCGCCGCGCCCGAGTCGGACTCGAAGCGCACGTTGCCGTTGACGTGGCCGACGCGGACGGGCGCGCCGCCCGCGCCGAAGCGCAGCCGCGCGTTCGAGCGGTTCAGGCGCTCCTGCATCGTCACGTTCGGGACGTTCACGGAGAGGCCGCCGTTCTGGTGCTCGACCGCCACGTCGGCGTCCACGGCCTGCCGGAATCTCACCTGGATGTTGCCGTTGACGTGCGAGATTTCGAGGCCGTCCGAGCCGAGCCGAGCCACGCCGAAGCCGACGCCGCCGTTGACGTGCGAGACCTCCGCGCGACCCGCCGCGCCCGCGACCTCGACGCGCCCGTTGACGTGCGAGACCTCGACCGAGCCGTCCACTTCGCCGACGCGCACCGCGCCGTTGACGTGCGAGGCCGACAGCTCGACGCGGCGCGGCAGGACGAGCGTCACCTCCTGGCGCACCTGCCCGCCGTCGCCCATGAGCCAGCGCAGCAGGCCGTCCGCGCCGCCCCGCTCGCCGCGCACCGAGAGGTAAGAGCCCGAGCACTCGACCGTCACGCGGTGGTGCTCCAACGCCTCGGCGCTCGTGCCCGTGCGGACGACGTGAACCTCGGCCACGTCCGTGTCGGCCGTCCGCACCTCGACCGTGCCGTTGATGTGGCCGACCTCGACGCGCGCGCCGGGGCCGAGCCTGAACGTCTGGTGCGTCTCCTCGCGCTCCGAGGCCACGGGGCGCGGCCCCGAGCGCGTGTTGACCCGACGCCCGGCCGCGGCCGCGGCCGCGACGAGTATGACGGCGACGAAGATTCTGCCCTTCATTTATCACCTTCCGGCGGCCGGGCCGCGCCCCCGCGGCCCGCCGCCATCCTGACGATTTTCAATGCCCGCCGAGTATTCCACGAGTGAGAACGACGGCCGGCGCGGCGAAGTTCTGAAGAAATCGGTGGCGAGTGTTGAGTGATAAGTAAGGCGAGGGGCCTTGTCTTAACTTATCACTCAACACTCATCACGGCCCCGGCGACCTCGGCGGCGACGCGGGCGTTGTTCTCAAGCAGGGCGACGTTGGCGCGCAGCGTCGCGCCGCCCGAGCGCCGGCTCATGTGCGCGAGCAGGAAGGGCGTCAACTCGCGCCCCGTCACGCCGCGCGAGGCCGCGGCCGACAAAGCCTCCGAGAGCGACTCCTCCATCACGCGCTCGTCCACCTCGAACCCCTCGGGGACGGGCACGGCGACGACGAGCGCGGCTTCGAGGCCGAGCCGGTCGCGCGCGCGCGCGACCGCCGCGACCTCCGCGGGCGTGTCGGCGCGCGCGTCCGCGGGCAGCCCGCTGCGGCGCGTGTAGAAGGCGGGCACCTCGTCGCAGCCGTAGCCGAGCACGCAGACGCCGTGCGTCTCCAGCCACTCGCGCGTGGCCGGCAGGTCGAGCACGGACTTGGCGCCCGAGCAGACGACCGTCAAGGGCGTGCGCGCCAGCTCCGGCAGGTCGGCCGACACGTCGGGCAGCGGCCCGCGGTGCACGCCGCCGATGCCGCCCGTGGCGAAGACGCGCAGCCCGGCGCGGCTCGCGATCCAGAGCGTCCCGGCGACGGTCGTCGCGCCGTCCTCGCCGCGCGCGACCGCGAGCGCGAGGTCGCGCCGGCTCACCTTGCGCACGCCCTCGCCCTCCGCGAGCCGCGCGAGCTGCGCCGCGTCGAGCCCCACGCACAGCCGCCCGCCGAGCACGGCCACCGTCGCCGGCACGGCCCCGCCCTCGCGCACGACCTGCTCCAGACGCAGCGCCGTCTCAAGGTTCTGCGGCCGCGGCAGCCCGTGCGAGATGACGGTGGATTCGAGCGCCACCACCGCCCGCCCGCCGTCGAGCGCCGCGCGCACCTCGTCGCTAATCTGGAAAAGGTTCTCGTCCGTCATGCCGTGGACGGCAGATTACAGCATTTGCGAACCGGGCGCATGGCGGGAGAGTTTCAAACACGTGGTCACAGCTTTAATTTGAAATCTCAAATCTGAAATCTCAAATCATGAGGGCCGCGGCCCCCGAAAGGAGACCGCGGCCCCCGGCTTTCAAATCACAGGCGCGCGTTGCTACTGCGCGACGCGGAACTGGACTGTGTGTGCCGTCGGCGTTCATCACGTAGATTTCGTTGTTGAAGGCGGTGCCGGTGCTGTCGCGGCTCGACTGGAAGACGATCTTCGCGCCGTCGGGCGACCAGTCGGGCGCGGCGGACTGCCACCCAGTCTCGTGCGTGAGCTGCGTCTGGTTCGTCCCGTCGGCGTTCATCACCCGGATGTTGCTCTGGTAGGAGTAGGCAATCAGTAGAAAAACAGAAGCGGCGCGTCCCGGCCGATGGCTGAGACGCGCCGCCCTTCTTCTGTCTACCGTCTACTGCCTACTGCCTACCGTCTACTCCCACTCACCGTATCCGCGCCGTGAAGGCGACGCTGCCCGCGTTGTTGGGCGAAGTCTGGCTGAGGTTGCCGGTGAAGGTCCAGCGGACGTGCGTGACGTTGCGGTCGTAGCCGGGCGGCGCCCCGCCGCCCGCCGAGGCGGGGGCGTAAGTCCACGTCGAGCCGCCGTTGTTCGAGTAGGCGACCGCCACGGTGAGGCCGGTCGTGCCGAGGGCGCTCGTGACCGAGCCGACCTTGAAGTCCGTGTTCGAAGGCATCTGGTCGGTGACGACGAAGTTGGCGGCCGGGTAGCCGCCCGTGTTGCTGAAGGAGATGTTGTAGCTGAGGTCGGTGCCGGCGAGGACGGTCGGGACGTTGTTGACGGCCGTCTCGACGCACGTCCCCGAGATGAAGACGCACTTGCGCAGCGAGACGTTCGGCGGCGTCGTCACCACCACGTCGCGCGTCGCGGGCGAGTTGTCCGAGACGGCGAGCGTCGTGTCTATCTGCACGGTGGCGATCTGGCCGACGACGCGGTTGGTGTACGTCCCCTGCGTCGAGGGGACGGAGACCCTGTAGGTCAGGTCCCTGGTCGAGTTGGCCGGGATGGTGAACGTGCGCGCCCACGTCAGCGTCGAGCCCACGATGGCCGGCTCGGGTATCGTCACGCCGTCGTAGGCCGAGGAGTTTGCGACGTAGGCGACGGCCGCCGGCGTCGTCGGGAGCGTGTCGGTGACCTGGTCTATCTGCACGTCGGTCGAGGCGCTGTTGGTGAAGCGCGCCGTGTAGGTGACGGTCGACGCGTTGTAGAGGACGGCCGTGCTGACCAGCTTGTTGAGCACCGTCGTGTTGACGATCTGCTGGACGGGGGAGAGCGAGGCGTAGCCGCTCGTGTCGGTGTGCTTGACCTGCGTGCCGCTGCTGATGAAGGCGATGGGGCTGACGGCGGTCGGGGCGGTCGTGAAGTTGACGGCGCGGAAGAGGTAGATGGCCTCGTAGGAGGTGGTGTTCGAGCTGGGCACCGTCATGGAGAGCTGGTTCGTGAAGGTGCCGGTGTTGCCGCCCGTGAGCGTGATGGTGGACTGGTAGAGTTCGTAGCTGCTGGCGGCCCAGCCGAGGTAGGTGGCCGGCGTGAAGGAGAGGATGCCGGCGGCGCCGATGGTGCCGGTGTCGCCCGTGACGGTCATCGTCAGCGTGCCGCCGAGCGTCGCGGGGTTCGGGCCGGAGATGACGGTCGTCACCTTGTTGGCGCTCGCCTGGATGGTGTTCTTCGTCGTCATCGTGAAGCTGGCGGACGCGGCCTGCGTGGCGCCGGACGACGGGTTGCCGTTGTAGACGCGGACGGTGTGCTGCGGCAGCAGGATGAGGCCGAAGGGCGTCTCGGTCTCCTCGGCCTGGAGGTAGAAGAAGGCCGTCTTGGTCTCGCCGGGGTTCATCGCGCCGAGGTGGACGACGCCGTCCTCGTCCGGCGCGAGGCTGACGTAGCCGTTGACGAAGTTGCCGACGGTGACGTAGACGTCCGGGCGGTACGTCGCGTCGTTGGTGATCTGGTAGGAGACGTACATGCAGCGCAGCGGCGTCGGCTTGCCGTCCTTGTCGAGGTAGAAGACGGAGGACGAGGTGCGCGCGATGGTGGGCGCGGCCTGCGCCGCCGCCCCCGCGCAGGCGAAGACAAGGAAGAACAAGCACGCCTTCAGCAAGTTTTTCTTGTCGAGTCTCATCGTATCCGGTCCCGCACGCCGGCCGCCGCCCTCCTCACTCCTCTTCCTCCTCGTCGTGACCCTCGCGGCCGAGCCCCGACTTGGCCGTGCCGAAGAGGTCGAAGAGGTTCGAGAGCTTGGAGGAGACAGTGAAGTAGAAGCCGCGGCGCGCGGGCGCGAGCCCGACCGCGCCGGGCTCGGACGCGCCCGTCCAGTTGTAGCCGCCGCCGAGTCGCAGGTCGGGCATCACCCAGAAGCCGGCCTCGGCCGCGAAGGACATGCGCGCCGTCGAGGAGGCGGGCTGCGCCAGCCAGCGCCCCTCGCCCGCCACGTCCGCGTAGCGGCCGAGGCGGTAGACGGCGCGCCCCTGCGTCAGGTAGGTGAGCGTCGAGACACGCCCGAGCCCCTGCGAGCTGGTGTCGCCGAACTTCAGGGCGAACCGGCCGTAAAGCTCCACGTCGCGCCGCGCCTGGTAGTACCAGTCGGAGGAGAGCGTGTCGGAGCGGTCGCGCGTCTCGCCGCGACCCCCGCCGTTCTGCTGCGAGATGTCGCGCCGCGTGTAGCTGAAGAGCAGGCCGACCGAGTCGTGGTGCAGCGGCCGCCAGGCGAGCGCGCCCGTCGCCGAGAGCGCCGAGCCGCCGCGCCCGCCGAAGCTGGTGCGCGCGAGCTGGAAGCGGCCCATCGAGGTGAGGCCGTCGCCGAGGCGGCCGGCCGCGCCGAACGTGAGCACGGAGCCGGAGCCCCCGCGGTCGCGCAGCTCGTAGCGCCCCGTCGTGCGGAAGCCCTCGACGGGCTGCCACGCGAAGCCGAGGTGCGCGGCGTTGAAGCTCTGGCCCGCGCCCTTGATGTGGATGCCGCGCTCGTAGCCGAGGTCGAGCGCGAGCTGCTTGCTCACGGGCAGGCGGTTGGCCAGCCCGACGACGGCGAAGCTGTCCGTGCCGTTGATGCCGTTCTCGATCTGGTAACGCGTGTTGAGGCTGCCGATGCGGCCGAGCTTGGTCTCGACGCCGACGGCCGTCTCGTTGCGCGCGCCCGTCGCGGCGAAGCCCGTCCCCGCCACGTCGCCGATGGGCGTGATGGGCGCCGACGACATGCGCTGCGTGAAGAAGAGCTTGGTGTACTGGTTCCACTGGTAGGTGGCCGCCAGCGTCGTCTGGTCGGGGTAGGTCGGGTCGGCCTCGCCCAGGTTCTGCTCGCGCTTGGCCGAGAGCTGGAGCTTGTCGGTCGCCTTGTACTCCGCGCCCACGGTGACGAGGTTCGAGTCGGTCTCGCGCCCCGTGATCTCGTCCTTCAGGTGGCGGAAGTCGAAGCCGAACTGCGCGCGCAGGCGCTCGCCGAACTGCTGCGTCCAGAGGAGCGAGGCGGTCTGCCGGCCGTTGTCCACGTTGGCCGTCCGGTTGCGCTCGTCCGTGAAGGAGAAGCGCGCGCGGGCGTTCTTCGTCGCGCGCATCTCGACCGAGAGGTCGGCGCGCTGCGAGCCGGGCGTGACGGTCTGTCCGAAGGGGTTGACGAAGCCCTCGTCGGCGCGCGAGAAGGAGGCGCGCAGGCGCGTCTCGCGGAAGCCCAGCGGCTGGTCGAGCTCGACACGGTAGGCGTTGCCGTCGTGGCGGTCGTCCGCGCCGTCGGCGCCGCCGAAGAAGACGTTGCCGGCCACGGCGATGCGGCCCCGGGAGGTGGCCCACTCGGCGCGCAGCCGGCCGCCGCCCGGCAGGCTCTTCTCGGCGTCGAGCCCGCCGAGCACGAAGGAGCCGAACTCGCCCTGCCGCTGGTCAACCAGGGAGAGCCCGAGCTTCAGCCCCAAGCCCTCGAAGTTCTTGTAGGCGCGCGCCGTGTAGACGGCCTGCGACATCGAGTCGGCCTGGTACTCGTAGGTGGCGACGACCTGCACGAGGTTGAAGGAGTAGTCGAAGGCCGAGACGGGGCGCAGGAAGAAGACCTCGCCCGTCGCGGCGTCGAGGTTGTAATCGACCGAGCGGATGAGCGTCTCGCGCGAGAGGATGGTCTCGGGGTTGCGGCGGTCGCGGACTTCGATGACGAGCGTCTCGGAGCCGGGCAGGACTTCCGCGTGCGAGAGGCGCGAGAAGCCCAGGGCGCCGCCGGGGAACACGTCGCGCGCGAAGGCCGTGTCGGGGCGCGCGCCCGTCACGGAGACGTAGTCGCCCTTCGAGTTCTCAAGGTGGGCCTTGACGCCCGTCAGCCGCCGCGTGTAGGAGGCGAGCCCCGACGCGCGGTTCTCGGTCTCGAAGTCGCCGAAGAGGAAGTAGGAGCGCCCGCGGTCGACGCGCGCGTAGAGCTTCGAGTTGCTCTGCGCGTCCTCGTAACGCGTCGACGAGTCGCCGAAGAGCGGGTAGGCGCGGTCGAGCGGGTCGAACTGGAAGAGGCGGTCGCGGCCGCCCGTGCGGTTGATGGGGCGGTTGCTGTCGTAGGCCAGCGTCAGGAGGTTCGAGCCGAGGAACTGCCCGCGGTAGAAGAAGGCGAGGCGGCTGCGCACGGTCGCGTCGGAGGCCGCGCCGGAGAGTTCGGGGGCGGCGGCGCCGACCGTCACCTCGCCGAGCCCGACGAGGATGGCGGGGCGCACTTCGGGCGTGACCCTCACCTGCCGCTTCGCCTCTACGTCGCCCGTCGTCGCGTGAATGTCGACCGCGCCCGGCGCGTTGTCCGCGACGAGCACGACGCGCCCCTCGCCGCCGACGAGCGGGACGACCTGCTCGCGCGCCGAGTCCGCCTCGCCGCCCTTCTCGTCCGCCTGGTTCAGCGCGTCGGCCTGCTTCGCCGCCTCCGACCCAGCGCCGGCCTTCCGACTGCCCTCGCCGGCGTTGTCGTCTACGCGCAGCAGCCGCCCCGCGGAGACGGCGAGCGCGACCGAGCCGTCCGCGGCCGGGTGGTTCCACTGGTCGAAGGCGCGCACGCGCAGGGTCGTCGAGTCGCGCCCGCCGGCCGAGAGTTCCGCCTTGTCGGCCACGATCTCAAGGCGCTTCGCGGGGCCGCGGCCGTAGGCCGTCAGCTCGACCGACTTGCCCGCACGGCCTTCGGGGCCGACGGCCGTGACGCGGATGCGGTTCGGGCCGGGCTGGACGCCGAGGCCGACGAAGGTGTAGGTGGCGAGGTCGTTCTTGCGGTCGATGCGCTTCTCGCCGATCTTCGAGTCGGGGACGCGCTGGCCGCCGACCTCGACGGCGACCGTCCAGGCGGCGTTCGTGCGCGCTGAGAGTTCGAGCGCCGCGCCCGCCACGGCCTCGTCGGGCAGCGGCGAGAGCACGCGCACCTCGCCCGGCGCGACCGGCTCCAGCGTCTCCTCGGTCGTCATCTCGTAGGTGCCCGAGGCGAGCGGCGGCGCGGTCGCCCCCGGGGAGCCCTTCTCGTTCGAGCCGAAGAGTGAGCCGGAGAGCGGGCCGGGCTGCTGCGCCCTCGTCGCGCCCGGGGCGAGGCTGTTCTTCTGCGCCGCGCCCGCGGCCGTCGCGGAGGCTTTGTCGCCCGCTTCGGGGGCGCGCAGTCCGTAGTTCTGGCGCAGCAGCGCGCCGCCGCCGAGCGGGGTGCGGAGCAGACGCGTCCAGCTCCGCTCGTCGCGGCGTCCCGTGTCGACCAGCGTGTAGCCGGGCGGCAGCGTGACCGGGTCGAGCGAGAGCACCTGCGCGCCCTCGTTGACGACGGGGAAGTTGTAGAGCCCCTCGGAGTCAGTGATGACCGACTGGCCGTTGTTCAGGTAGAGGCGCACGCCGGGGACGCCGCGCTCGTCGCGGTCGAACTGGCCGTTCAGGTTCGCGTCCGCGTAGACGCGGCCGACGACGACCTGCTGCGAGGAGAAGAGTCCGCGGCGTACGCGCACGGAGGCGCGTGCCCGGGGGGTGGACGCACGCTCGCCAGTGGAGAGCGTGCCCGCCGCGGAGGCCGTGTTGAACTGTTCGCCCTCCTGCGCGTTCGCGCCGACGCGCGTGCGGTAGGTGAGCGTGACGCGCGCGCCGGCCTCGACGCGGCCGAGGCGGAAGAGGAGCGTGCCGTCCGGGCCGGCCTCGGGCTCGACGCTGCGCGCCGCCGCGGGCGGGGCTTCGACGAGCGCCGTCCCTTCGGCGTAGTGGAACGAGGCCGGGAGCAGGTCGCGCACCTCGGCGTCGTAGAGCGCCGCGGGCGTCGAGTTGTGCAGCTCGACGCGGTAGGAGACGGTGTCGCCTATCTCGACCGACGGGCGGTCGGCCGACTTCGTGATCTCCAGCGAAGAGTTCTCGAACATCGGCACGTTGAGCGCGTAGGCCGCGAGCCGGTTGATGTCCACCTGACCCTCGACCAGCTCGAAGCCGCCCGCCTCGGCCACGGGCTGGCCGTCGAGCGCGCGCACCGAGAGCGAGAAGAGACCCGCGCCGTCGGGGGCAATCGTCGTCTCGATCATGCGCCCGCGGTAGCCGGGCGCGGTGACGTTCAGGAAGTAGCGCGACGGGGACTGCGGCGTGCCGAGCTGCGCGGGCGCGAGCGAGAAGCTCCAGCGGCCGGCGCCGTCGGCGGCGAACGGGTTGGCGTTGTCGCGGTTCGGGTCTATCCCGGCGCCCGAGCCCGCGTTGAGCGGGACGAGCGCGCCCGTCGCGGAGTCCGCGAAGAGCGAGACGCGCGCGCCGGCGACGGGCGCGCCCGCGCTGCGCCCCTGGTAGACGACGCCGAAGGGGCTGGCGACGGCCGTGGCCGAGGTGCTGGCGACGACGGGCGCGTTGTCGGCCGACATGAGGGCCGTGTTGACGAGCCCCGCGCCGTGCGCGACCGTCTGCGAGACGCGCGCCTGGAAAGAGACTTCGAAGGTTTCGCCGACGCCCGCGAGCGGCAGCAGCATCTCGACGCGGCGGCCCACGACCGAGCCCTCGTCGGCGTCGGCCGAGTCGGTGAGCGAGCGCCCGCCGAGGCGCAGGCTCCCGGCGACGTATTCGAGCCCGTCGGGCAGGTCGTCGCGCAGGCGGACGCCGCGCGCGGCCACGTCGCCGCTGTTGCGGAAGGAGATGGTGTAGGGGAGCACCTGTCCGGCCGCGGTCGTGACGCTTTCGTGCCCGTCGACGAGCTTGACCGGCGGCAGGCCGGGGTCGGCGGGCGAGCTGAGGCGCGCGCCGTTGCCGTAGACGTTGACGACGGTGCCGGCGTCCTGCGCGCCCGAGTTGACGGCGTCGGCGACCGACGAGCGCGCGACGACGCGGACGGTGAACTGCTCGCCCACGCGCCCGGCGTTCACGTCCACGACCGCCAGCAGGCCAACGCACTGGCCGCGCGCGAGGCGCGGGCTCATCGTGGAGTCGAGCGTGACGGGGCGGTCGGCGTCCGAGAGCGCGCCCGAGTTGTCGGCGTCGAAGTGGAGCGAGACGAGGGCGGCCGGGGCGGAGACTTCGGCAGAGGTGATGGTGTAGAAGTCGGGCGTGTTGCCCGTGTTGCAGACGCGGAAGAGCCGCGTCACGCGCTCGCCCGGCGAGACGTTGGCCGAGGGCTCGGTCTCGTCCGGCGTGACGGTGACGGCGGCGACGGTCGAGACCGTCACGGTGACGGTCGGCGAGACGGTCAGGAACTCCTGCCCGCTCTCGTCGGCGTAGGTCGCCTCGGCGCGGTTGGAGATGGAGGCGCCCGCCCCGGCCGCCCCGTCGCGCGCCATCGCCCCGCGCCCGGCCGCCGACAGTGCGGCGGCGGCGACGAGCGCGAGCGCGAGTGCGCGGAGGAGGAGGCTGGGGCGGGCGTTAGTCATCGGAGAAGACCGTAACGCTAGGGGCTAGAGGTCAGAGGCCGGGGGCCGGAAGCCGGGGGCTAGCGGCTGGAGTCCTGGTCTTAAACCAGCCCCGGCCCCCGGCCTCTCCCCTTACTTGATGCGACGGCGGAAGACGAACACCTTCGAGGCGCCGGGGTTGACCGTGCCGGCCGCGTCCTTGAGGAACGTGGTGGTCGCGGTGATGGGGCCGTTGACGGTGTTGCCGTCGGTGATGGTGCCGCCGTTGGAGTCGGCCGGCACGGGGTTGAGGAGCTGCGTGGTCGTCGAGCCCCACGTGTTGCCGGGGGCGTTGCCGTCCTCGTTGATGACGACGTTGGTCGCCACGAGGTTGGCGCACCCGGCGCCGCCGTCGCCCGCCGAGATGTTCGAGTACGTGATCGAGTACTCAAGGTCGGCGCCGGGGACGGCGTCGCTCGGGCCGCCGACGCCCGTCGAGTTGAAGACCTGCACCGTCTTCACCAGCTTCAGGAAGCCCGTGTAGACGCGGTCGATGGTGTTGTTCGACTCGGCCGGCGTGTTGGCCGAGGTGGCGCGCACGACGGTGTCGAAGCCCTGGAGCACGGCCGCGCTCGACGAGGTGGTCACCCTCACGATGAAGTTGGCCGACGCGCCGAAGGCGACGGCGACGGTCGGGTTCGTCGAGGCCGGGACGAAGGTCGTGCCGCCGTCCGTGCTGACGAAGGCGCTGAAGCCGGCCGGCACCGTCGGCACCGTGATCGTGAAGGTGTCGTCGGCGTTGCCCGTGTTCTGCACGGTGTTGACGAAGTCCACGTTGACCGCGCCCGAGAGCTGGTCGAGGTGCGACTTGCCGGTGATGGCCGTGGCCGGCACGCTCTTGTTCGTGTAGTCGAGGTTGTTGTTGCCGTTGGGGCCGACCGCGCCGGGCGCGCCCGAGGGCCCGAGCAGCACGAGGCCCGCCTTGACGAGCGTCGTCGGCTGGAGGAAGCCCTTCGTCGTGCTGGCGGGGTCGACGCCGAACTTCGGCTCGTTGAAGTTGGCGTTGCCGTCGCCCTTGTTGGCGACCTCGCCGGCCGGCTGGTCGGACTGGTCGGTGATGGGGTTCGAAAGGCTGTTGCGGCCGAACGCCTCGGCGATGCCGTAGAGGGGCAGCGTCGCGTTGACGCCCGTCTGGACGGTCAGCACGACGTTCAGGCTCGAGTAGACGGCGGCGGCGGGCACGGCCGCGCCGCCGTTGACGCGGAAGGCCACGCGCGTCGTCGAGGAGAGCACGGCCGGGGGCGTGGTCGTCCAGACGACGGCGTTCGAGAGCGGGCCGCTCGCGGGCGGGTCGCCCGGGCCGGGGTCGTTGCCGAGCGGCGACACCGAGTAGAGCACGGTGACGCCCGCGGGCGGGGCCGGCACGGACTGGAGCGCGGTGTTCGCCGGGACGGGGATGACGAGGTAGACGCCGGTGTTCGAGCCGGCGGGCGCGTTCTGGAGCGTCTGCGTGCCGACGGGGCGCAGGCCGACGTTGCGCAGCGTCGCCGAGTAGGTGATGTTCGAGCCGAGCGCGACGGGGCCCGCGGGCACGGAGAGTTCGGCCTGGAGCCGCGCGTCGTTTTCGACCGAGGTCGAGATGCTGCCGACGGCCTCCGACTCGGGGCCGGTCAGCGTGGAGCCCGAAGGGTTGGAGGTGCGCACCGAGGTCGCTGAGTTGTCCCAGGCGGCGTTGTCGGCCAGCGCGTCGCCGAGCTTGACCGAGATGGCGTCGTTCGGGTTGGCCGCGGCGTTGACGCTCACGCGCACGATGACGTTGAACGAGGCGTTGCGCGCGAGGAACGGCGAGGCCGGGTAGGTGACGGCGCTGCCGAGGATGGACGTGTCGGAGTTGTCGTAGCCGTTGCCGGTCAGGTCGATGACCGCGCCCGTGACGGTGACGGGCCCGGTGGTGAAGATGCCGCCGCCGCTGGCGGGGAAGAAGACCTGCGTGGCGTAGTTGCCCGAGTTGGTGACGGTGAACGTGAAGTCGACGTTGGTCTGGCCGGCGACGACCGTCGGGGCCGAAGTCCCGTCGGGGGTGATGGTCAGGCCGGCGACGTTGGCGACCGTCACGGTCACGGGGTTCGAGTTGACCGTGTAGGTGGTCGAGCCGTCCGAGTAGCTGGCCGAGGCCGTGTTAGAGATGGACGTGCCGCCGCCGGTGGCCTGCCCGAGCGCGGGCGCGGCCGAGAGGCAGACGGCCGCGAGCGCGAGCACGGCCGCGCGCAGGAGCGTGCGGGGCGGCGTCTTCGTGGGGGATGTGTTTCTCGTGTTCATTCTCTTGGTTCCTTCTGTGGTCGGTGGGAGTCGGGCGGCCCCTCAAGGCGGGTTGCCGGAAGGCGGGAGCCTGTCCGGCGTCACGGTCGGGGCGCGTGGGTCCCTTCGGTCACTTGACGCGCACCTTGTATGAGGCCGTGAGCTTGCCGCCCGCGGCGAGCGCGTCCGACCACTCGTAGCGCACCTCGGTGTACATCGAGACGGGGGCGGGCACCCTCTTCACCGTGCCGTCCGCCTGCCGCTCCTCGACGACCGGCTGGGTCGAGTAGGTCTTGCCGCCGTCTATCGAGTAGGTGACGGTGGAGCCCGACTCGGCCGCGGCGCTGCCCTGCACGAAGACGGTGCCGGCGGGGACGTGGCCGACCGTCTTGTAGTCGCGCGCGTCGCCCGCGCCGTCGTTCGACGAGGTGATCTGCCAGTCGAGCACCTCGCCCGGCTTGACGTTCTCGACCTTGTCGAGCGCGAGCCGCTGGCCGCCGCGCTCGACCGAGCCCGAGAGCTCGACCTTCACCTCGGGCCGGCCGCCGGCCGCCGCCGACCTTATCTGCCGCTGCGCGAAGGCCGCGCCGCCGACCAGGGCGACGACGACGAGCGCGAGCAGGGGGGCGCTCCCCCGTCTGTTCTTCAGTCTGGTCATCTCTCTTCTCCTCCGATGCTTCCTTCTGTGGTTGAGGCGCGAGGCTTGCGGCGTGTCGGACGCGAAGCGAGGCGCGTGGCTTATAAGGGCGAGGTCTGCTAGGGCATCCTGTGCGGGTCAGGCGGGGTCGGCCACCGCCGGCTCTTTGAGGGCGCAGGCGATGGCGTACATGAAGTCGGGCACGCGCACGGGGCGCGGCAGGACGGCGGCCAGGCGGGAGTGCGCGTGGGCGCGCATGATCTCGGAAGGCCGGTCGTGGATGGCGATGAGCGCCGTCTCCGGCGCAAGCTCCGTCAGCGCCTCGACGGCGCCGCTGCGGCCGAAGCCGGCCATGTCTAAACCGACGGCGATGAGGTCGAAGTCGCCGCGCGCCGCCGCGCGGAGCACGTCCATCGTGTGGCGGCACGCCTCGGCCTCGTGCCCGACGGCGCGCAGCGCCCTCACCAACTGCTCGGACATCGCCCGGTCGTCGTCGCAAATCATCACGCGTGCCATTGGTATAAGTCCTTCGCTCGGATGAAGCTTCCCGGCCTGCCGCCGGGGCGCACAACTGTCCCGACGCGGAACCCCTTTAACAAGCCCCGTACCGCACTTCCAGAAACCGCGCCCATGCGCCGCAAGCTGTTTAGATTTGAGACTTACCCGCACGCGCCCGCGGGCCGGCGTGGAGGACGCCGGCCCGCGCGTGACAGGCCAGGCTGAAATTCTGTCAGGCTGACTGACGTTTTGTCAGCGTCGGCGCAGCCCGAGCTTCATTCGCCGTACTCGCGGAGTTTGCGGTAGAGGGTGCGGGCGGAGATGCCGAGGATGGCGGCGGCGCGCTCGCGGTTGCCGCCCGCGTCTTCGAGGACGCGGAGGATGTGTTGGCGTTCGAGCTGGTCGAGCGTGAGCGGGGCGGAGGAGTTGTCGGCGGGCGTGCCGTTCCCGCCTTGGGAGACGGCGGCGGGGAGGAGCTGGTCGGCCTCGATGCGGTCGGAGTCGGCGGAGGCGAGGGCGGCGGCGCGCTCAAGGGAGTTGCGCAGCTCGCGGACGTTGCCGGGCCAGTCGTGTGAGTTGAGGCGGGAGCGCGCCTCGTCGGTCAGGCCGAGCGCGGGGCGTTTGAAGCGCTCGCGGAAGAGCGAGAGGAAGTGTTCGGCGAGCGCGGGGATGTCCTCGCGCCGCTGCCGGAGCGGCGGGACGTGGAGCGAGATGACGTTGAGGCGGTAGAAGAGGTCGGCGCGGAAGCGGCCCGAGGCCACGTCCTCCGCGAGGTTGCGGTTCGTCGCGGCGACGACGCGCACGTCGGCCTCGCGGTCGCGCGTCGAGCCGACGCGGCGGAAGCGACCCTCTTCGAGGAAGCGCAGGAGCTTGACCTGCGTCTGCGCGGGCATCTCGCCCACCTCGTCGAGGAAGAGCGTCGAGGAGTCGGCGGCCTCGATGAGCCCCCGCTTGGTCGAGGTCGCGCCGGTGAAGGCGCCGCGCTCGTGGCCGAAGAACTCCGACTCGAAGAGCGACTCGGGGAGCGCCGCGCAGTTGACGGCGATCATCGGGGAGTCGGCGCGCGACGAGCGCGCGTGGATGAAGCGCGCGAGCACGTCCTTGCCCGTGCCCGACTCGCCCGTGACGACGACGGTCGAGTCGGCCCGCGCCGCCGTCTCGGCCAGCGCGACGAGCCCCTCCATCGCCCTGCTCTTGTAGACGAGCGCGCCCTGCACCTCGTCCGAAGGCTGGCGGACGGCGTCCTTCAGGGAGGCGTTCTGGCGGACGAGCCGCCGCTTCTCGTCGGCCTTGCGGATGACGGCCTCGATCTCGTCGAGCATCGCAGGCTTCGTCAGGTAGTCGTAGGCGCCGAGCCGCATCGCCTCGATGCCCGTGCCGAGCGACGTGTCGGCCGTGAGCATGATGACCTCGGGCGCGTCTTCGAGCCTGCGCACCTCGCGCAGCGTGTCGAGCCCCGAGAGGCCGGGCATGCGTATGTCGAGGAGCATCACGTCGAAGTCGCTCTTCGAGAGCGCTTCGAGCGCCTCCTCGCCCGAGGCGGCCGGCGTCGAGTCGAAGCCCATGCGCGCGACCTGATCCGCGACCAGCTTGCGCAGGACGGCGTCGTCGTCAACGACCATCACGCGGACTTTTCTGCTCATAGGCGACTGGCGGTAAGTGATAAGTGATAAGCGATAAGAACCGGGCAGACGGCGAGTCGGGGGCACATCTTACCACTTAATCACGCGTCACTCATCACTGTTTTTCCGGCGTGCGGCGCGGGAGCCAGAGGCGGAAGAGGCTCCCCTTCCCCGGCTTCGACTCGGCGGTGAGCGCGCCGCCCAGGCTCTCGGCCAGCGTGAGCGAGATGGCGAGCCCGAGCCCCGAGCCGCGCCCGGGGTCCTTGGTGGTGAAGAACGGGTCGAAGACGCGCGCCAGCGTCTCGGGCGCGATGCCGTGCCCCGCGTCCTCGACCTCGACGCGGACGCGCTCGCCGTCGAGCAGGGTCGAGACGCGCACGCGCCCGCCCGCGCCGCCCAGCGCGTCGAGCGCGTTCGAGAGGAGGTTGTCGAGAATCTGCCGCACCATCGCCTCGTCGGTCGCGACCTCGCCGACCGAGGGGTCGGCCGCGACCTCGACCGAGACGCCCGACTCCTCGCCCCGCCGGCCGAATATCTCGGCCGCCTGCGCGACGAGGCGGTTGAGGTCTACGGGCGCGCGGCGCGCGCGCTTCTGGCGCGAGAGGTCGAGGAGGCCGCGCGTGATCTGCTTGCAGCGCAGCGCCTGGCGGACTATCTCTTCGAGGTAGTAGTCCCACTGCCGCCCCCGCGCGAGCCGCGCCGCCTCGGGGTCGGACTTCAGGTCGCGCAGCGTCGCCTCGGCGCAGGTGGTGATGGCGGCGAGCGGGTTGTTGATCTCGTGCGCGACGCCGGCCGCGAGCTGGCCCATGGTGGCGAGCCTGCGCGAGCGCGCGAGCTGTTCCTGCACCTCCGCCAGCGTCGTGATGTCGCTCCAGGTGATGACGCTCCACGAGGCGGCCTGGAGTCCGGAGTCCGGAGTCCGGAGTCCGGACTCCGCGGGCCGTGTTCCCGGCGTCGCCTCCGCCTCGCTCGCGAGTTCGCAGACTTCGGACTCGACTTCCGCCGCCGCCGACTCCGCGCCTTCCGGCCGCCCCCCTTCCGACTCCAGACTCCAGACCCCGGACTCCAGACTCGAAAGGGGCGCGACCGAGACGAGGTGGCGGCGGCCGTCCTCGGCCTGAAGCTCGAAGGAACTGGTGGTGCGCGGCGTGCCCGGGCGCATGTGGTAGGCGGCGGCGCGCTCGCCGAAGAGGCGCGCGAAGGCTTCGGCGCAGGACATGCCCGCCACGTCCGAGGGGTGGAGCCCCATCGCCTCGGCGGCGGCCATGTTGCAGCGCACGACCCGCATCCCCGCGTCGTGGACGATGATGCCGTCGGGGATGGCGTCGAAGGTCTGCTCCCAGACGCGCTTGGCCGCGCCGAGCGTGTCGAGCAGCCGCGCGTTGTCGAGGGCGAGCGCGGCCATGTCGGAGAGCCCGCCCAACTGCTGCCGCTCCTCGGCGCTGAAGCGGTGGTGCTCGCGGTAGCCGACGGCGAGCACGCCCAGCGTCTCGCCGCGCGCGCGCAGGCGCGCGAGCGCGAGGCTGCGCACGCCCTCGGCGCTGTGCAGCGGGACCTCGCTCACGGGCAGGTCGCCGGCGAGGCCGCAGACCTCGATGATGGGCTCGTCCTCTTCGGCGACGAGCGCGGCCGCGCGCTCGGCGAACTCGCCGCGCAGGGGGTTGACTATCTCGCCCCCGGCCAGCTCGACGCTGCGGAAGCCGCTCGCCGCCCGCCACGTCACCGTGCGCTCCTGCTCCGAGAAGCTGGCGATGCTCGCCGTGTCGGCGCGCAGGATGCGGCGGACGGTCTCGACGACCGTCACGAGCGTGGCCGCGCCCTCCGAGCCAGCGCGCCTGCCTCCTCTCTCTCTGCCCTCAGCCATCTCGCCCCTATCTTGCCAGAATCGCAACCGAAAGTCTTTCGGTTGCGGAATGAGGAGATTGAATCGTTGGATCAATGACTCATTGATTCGACGAACAAATCTCCTCTCGCCCGCTCGTCCCGCGACCCGCGCGGCCGTCGTAATTTTCTTTCACCTGATGCAGACGTTTCGCGCGCTTCCGGGCGACGCGCGGCGCGTGCCCTCTATTTTCCGCGCACGCGCGGCGGCACGCCCCTTGCCGACGTACGCCAGCGGGGCGTCGAGCCATGAACAAGGAACACGGACTAACACGCACGGAAAGGGACGCAAGGAGGTTGCTCGTCATGAAGAGAGTTTTGGAAGTTCTGGGGTGGCTGACCGCGGTCGCCCTCTTCGCCTTCGCGGGGCACGCGGTCTTCGGCGCGGCGGCCGCGCCGCGCGCACGGGTCGCCGCGCAGTCGCAGCCGCAGCGCGGCGCGCAGGACGACGCGGCGGAGCGGCGCGGCCGCGCGCGCACGACCCGAGGCGGGCGCGAAGACCTCAGCCCGGGCGCGCTCGTCCGCGAGGCGCGCACCGTCTACGTCGCGCCGAGCGGGCACGTCGAAAAGAAGTACCTCGAATACAAGCTCGGCAAGTACGACGAGCTGCGCGACTGGGGGCTCGCGCTCGTCGCGAACCCGGACGCGGCCGACCTCGTCCTGACGGTGGACAAGACGGCGCTCAACTACATCTTCACGCTCACCGACAGGCGCACCTCGGTCATCGTCGCCAGCGGCAAGTGCGTCGCCGTCAACGGCCGCCTCGCCGCCGAATACCTCGGCAAGGAGATAGTCAGGAAGATCAGGGACGCGCGCGCCTCCGGCGGCCGGCCGCGCCGCGACCGCGGCGATGACGACGAGTGGAGCGAGTCTTAAGCGGGCGAGCCCCCGGGTCTCGTGGGAGTCTCATCTTTCGAGGAGGCTTTATGTACCACAGGATTCTCTTCGCGCTGCTCGCCTGCGCGGCGCTCGCCCCCGCGGCGGCGCGCGCGCAGTCGCGTACGGACGAGCACAGGTTCGAGGCCGGCGCGGTGCTGACGGGGCTCGACATCAGCCGCGCGACGGGCGAGAAGCCGATAGGCGTCGGCGTCAGGTTCGCCTACGAGCTTCGGCTTCGGCTACAGGTTCTAGGAGGAGAGAGATGTCAAAGGCTATTCTGACGTGCCTCGCGGCGCTCGCGCTGCTGCTGTCGGCGGCGGTGCGCGCTGGGCTCGCGAAGGGCGACGGAGGCGGGCAGCCGCGGGAGGAGGTCGTGGCTCGCGTGAGGAAGGCGCAGGCGGAGAGGCGCCGCGTGCGGGTCACGTTCAAGAAAGAGTTCAGCTGGTTCAAGGAAGAGGTTACGCTGACCGGCAGGGTCGGCGAGGCGCGAGAGAGGGGCTTCACCTTCGAGCCGGACGACAAAGACGACGTGGCCTTCCTGAAGGGAAAGGGCATGGTCGCCGCCGTCCTCTACGACGACGTCGCCTCGGTGCGCTACCCGTCGAAGATGAAGAAGTTCCTCAGGGGCGTCGGCATCGGCGCGATGGGGGTCGGGGCCTTCTTCATCGTCATGCCGGTCTACGCGGTGGAGGCGCTGCTCGGCGAGTTGCCCAGTTGCTGAGCCGGGCGGCGCGGCCCGGAAGGGAAAGGCGGGGGCGGTCAACCG
>DASVWB010000150.1:0-8925 GCA_036389815.1 Pyrinomonadaceae bacterium | reverse complement strand
CCATGCCGGGACGCGCCGCCTCTTCTTCTACTGCCTACCGCCACCGGCTCCCGCGACGGGATAAAACGTCACCCCCCCGGGAGCGCGGGCAGGGATGTCCGCGCTCCCGGGGGGGGTGACGTCTGTTTCCTTCTACTGTCTACTGTCTACTGTCTACTGTCTACTGTCTACTGTCTACTTTCCTATTGCCTTGCCGCGCGCGGCTGTGTAACACTCCGCCCGTTCAAAGCGGCCGCCGAGGCGGGGCGTCCGCGTCCCTTCGTACACAAGCGCAATACGAATCTCGGAACCGGAGGCAGGGCTTTGCTTCGAGGACTCTTCCGCACCAAAAATCTCGACGACATCCTCGCCGCGGCCGGCGGCCCGCAGTTCTCTCTGAGGCGCACGCTGGGCGCCTTCAACGTGACGCTGCTCGGCATCGGCGCCATCATCGGCGCCGGCATCTTCGCCACCGTCGGCACAGCCGCCGCGGGCGACGCGGCGCGGCCGGGCGCGGGCCCCAGCCTGATGCTCTCGTTCGTCATCACGGCCGTGGTGTGCGGGTTCACGGCGCTCTGCTACGCCGAGATGGCCTCGATGGTGCCCATCAGCGGGTCGGCCTACACCTACTCCTACTCGACGCTGGGCGAGCTGGTCGCGTGGATCATCGGCTGGGACTTAATCATCGAGTACGCGGTCGGCAACATCGCCGTCGCCATCAGTTGGGCCAACTACTTCCGGACGCTGATGTCGAACCTCGGCGTGGACATCCCCGCGTGGCTCTCGACCGACTACCGCACGGCGATGCGGCTCGCAGGGACGAACCCGGCCGGCTTCGCCGAGCAGTTCGGCGGCGCGCCGCACCTGTTCGGCTACCCCGTCATCTTCAACCTCCTCGCCTTCCTCATCGTCGGCGTCATCACCGTCGTCCTCGTCTGGGGCATCAGGGAGTCGGCCAGCTTCAACGCCGGGATGGTTATCATCAAGATCGTCGTCCTGCTCTTCTTCATCGGCATCGCCATCTACTACGTCTCGCCGTCACGGATGGCGACCAACTGGGTGCCGTTCCAGCCGAACGGTTGGAGGGGGACGTTCACGGGCGCGGCGCTCGTCTTCTTCGCCTACATCGGCTTCGACGCCGTCTCGACGGTCGCGGAGGAGTGCAAGAACCCCTCGCGCGACCTGCCCATCGGCATCATCGCCTCGCTCCTCGTCTGCACCGTCCTCTACGTCATCGTCGGCGCGGTCTTCGCCGGCCTCATCCCCTACCCGGAGCTTGTGCAGAAGCTGACGACCGAGCAGGCAGAGCCTTTGACGATGGCGCTCGACCACGTCGCGCCGCCGGGGACGACGTGGCCCTCGACGGTCGTCGCCTTCGGGTCGGTCATCGCGCACACGGCGGTGCTGCTGGTCTTCCAGTTGGGCCAGCCGCGCATCTTCTTCTCGATGGCGCGCGACGGGCTGCTGCCCTCGACCTTCGCCAGCGTCCACCCGCGTTTCAAGACGCCGCACGTCACGACGATACTGACGGGCGTCTTCGTCGGCGTCTTCGCGGCCTTCGCCTCCATCGACGAGGTCATCGACCTGACGAACATCGGGACGCTCTTCGCCTTCATCCTCGTCTGCGTCGGCATCCCCGTCCTGCGCATGAAAGACCCGGGGCGCGTGCGGCCGTTCCGCGTGCCGCTGGGGCCGTGGCTTTTGCCGCTGCTCGGCGTCGGCTCGTGCTTCTTCCTCATCTTCTACCTGCCGCCGGCGTCGTGGTGGCGGTTCGTCGGGTGGCTGATGCTCGGCTTCGCCATCTACGTCTCTTACGGCTACACGCGCAGCTCCGTCGGGCGCGCGCTGGGCCGCCCCGAGCGGACGCCGCCCGCGTTGAAGCTCGCGGGGCTCGGCTTCCTCGTCGTCGCCGCGGGGCTCTTCACCATCCCGCACGACCTCGGGCCCGGCGCGCTCGTGGACGCGGCGCTGGCCTCGGGCGCCGACCGCCACGACCGCGCCGTCTACGGCCTGCTGATGATTCTCGTCGGGCTGGTCGTCGGCGTCGCGGGGACTCTGATGGGCTCGCGGCGCGGCGGCGAGGCGTGAGGCTCGCGGGGGCTGAAACGATGAGAGTCCTCGTGCTCGGGGCGGGAAGGATGGGGCTCGGCGCGGCCTACGACCTCGCGCACAACTCGCGGGGCGTCGAGCGCGTCACGGTCGCGGACGTTGACGGGGCGCGGGCGCGCGCCGTCTGCGAGACGCTGCGCGACCCGCGCGCCGTGCCGGAGCAGTTGGACGCGGAAGACCGCGCGCGCGTCGTCGCGCTGATGCGCGGGCACGACGCGGCCATAAGCTGCGTCACGTACTTCCACAACCTCGGGCTCGCGCGCGCGGCCGTCGAGGCCGGGACGAACTTCTGCGACCTCGGCGGCAACAACGCGGTCGTGGACGCGGAACTCGCGTTAGACTCCGAGGCGCGCGCCGCGGGCGTCAACGTCATCCCGGACTGCGGACTGGCGCCCGGCATGGTCTCCGTGCTCGCGGCGCACGGCGCGGCGCGCTTCTCCCGGCTCGACGGGCTGCACATACGCGTCGGCGGCCTCCCGCAGCGCCCGCGCCCGCCGCTCGACTACCAGATAGTCTTCTCGGTCGAAGGGCTGATTAACGAGTACGTCGAGCGCGCGCGCGTCATACGCGGCGGCGTGCTGACGGAGGTCGAGTCGATGACCGAGGTCGAGTCGCTCGACTTCCCGGAGCCCTTCGGCCGGATGGAGGCGTTCCAGACCTCGGGCGGCACCTCGACGTTGCCGGAGACTTTCGCGGGGCGCGTCCGCGAACTCGACTACAAGACCATACGCTACCCCGGCCACTGCGAGCGCTTCCGCCTCCTCATCGACCTCGGCCTCTGCGCGAGCGACCCCGTTGACGTTGGCGGCGTCGCCGTCCCGCCCCGCCGCCTGCTCGGCGAACTCCTCTACAGGCACCTGCCGGCCGACGAGCCCGACGTGGTGCTCGTCCGCCTTGAGTTCGTCGGCCGACTCGCCGACGACGCGGGCGCGAGAGGCGACGCCGCGCGACTGCGCTACGACATCATAGACCGCTTCGACGAGCGCGCCGGTCTCTCCGCCATGCAGCGCACCACGGCCTTCCCCGCCTCCGTCATCGCACAGATGATGGCGCAAGGGCTTACGACGCGGAAGGGCGCAGTCCCGCAGGAGCGCTGCGTCCCGCCCGAAGCCTTCGTCGCCGAACTCGCACGCCGCGACATAAATATCAGCGAGAGCTTCGTCTGACGGCGCCCCGGCGCTACCCAAACAGGTCAGAACCTACCGCCA
Organism: Pyrinomonadaceae bacterium; assembly: GCA_036389815.1. Lineage (GTDB taxonomy): Bacteria > Acidobacteriota > Blastocatellia > Pyrinomonadales > Pyrinomonadaceae > QHXN01. The sequence goes on along the minus strand of DASVWB010000150.1, from coordinate 5,629 downwards.
CCGGGTCAGAACCACCCGCGGTAACGGGTGGATTGTACTTAACAAGCCCGCCCCGGTACGCGCCCGGCCCACACGCTGCGGCGTGCGGTTCTGACCTGTTTGGCAGTCGCGCGTGATTTAACGCGCGCGGGACATGCCTGTATGGCCGGAGGGGGCGTTTGTACGAGGTCGCGCGGCGTTTGTATGAGGCCGCGCGGCGTCTGTGCGGGCTGCGGCGGCGCGTGACCGCGCCGGCCGTGAGTGTTTATAATCTCGGCGCTCCCGCACCGACCCGCATCCCGCCCCGGAGGAGACAGTTTCGATGAACGCACTACCGATCATCGTCGGCGCGCTGTGCGTGATGGCGATTGCGTACAGGTACTACTCGGCCTTCCTCGCCGCGAAGGTCTTGGCGCTGGACGAGTCGGCGCCCGTGCCGTCGGAGACGATGTACGACGGGCACAACTACTACCCGACGAACAAGTGGGTGCTCTTCGGCCACCACTTCGCGGCCATCTCGGGGGCGGGCCCGCTGATAGGGCCCGTGCTGGCGGCGCAGTTCGGCTTCCTGCCCGGCCTGCTCTGGCTCGTCATCGGCGTCTGCCTCGGCGGCGCGGTGCACGACTTCATGATTCTGGCCGCCAGCGTCCGCCGGAAGGGAAAGTCGCTCGCAGAGATTGCGCGCACCGAGATCAGCCCGCTCTCGGGGCTCGTCGCGGGGCTCGCCATCCTCTTCATCGTCGTCATCGCGCTGGCCGGCCTCGGCCTCGTCGTCGTCAACGCCCTGGCCGAGTCGCCGTGGGGGACGTTCACCGTCGCCTTCACCATCCCGCTCGCGCTCCTGATGGGGCTCTACATGTACCGCTTCCGCGTCGGGCGCATACGCGAGGCGAGCGCCGTCGGCGTCGCCGGACTCCTCTTCGCCGTCGTCGCGGGCGGCTGGGTCGCGGAGTCGCCGTGGGCGCAGTCCTTCACCTTCTCGAAGAACACCATCACGCTTTTGATGGCCGGCTACGGCTTCGTCGCGTCGGTGCTGCCGGTGTGGATGCTGCTGTGCCCGCGCGACTACCTGTCGTCTTATCTGAAGATAGGCACGGTGGCCTTCCTCATCCTCGGCGTCATCCTCGTCCACCCGACGCTGAACATGCCCGCGTGGACGCCGTTCACGGCCGGCGGCGGCCCCGTCATCCCGGGCAAGGTCTACCCCTTCGTCTTCATCACCATCGCGTGCGGCGCCATCAGCGGCTTCCACGCGCTCATCGCGTCGGGCACGACGCCGAAGATGATGAAGAAGGAGACGGACGCGCGCTTCATCGGCTACGGCGGGATGCTGATGGAGGGCGTCGTCGGCGTCGTCGCGCTCATCGCCGCGACCTCGCTCTTCCCCGGCGACTACTTCGCCATCAACACCGCGCAGACGACGCCGGCCCAGCAGGCGCGCTACGCGCAGATGGTCGAGGCGCACACGGCCGAAGGCTTCGACCTCCAGCCCAAAGAGATCGACCGGCTCGAAGCCGAGTCGGGCGAGAAGAATTTGAGGGGGCGGACGGGCGGCGCCGTCACGCTCGCGCTCGGCATCGCCAAAATCTTCGACCGCGTCCCCGGCCTCGCCGGCCTGATGAAGTACTGGTACCACTTCGCCATCATGTTCGAGGCGCTCTTCATCCTGACGACCATCGACACGGGGACGCGCGTCGCGCGCTTCCTCGTCGGGGAGTTTCTGGGTCGCTTCTACCGCCGCCTCGAAGAGCCGACGTGGATGCCGGGCGCGTTCCTGACGACGGCGCTCGTCGTCGCGGGCTGGGCGGCCTTCATCTGGTCGGGGTCGATCTCGACCATCTGGCCGATGTTCGGCATCGCCAACCAACTGCTCGCGGCCGTCGCGCTCTGCGTCGCCACGACCGTCATCGTCAACTCGGGGCGCGCGCGCTACGCCTGGACGACGCTCGTGCCGCTCGCCTTCGTCGCCGTCACCACGCTCGTCGCCGGCTGGAAGTCCATCACCGACAACTTCTGGCCGCTCGCGCAGAAGCCCGAGACGGCCGCGCAAGGCTACGTCAACACGGCTCTCACGGCCGTGCTCATGGCCGCCGCGGTCGTCATCATCTTCGACTCCGTGCGGCGCTGGACGCGCGGCCGGAGCGCGCCCGTCGAGACCGCCCGGCCGCAGGTCGCGCCGAGCGCCGGGTGAGCGGCGCGCGCGGTTCCGGCTTTGAACTTTCCACGTTTTTCAGCCATAATGCCCCTCTTTTAGCGAGACCAAAAAACGGGTCTGTGCGGACAGTGAGGGCACGTCCTCTCGTGCGACTGCCGGGGAAGTCGCCCGCGTCGTGCCGCGCCCCCCGGAGGGCGTCTCCGCTCGCCACTCTTTAGAAGAAGAAGAAAGGAATCGTTCACCTTGTCTAAACTGTTATCGCCGTCTCTCTCGAAGGGGCTGCTCCGCGCGCTGGGCGCCGTCTTCGCGCTGGCCGCGCTGGCGACCGACGTGCTGGCGCAGCACACGCAGGGCGCGGGCGCCGGCAGCGGCGCGCAGACCGGCCACCGCCCCGGCGGCGAGGCCAACCTGCTGCTGCCCGACCTCTCGTCGGTCAAGTTCCTCGGCGTCGACGGCCACACGCTGCTGCTCGCCGGGCTGGTGGTCTGCGCCCTCGGCCTCGCCTTCGGGCTGATGATCTTCACGCAGCTCAAGAACCTGCCCGTCCACCGCTCGATGCGCGAAATCTCGGAGCTGATCTACGAGACCTGCAAGACCTACCTCGTCACGCAGGGCAAGTTCATCATGATCCTCTGGCTCTTCATCGGGGCCATCGCCGGCATCTACTTCGGCTTCCTCGCCGAGACGGTCAACGACGCGGGCGGCGTCGAGCACGGCTTCCCGGCCTTCAAGGTCGTCGTCATCCTGTTATTCAGTCTCGTCGGCATCGCCGGCTCCTACGGCGTCGCGTGGTTCGGCATCCGCGTCAACACGTTCGCCAACTCGCGCACGGCCTTCGCAAGCTTAGGGGGCAGGCCCTACCCCATCTACGCCATCCCGCTCAAGGCGGGCATGTCCATCGGCATGATGCTCATCTCGGTCGAGCTGCTCATCATGCTCTGCATCCTGCTCTTCGTCCCGAGGGATTACGCCGGCCCCTGCTTCATCGGCTTCGCCATCGGCGAAAGTTTGGGCGCCGCGGCGCTGAGGATCGCGGGCGGCATCTTCACGAAGATCGCCGACATCGGCTCCGACCTGATGAAGATCGTCTTCGGCATCAAGGAGGACGACGCGCGCAACCCCGGGGTGATCGCCGACTGCACGGGCGACAACGCGGGCGACTCCGTGGGGCCCTCGGCCGACGGCTTCGAGACCTACGGCGTGACGGGCGTCGCGCTCATCACCTTCATCCTGCTGGCCGTGCCGACCGCGGCCGTGCAGGTGCAGCTCCTCGTCTGGATTTTCGTGATGCGCGTGATGATGATCATCGCCTCGGCGCTCGCCTACTTCGTCAACGAGGCGGTGGCGAAGTCGCGCTACGCGAACGCCGCGACGATGAACTTCGAGGCGCCGCTCACCTCCCTCGTCTGGGTGACGTCCGTCATCTCGGTCGTGCTCACCTACGTCGTCTCCTACCTGATGGTCCCGAACCTCGGCGACGGGTCGCTCTGGTGGAAGCTCTCGACCATCATCACCTGCGGCACGCTCGCCGGCGCCATCATCCCCGAGCTGGTCAAGGTCTTCACCTCGACCGAGTCGGCACACGTCCGGGAGGTCGTCACAAGCTCGCGCGAGGGCGGGGCCAGCTTGAACATCCTTTCGGGGCTCGTCGCGGGCAACTTCTCGGCCTACTGGATCGGCCTCGCCATCACCGCCCTGATGGGCATCGCCTACGTCTTCAGCACGCAGGGGCTCGGCGCGCTGATGGCCGCGCCCGCCGTCTTCGCCTTCGGCCTCGTCGCCTTCGGCTTCCTCGGCATGGGGCCGGTGACGATCGCCGTTGACTCCTACGGCCCCGTGACGGACAACGCGCAGTCGGTCTACGAGCTGTCGCTCATCGAGCAGGTGCCGAACGTCGAGGAGGAGGTCAAGCGCGACCACGGCGTCGTGGTCAACTTCGAGCGCGCCAAGCACCTCCTCGAAGAGAACGACGGCGCGGGCAACACCTTCAAGGCGACGGCCAAGCCCGTGCTCATCGGCACGGCGGTGGTGGGCGCGACGACGATGATCTTCTCGATCATCCAGGTCCTGCGCGGCGAGGCGCTCGCGGGCGCGACGCGCGCGTCGCTCTCCGAGGCGCAGGGGCTCGCCACCTTCTACGAGAACCTCTCGCTCCTCAACCCGCTCTTCCTGCTCGGGCTCGTCACGGGCGGCGCCATCATCTACTGGTTCACGGGCGCGTCCACGCAGGCCGTGACGACGGGCGCCTACCGCGCCGTCGAGTTCATCAAGGCGAACATCAACCTCGGCGCCGAGGTCGAGAAGGCTTCGGTCGAGGACTCGAAGAAGGTCGTCGAAATCTGCACGCAGTACGCGCAGAAGGGGATGTTCAACATCTTCCTGACGGTCTTCTTCGCCTCGCTCGCCTTCGCCTTCGTCGACCCGTACTTCTTCATCGGCTACCTGATCTCCATCGCGCTCTTCGGGCTGTATCAGGCCATCTTCATGGCGAACGCGGGCGGCGCGTGGGACAACGCGAAGAAGATCGTAGAGGTCGAGCTGAAGGAGAAGGGCACGCCGCTGCACGACGCCTGCGTCGTGGGCGACACCGTGGGCGACCCCTTCAAGGACACCTCGTCGGTGGCCATGAACCCGGTCATCAAGTTCACGACGCTCTTCGGGCTCCTCGCCGTCGAGCTGGCGCTGTCGGTCTACCGCAGCCGCGGCGACCACACGCTCAACTACCTTTTGGCCGCCCTCTTCTTCTTCGTCTCGGCCTACTTCGTCTACCGCTCGTTCTACGGGATGCGCATCCGGAGCGGGCGCGGCGGCGTGCACACGCGCGAGATGGGGACGGACGCGGAGGGGCTCGCGGGGCGTCAGCTCGAAGGCGGGCGCGCTTCCGACTTCGGCGCGGCCGGCGTCGAGCGCGGCGCGACGCGGCGTGACACGACCCGTTAAAGAGGCCGGAGGAGGACTGAGATTATGAACAGCTACGCGAGGGCGGAGACGCTGGCGGGCGCGGTCGCGGCGCCGTTGGACGGGGCGCGCGGGGCGCTGCTCATCGTGGGCTTCAGCCTTTTGACGGCGGCGGCGGCGCAGGTCGTCGTGCCGCTCCCCTTCACGCCCGTGCCTTTGACGGGGCAGACGTTCGCGGTGCTCCTGACGGGTGCGCTTTTGGGGCCGCGGCTGGGCGCGCTGGCGATGCTGGCGTACCTCGCAGAGGGGGCGGCGGGGCTGCCCTTCTTCCGCGCGGGCGCGGGCGGGCTCGCGCACCTCGCGGGGCCGACCGCGGGGTATCTGTTCGCCTTCCCGGCGGCCGCGTACGTCACGGGCCATTTCGCGGAGCGCGGCTGGGTCAGGCGTTTCCTGACGGCGGCGGCGGCGATGGCGCTCGGCTCGCTCGTCATCCTCGCGGCCGGCTGGGCGTGGCTCGCGCTGGCGACGGGCGCGGCCGGCGGCGCGTTCCGGCTCGGGGTCTTGCCGTTCCTGCCGGGCGACCTCGTCAAGATCGCG
>DASVWB010000149.1:0-6854 GCA_036389815.1 Pyrinomonadaceae bacterium | reverse complement strand
CGAGGCCGCGAAGCGCGTCGGCGTGGACTTCATCGGCGGCTACTCGGCGCTCGTCCACAAGGGCGCGACGCGCGGCGAGGCGGCCTTCGTCGACTCCATCCCGGCGGCGCTCGCCGCGACCGAGCGGCTCTGCTCCTCGCTCAACGTGGCGACGACGCGCGCCGGCATCAACATGGACGCCGTGCGCCGCACGGGCGAGATCGTCAAGGAGATGGCCGGGCTGACGCGCGAGCGCGGCGGGCTCGCCTGCGCGAAGTTCGTCTGCTTCGCCAACGCGGTCGAGGACAACCCCTTCATGGCCGGCGCGTTCCACGGCGTCGGCGAGCCGGAGGCCGTCATCAACGTCGGGGTGTCGGGCCCCGGCGTCGTCAACCACGCCGTCCGCCACGCGCCCGCCGACATGCCGCTCGACGAGATGGCCGAGCTGATCAAAAAGCTCTCCTTCAAGCTGGCGCGCGCGGGCGAGCTGGTCGGGCGCGAGGCGGCGCGCCGCCTTGGGCTGCGCTTCAACATCATCGACCTCTCCTTGGCGCCGACGCCGACGCCGGGCGACTCGGTCGGCGAGATACTCGAAGCCCTCGGGTTCGAGCGCGCGGGCGCGCCGGGGACGACCGCGGCGCTGGCGCTTCTGACCGACGCGGTGAAGAAGGGCGGCGCGATGGCTTCGAGCGCGGTCGGCGGGATGAGCGGCGCCTTCATCCCCGTCTCGGAGGACGGGGCGATGATCGAGGCGGCGCAGCGCGGCGCGCTCACCCTGGAGAAACTTGAGGCGATGACGAGCGTCTGCTCGGTCGGCCTCGACATGGTGGCCGTCCCCGGCGACACCTCGGCCGAGACCATCGCCGCCGTCATCGCCGACGAGATGGCCATCGGCGTGATGAACAACAAGACGACGGCCGTGCGCATCATCCCCGCCCCGGGTAAGGTCGTCGGCGACCTCGTCGAGTTCGGCGGCCTGCTGGGCCGCGCGCCCGTCATGCCCGTCAACACTTTCTCCCCCGGCGTCTTCATACGGCGCGGCGGCCGCATCCCCGCGCCCATCCACTCGCTGCGCAACTAGGCGTCTCGCCCAGGGAGGTGTCGGATGAGGATGAGAAGTCTGCTCCTAGCCTTGCTCCTGCCGGCCGCGCTCGCGGCACACGCACACGCACAACAGAGGACGTTGGAGGGCCGCGCGGGCGACTCCTTCGTCGGCCCCGTGCGCGAGGCGCGCATGGAGCGGGCGCTCTTCGTCAGGCAGGACGGGGCGCTCGTCGAGGGGCCGCGCCGGCTGGCCGCGGTCTGCACCTACACGCCCGACGGCCGGCGGATGGAGTACAAGGGTTACGCCCCGGACGGCTCGCTCCAGCAGAGGTTCGTCCACGTCTACGACGACGCCGGCAACGAGGTCGAGAAGTTCTGGTACGAGGCCGACGGCACCCTGAAGTCGAGGGCGGTCTACAACCCGGCCGCGGGCGAGAGGCTGACCTTCAACGGGGACGGGAGCCTGCGCGAGCGCAGCGTCGCCGTCAGAGGCCCGGACGGCAGGCTCCTGGAGGCGAGGGCCTACGGCGGCGACGGCGCGCTCAAGGAGAGGTCGGTCAACACGTCCGAGGGCAAGGTCTCCACTTGGAGCACCTACGGCCCCGGCGGCGTTCTGAAGAAGCGCGCGACCCACTCGCTCGATTACGGCGGGCCGCACCGCACGGTGGAGGAGTACTTCGCCCCGGACGGCTCGGTCGCGCGACGCCGGGTCGTGGACTCGGACGCCGCGTCGAGCAACATCCGCGCGGTCGAGGAGGGGCCGGGCGCGCGGCGCCCGAAGACGCGCGAGACGCGCGAGTACGACTCGCGCCGCAACCTGTCCAAAGTCACCGACTACATCCTCAACGACGAGACGGGCGAGTACGAGCCGGTTGCCGTCTCCTACAGCGTGGTCACATACTACCGCTGAGCGGGCCGCGCGCGCTGCGGGAGGCCGGCGATGAAGTCTCTGCTCTTAACGGTGTGTCTCGCGGCGTGCCTCGCGGCGTCGGCCGCGCCGGCGCGGGACGGCAAGGCCGGGGAGGGGAAGGCGCGCCCCGACCTTTCGGGGACGTGGGTGCTCGACCGCCCGAAGAGCGACTTCGGCGTCTTCTGGGACAGGCCGCTGGCGAGGACGGACGCGACGCTCGTCGTCGCGCACCGCGAGCCGGAGCTGAAGATGACGCGCACGCTCAGGCTCGACGGGCGCGAGGAGACGAAGGAGTTCGCCTACTACACGGACGGGCGCGGCGAGACGAACGTCTCGACGATGGCCGGCGCGGCCGCGGGCACCAGGACGGGGTGGGAGCGAGACGCGGTCGTCGCGCGCGGCAAGCTCTCGCGGCCGGGGAAAGAGGGGCGCGTCGAGGTCGAGGTCACGGAGTCGTGGCAGCTCTCGGGCGGGGGCAAGACGCTCACGCACAGGGCGACGGTCAAGGGCGAGTTCGGCGAGGAGGGCATCAAGCTGGTCTACCGCCGCGCCGACTGACTAAAACCCCAAGGTGGGGGAAAGGAGTGTCTCACATGAAGTCCATCATCTTATGCGTCTGCATGGCGGCGTGCCTCGCGGGCGCGACATACGCGCAGGGTGAGAAGGGTAAGGCCGCGCAGCCGCGCCCCGACCTTTCGGGGACGTGGGTGCTCGACAGGTCGAGCAGCAACTACGGCGAGGCGCGGGGCAGCGACCTCTCGAAGACCGACTCGACGCTCGTCATCGCGCACCGCGACCCGGAACTGAGGATCAGCAAGACGATGCTCCTCAAGGGCGCGCGGTGGACGAAGGAGTACGTCTACTACACGGACGGGCGCGGCGAGTCGAACCCGATGTACTACGGCGCGGGGTTCTTCGAGACGAAGACGAAGTGGAAGGCCGACGGGGTGGAGGCCTACCAGTGCTACAGGTCGTACGGCCGCCAGGGGGCTCAGACGCAGGTCGCTTGCGTCGGCGGCGAGACGACGCAGAGCTGGCGGCTCTCGGCCGACGGCCAGACGCTCACGCACACGACGGCCTCCTTCAGCCCGGGGTTCAACTGGGGGGACGGCAAATCCATTGAGGGCTCGCACGCCGGCGAGGTGAAGCTGGTCTACCGCCGCGCGCAGCAGTAACGCCGGCCGGCGCGCCGCCGCCGGACGGGGACACGGGAGGGGCAGGGGGATGGAAGCACTCGGGATGGTGGAATGCCGCGGGCTGGTGGCGATGATCGAGGCCGCCGACGCGATGGTGAAGGCCGCGAACGTGCGGCTGGTCGGCTACGAGAAGATCGACGCGGGGCTCGTGACGGCCATCGTGCGCGGCGAGGTCGGCGCGGTGCGCTCGGCCGTCGACGCGGGCGCGGCCGCGGCGCGGCGCGTCGGCGAGGTCGTCTCGACGCACGTCATCCCGCGCCCGCACGCGGAGGTGGACGAGGGCATCCCCGTCCTTGAGACCGGCGAGACGACGCGCAAGAAGATAGCCGGCTCCGTCAGGGGCGGGGGCGACGGGGAGGGCTGAGGGCTTTGGCCGAGGCGGCAGAGGCGGCGTCGCGCGCCGCGCCGGGGGCGGGCGCGGCGCCAGCCCCCGCGCCGGAGGCGGGCGCGGCCGCCCTCTGCCCCGAGTGCGCGGAGGCGTTCGCGGGCGACTACTGCCACCGCTGCGGCGAGAAGCGCCCCGACGCGCGCGACCTCTCCGCGCGCCACTTCTTCTCCGAGGCCGCGCAGGAGTTGACCAGCGTCGAGCACTCGAAGCTCTTCCACACCGTCGCGGCGCTCCTCTTCCGGCCGGGCTTCCTCACCAACGAGTGGGTCGCGGGGCGGCGCCGGCGCTACCTCAAGCCGCTCAACCTCTGCCTCGGCGTCTTCGCGCTGAGCCTCTTCGCCTACTCGGTCTACAAGCCGGTCTCGATGTTCGACGTGCAGAAGTTCATCAGGCAGTCGGAGCGCGAGGAGTCCGTCCGCCTCTTCGAGCGGCTGGCGGCGAAGAAGCACATGGAGACGGGCGCGCTCTTCGAACAGATCGGCGAGAAGTGGCAGCGCAACATGTCGCTCGCGCCGCTCGTCTTCGTCGGCGCCTACGCGCTCGTCCTCCAGCTCGTCTTCGCCTTCTCGCGGCGCTACTTCGTCGAGCACCTCGTCTTCTCGATGCACTACGTGGCGTTCTCCACCCTGGCGGTCGTGCTGCTCTGGCCCGTCTACTTCGTCGTCGGCATCAAGCAGGGGGGCGTGAACGCCTTCGTCGCCGTCTTCAAGTGGGCGGTCGACATCGCCTACATGTACTTCGCCGTCCGCGCCGTCTACCGCCTGAGCACCGTCAGGACGCTGCTCGCCTCGCTCCTGCTCGTCGTCAGCTACTTCGTCACCTACCTGCTCATCTTCGGCGGCGCGCTCGGGCTCGCCCTCGTCAGCATCATCATGTCGTAGGGGGCGCCGCCCGGCGCTCACTTCGCGCCGGCGAGCGCGTTGAAGAGGAGCGGGTAGGTGGCGAGAGACTGCGCGCGGTACTGCGGGCGGAAGCCGAAGAGGTAGACGCGCCCCCGGCCCAGACCGACCTCGACGAGCGCCGCCTTGCCGCGGAGGCGCTCGGCGCCGAGCAGCCAGCCCGAGAGGAGCGGCGTGCCCGACTCGGGGTAGCGCGCGACGACGCGGACGCGCGAGAGCGCGAGCGGGTCGCTCTTGACCTCGAAGACCGGCGAGTCCTCGACCCACGCGACCGACTCGCGCGGCATCCCCTTCGCCAGCGGGTGCGTCGTGTCCAGGACGGTGCGCAGGATGGAGCCGGGGCAGTAGAACTCCGTGCGCCTGAGCCCCGCCGTCACGTCGCGCACGGGCAGGTCCAGTTGCTCGATGGCGAAGTCCGACGCGGCGTTCAAGGTGACGAGCGTCCCGCCCTGCTCGACGAACTCGCGCAGCGCCCGCACGCCCTCCTTCCCCAACCCGCCCGTCAGCTCCTCCGGCATCGAGCCCTTCCGGTAGCCTTCGAGAATCGCGCGCGGCGACTGGTCGGGGATGACGATGGTCTCGTACTTCGCGCGCAGGTTCCCGCGGCGCACCTCCGCGTCCTCAAGCGAAGAGTAGAAGAGGCACTTGCCCTGCTTCTCCAGCACCCAGCGCGTCCAGCCCTCGTCCATGCTCGGGACGTGAGACTTGTAGACGGCGCGGACGGGCGGGTGCGCGTCGCCGCAGCCGCCGTTCGACCCCGACTCGCGCCCGGCGGCCTTCGTGTACCTGAACGGCTCGTAGACGGGGACGGCCTCGACGCCCATCAGCAGCGAGAGCGTGTGCGCCGTCACGTCGTAGGGGGGGACAGGGTGTCCAGCCTCGTCGCGCAGGTCGGGGTAGTGCTGCGCTTCGAGCAGCGCCTTGGCGAAGCCGGCGTAGGGCTGCGCCATGCGCACGACGGCCGTCAGGGCGGGGTAGCTCCTGCCGCCGGCCGCGAAGCGGTTCGCGGCCTCCACCTCGACGCCGCCGCGCGCGAGTATGTCGAGCAGCGCGGGCGAGTTGGCCGACGGCGGGATGGCGAGGGCGTACAGCTCGCCCGGCCGCCGAGGCCGGACGGCCTCGCGGCCCACCTCGTAGAAGCGGCGCAGCCAGCGCTCGCGGTTCTGCGCGGCGTGCTTCAACAACTCGAAGGCCGCGGCCGTCATGTAGTCCGTGATGTCGCGCAGGTGCCACTCGCCGCCCGGCCAGAGGACGGGGAAGTTCGGCGTGACCCTGCGCGCGTCGTAGCCCTCGCCGGCGCGGAGTTGTTCGGGCTTCACGGCGACGGGCGTGGCGATGTTGACCGAGGCCGTCTCGGAGAGTATGCGGACGCCGCCGTGGTAGTGCGAGTAGGCGCGCGCGGGCGTCCACGCGTCGTAGGTCGAGTCCCAGGTGATGCCCTTGAAGCCCGCCTTGAGCATGTTGTCCGCCATGAAGCGGCCCAGCTCCGAGTAGCCCTCGACGAGCTGCGCGGGGACGTTCGGCTCGACCGGCTTCATGTAGGGCGGGAGGAAGAGGCGCGAGCCGTAAGTCCCCTGCTGGTGTATGTCGTGGACGACCTGCGGGTGCCAGACGTTGTGAACCCTGTCGACGGTCAGTTGCGTTTCGACCTGCGTGAAGGCGTACCAGTCGCGGTTGTCGTCGTGGCCGACGTAGTGGTGGTAAAGCTCGGGCGGGCTCGTCCCCTCGAAGGGCGTGCCGAGCGTGCGGTCGTACCAGCGCTTGACGATGTCCACGCCGTCGGGGTTGAGCGACGGCACGATGAGGACGACGGCGTTGCGCAGGATGTCGAGCACCTCGGGCTCGTCCGACGAGGCGAGGCGGTGCGCGATGAGCATCCCCGAAAGGTACGAGCCGACCTCGGTCGAGTGCACGCCGCAGGTGATGAGCACGACGCTGGGTGCGCGCCGGATGAGCGCCCCGGCCTTCGCGTCCGGGCGGGCGCCGAGCGTGCGCGGGTCTGCGAGGCGGCGCTGTGTGTCTTTGATCTCTTCGAGCCGCGCGAGGTTCTCCGGCGCGCTGACGGTGGCGAGGACGAAGGGGGCGCCGAGCGTCGTCTTGCCCAGCTCCTCGAAGCGCACACGCGGCGAGGCGCCCGCGAGGCGGCGGTAGTACTCGACCGTCTGCGCCCAGGAGGCGAGCTTGCGGTCGTCGCCGGGGCGGAAGCCGAGGACGGCCTCGGGCGAGGGGACGGCGGCGGCGGCAGAGCGCGCGGGCGCGGGCGCGGCGGCGCGCCCGCGGCGCTGGCGGGCGTGCGGCGAGCCGGCCGGGCCGGCGTGCGGCGTGAGCAGGAGCGCGGCGAGCAGCGCGCATGAAAGCAGGTGCTTCGGCATGTGGCGTCCGTCGGGTTTCGTGTTCGGAATCGGAAGAGCTTCGGGAAAAGTCTCGGGAGCGGCGAG
>DASVWB010000148.1:0-13252 GCA_036389815.1 Pyrinomonadaceae bacterium | reverse complement strand
GCGGCGCAGGCGGCCGCGGCGCCGACGCCCGTCTACTTCGCGCCGCGGCTGCCGGAGCGAGACGCGGAGCTGGAGCAGGCGGGCGACCGCATCGCGGAGGTCGAGGTCTACCTGCGGAAGCGGCAGGGCGCCGCCGCGCTCGCCGCGCTCGGCCGCGCACGCCGCGCCACGGCGCGTGCGCTCGAAGCCCGCCAGCGCAAAGGCGCGCGCCGCGACGCGCTGGCCGCGGCGCTGCGCGAGCTGGACGCCGTCGAGCGCGCCATCGAGCGCGGCGCCTACGAGGACGCGCGCCGCCAGCTCGCCGCCCTCGACCGGAGCCTCGACGCCCCGGACTTTTAGGATTGGTTCATTGGTTCATTGGTTCATTGAAGAGCAGGGGCGCTGACTTGGGAAGACAATGAATCAATAAATCAATGAACCAATGAACCAATCCCGTCACTCCTCGTCTAGGTTGATCTGGAAGCGGTCGGCCATGCGGTAGAGGGTGCGGCGGTCTACGCGGAGGATTTCGGCGGTGCGCGTGCGGTTGCCGCCCGTCGCTTCGAGGACGTGGAGCAGGTAGCGCCGCTCCAGCTCGTCGAGCGGGGGCAGGTCCGCGTAGAGCGCCGCGAGCGGCGAGCGCGCCGCGGCCTGCCGCACCTCCGGGCCTTGCAGCTTCGGCGGCAGGTCGTCGGCCTCCACCTCCGCGCCGCGCGCGCGCAGCGCCGCGTACTCGACGGCCGACTCAAGCTCGCGCACGTTCCCCGGCCACTCGTATGCGGCCAGCCGCGCCAGCGCCTCGTCCGACAGGCGCAGCCGCCCCGCGCTCTCCGAGGACGCACGCAGGAAGCGCTCGGCGAGCAGCGGGATGTCCGCGCGCCGCTCGCGCAAGGGGGGCACGCGCAAGGTCACGACGCTCAGCCGGTAGAAGAGGTCTTCGCGGAAGCGCCCCGCCTTCACCTCGCGCTCCAGGTCGCGGTTCGTCGCTGCCACGACGCGCGCGTCCACGTAGAGGGGCCGGGCGGAGCCGACGCGGCGCACCTCGCCCTCCTGGAGCGCGCGCAGCAGCTTCACCTGCACGGCCGGGCTCGTCTCGCCCACCTCGTCCAGGAAGAGCGTGCCGCCGTCGGCCTCCTCCCACAGACCCTTGCGGTCGGCGGTCGCGCCGGTGAAGGCGCCGCGCGTGTAGCCGAACAGCTCCGACTCCAAAAGCGTCTCGGTGAAGGCGCCGCAGTTGACGGGGACGAAGGCGCGCCCGGCGCGCGGGCCGTGCTTGTGTATCGAGCGCGCGACAAGCTCCTTGCCCGTCCCCGACTCGCCGACGACGAGCACGGTCGAGCGCGACGGCGCGACGCGCGCGATCTCCTTGTAGAGCTCGATCATCGCGGGCGAGCGGCCCACGAGCCCCGCGCGCTCGTAGCGCGAGGTGAGCCGCTCGGGGGCGGCTCCCGCGCCGCCGTCGGCGCCGCCTGCCGCCGGCCCGCGTTCGAGCGCGCGGCGCGCGGCGGCGACCACCTCCGCGACCTTGAACGGCTTCGAGATGAAGTCCCACGCGCCCTCGCGCGACGCCTCGACCGCGGCGTCGAGCGTGCCGAAGCCCGTGACGAGGACGACGGGGCAGGTGTCGCGCAAGTGCCGCAGGAGGTCGAGGCCGGTCTGCGCGGCCTCAAGGTTGATGTCGCTCACGACGAGGTCGAAGCGCGTGCGCGCGGCGAGCGCCAGCGCCTCCTCGGGCGTCTGGGCGCTCTCGGCCCCCCAGCCCTCGGCCGCGAAAATCTCGCGCAGCAGCTCGCACGACGCGCGGTCGTCGTCCACCACGAGTATGCGTTTCATAAGGGTTTCAAATTTGAAATCTGCAATTTCAAATCCTCCGCGGCGGCGGCGGGGAAGGTCAGGCGGAAGCGCGCGCCGCGGCCGGGTCGGCTCTCGACCTCGATGCGGCCGCCGTGCTCCGTGACGACCTGGCGGACGACGACGAGGCCGAGCCCCGTGCCGCGCCCGGGCTCCTTCGTCGTGTAGAGCGGGTCGAAGATGCGCGCGCGCACCTCCTCCGACATCCCCTCGCCCGTGTCCGCGAACTCGACGCGCACCGCGGCCCCCTCGGAAGAGGTCTCGACGCGCAGCCGGCCGCCGCCGCGCATCGCGTCGAGCGCGTTGTTGATGAGGTTGATGAAGACCTGCTGGAGTCGGTCGGCGTCGCCGGGCACCGGGGGCAGGCCGTCTTTCAGCTCCGCCGCGAGCCTGACGCCGGAGGCTTCGAGCGTGGGCGCGGCCACGTCGAAGGCGCGGCGCAGCAGCGCGTTCAAATCCAGGGGGACGAGTTCGGCCGGCCCGGCGCGCGTGCGGTCGAGCGTGCGGCGGACGATGCGCTCGATGCGCTCGATCTGCGCGCTGATGGTCTCCAGCCGCTTGCGCTCGGCCTCGCTGGCGCGCGGGGGGCCGGCGAGCAAAAGCTGGACGTGGCCGCTGATGAGGTTCAGGGGCGTGCCCACCTCGTGCGCGAACTGCGCGGCGAGCTGGCCGGCCGCCGCGAGCCGTTCGAGCCCCGTCAGCCTGCGCGTCGTCCGGTAGAGTTCGAGGTTGCGCTCTTCGAGTTGTTCGTTGCGCTCGGCCAGCTCCGCCGTCGCCTCGCGGACACGCTCTTCGAGGAGCCTCTGCTGCGCCTCGCGCTCGGCCGTCATCTCGCGCAGCCGCGTGAGCATGAGGTTGAACTCGCGCGTGAGCGCGCCGATCTCATCCGCGCCGGCCCCGTGCGCCTCGGCCGAGAGGTCGCCCGCCTTGACGCGCGACATCGCGCCGAGCAGGCGGCCGACGGGGCGGTGTACGAAGTGGCGGAAGAGCAGGAAGACGCCGGCCGTGATGGCGAGCACGGCGAGCGGCGCGAGCCAGAGCGCGCCGCGCCCGTAGTCGAGCGCGATGGCCCCGGCGCCGTCGAGCCTCTCGATGACCTCGACCGCGCCGCTCACGCGCCCGCCGGAGAAGACGGGCGCGAAGACGCGGTAGAGCGAGTCGTCCGCGCCGGCCGGCAGCGCCTCGACGACGTGCGTTTCGAGGCCGCTGCGCAGGCCCGCCTTGACCTCTTCGGGAATCTCGCCGGCCCCGGCGCCGCTCGTCGAGGCGGCGACCTGCTGGAAGAGCCCGCCCGCGCGCTCCCAGACGCGCACCGTCACGGCGTCGGGGCGCGAGCCGTGGACGAGCGCGGCGAGGCGCGCTACCTGCGCCGGGTCGCGCGGCTCGGGAATCTCGCCGACGTGCGCGGCGAGATTCTCGGCCTGGAGCTGCGCCAACTCCTTCTGCTCCTCGCGCACGCGCTCGGCGAAGCGCACGCTGACGAGCAGGAGCAGGACGGCCAGCACGGCCAACGTCACGGCCGAGGCCAGCAGCGCGGTCTTCGTGTGGAGCTTCAGCGGGCGCATAGGCGGAAAAAGCGGGGGCAAGGCGCGTGCCGCCCGACATCATACGCCCGCTTCGGTGAAGGCAGAAGTGAAGAAGCAGGCAGCGGGCAGCCGGCAGTCAGGAAGGATTAAGCGGCCCGAAAGAATCGGGGGCGGC
Organism: Pyrinomonadaceae bacterium; assembly: GCA_036389815.1. GTDB lineage: Bacteria > Acidobacteriota > Blastocatellia > Pyrinomonadales > Pyrinomonadaceae > QHXN01. The sequence continues at coordinate 9,721 of DASVWB010000148.1, read as the reverse complement.
GAGGTCATTAACCCGCCGCCCCCGATTCTTTCGGGCCGCCCCGTTCAGAAGACTTTCTGTCTTCGACTGCCTGCCGCCCGCTGCCTTACCGCCCTACTCGCTGACGCCCGAGGCGGCCTGCTGCGCGGCGGCCTTGGGGTCGTAGGGCGTCTTGAGGTACTCCTGCGCGGCGCGCTGCGCGCCGTCGAAGTCGATGCCGGACTCGACCGCCTGCCGGTACTCGTGCACGGCCCGCGCGCGGTCGCCCATGCCGTCGTAGGCGTTGCCGCGCTTGATGCGCGCCCACGCCTCGATCCACGACGGCTTCAGGTTGCCGTGCAGCGCGGCGTCGAAGTTGTCGAGCGCCTGCTGGTAGTTGCGCTGCTCCAGGAAGATGAGCCCGAGGTTGTAGTAGACCCACGAGTTCGACTTGTCGAGCTTGAGCGCCTCTTCGAGCTGGCGCTGCGCTTCGAGGTACTGCCCCTCGCGGAACAGCTCCAGCCCGCGGCGCGCGACGATTGAGATGCGCAGGTCTTCGGACGTGCGCAGCACCTTGTTGTCCGGGTCGACGACCACCTCCAGGGGCTTGCCCTTGACCTCGAAGTCGAAGTCCTCGCTGCGGTCGGCGACGAAGACGGTCGTCTCGGCGTCGTCGCCCTCGGCGCGGAGCTGAAGCTCGACCGGCATCTTCAGGTTCTCGACGTTCTGCTTGATGGTGCCGCGCGCGCGGAACTTGCCCGAGCGCGTGCGGATGATCTGGTAGTCGACGGAGAACTCCGGCACGCCCGTCCCCTCGACCCAGCGCGCGAAGAAGTAGCGCATGTTCTCGCCGTTGACGGCCGTCGCCAACTTCTCGAAGTCGTCGATGGAGGCGTTCTTGCCGCGGAACTCGCCGGCGTAGCGCTTGAGCAGCTCGTCGAACTTCGCGGGGCGCATCGTCTCGCGCAGCATGCGGAAGACCATCGCGCCCTTGTAGAAGACGACCGCCTGGTACGCGGCCGACTGGTCGTCGAGCGTCGAGGGCGCGCGCGCGATGGAGGCGGCCTGCTCGAACATCAGCGCGCGCTCAAGCATGTCGCGCTGCGCCGTGTCGAGCTGCCCGCCCGTGAGCTTGCCCTCGCGGAAGGCGAAGCTGCTCCACTCCGCGAGCCCCTGCGAGAGCCACGCGTCGTCGAAGGACTTGAGGCCGACGGTCAGACCCCACCACTGGTAAGCGACCTCGCGCAGGAGCCGCTCGTCCAGCGACGCCTGGCGGCCGGGCGTGAAGAAGCGGGGCGAGAGGAACTCGACGCCCGGCGCGGCGTAGGCGTCGAGGCTCGCGTCGTCTATCTGGACGATGTTGAGGTGCGCGCCGAAGGCGGGCTGGCCGTACTTCCGCGTGTAGAACTGGAGCGCCTCGCCGACGAGCTGCGCGTAAGGGTCTATGAAGCCCTCGCTGCCGGGCAGGACGTGGAAGGTCAGCTCGTAGCCGCCCATCCGGAGCGTGCGCGTGATGAAGCGCCCGACGGCGAAGCTGCCGACGAGCGAGGGCTGGCGCGTGACGAAGCGGTAGCTGCGGAGCCCCCCGGCCTGCGACGACGCGCGCGCGGGCGCCGCCCCGCCGGCCGTCGCGCCCACGCCAGCGGGCGGGAGGAACTGCGCGCCGGAGGCTTCGGCCACCGGCTCCTCGCTCATCCCTGCGACGGTGTAGCCCTGCGGCACGGTGATGGTGAAGTCGGATGTGGCGCGGTCGGCGGCGTACTCGTGGAAGGGGAACCAGCGCGCCGCGTACAAGAGGTACGACAGCTCGGGCCCGACGTAGGCCAGCCGCTTCGTCAGCAGCGGCCCGCCCTCGGGCGTGACGAGCGCGCCCGACCAGCGGAAGCGGAGCGTCTGCTGCTGGCCGGCGGGGACGACCTCGCCCAGGTCGATGCGCACGAAAGGCCCGATGGTCTCCAGCCCCGCCTGATCCTGCACGACGTTCGTCAGCACCTTCCCGTTGCGCTCGACCGACTCGACCTTGAGCGAGCCGTTCAGCTCGAAGACGACGGAGCGCGTGTTGTCGAGCGGGGTGAAGGTCACGTCGCCGGCGGCGGTCAGGAGGTGCTGCGCGGGGTTCAGTTCGGCGACGACGCGGTAGTGGTTAACGTCGAAGCGTGCGCGCTGGCCGGGCTGGAGCGGGGTCTCGGCGATGGTCGGCGCGGGCGTCGGGGTCGGCGCGGGCGTCGGCGTCGGGGTGGGCCTGGCCTGCGGCGTGCGCTGCGCGCCGCGGCGCGAGCCCGGCTGCGCCGCGGCCGGGCCGGCGAGCGCGAGCACGACCAGCGCGAAAAGGGCGTGGCTAAAGAGTCTCTTCATCGTCTGATTTTTCCTGCTGAAACGATAACGCAACGATACGCCGGTTGAGTCCCCGCTGACAACCTTCCGGCCGCCGGCCCTCGCCGTCGGATGAGTGCGCGAGGGCGCGCCGGGGCGGGCGTTTCTCCTAATACGACAAGCGTTTGGATGTCCCTTCGGGGCGCACCGTTGTACGCGCCCGCGGGGGGCAAAACGGGTCGGAACCACCCGCGGCAGCGGGCGCGCCGGTGTAGCTCAACCGGCCCGCAAAGCGTCCGCCCGCCCGGCTTGACAGGCGCGGCGGCCGCCTCCATCCTGCCCGCATGGACTCTTACGGCGACCCCGCCATCCGCATCACGCTGCTGCCGCGCGACACGAACCCGCAGGGGACCATCTTCGGCGGCATCATCCTCAGCTACATCGACATCGCGGGCGCGGTCGAGGCGCACCGCCGCACGGGGCTCGAACGCTTCGTGACGGTCGCCATGCGCGAGGTCATCTTCCACCAGCCGGTCTTCGTCGGCGACCTCGTCAGCTTCTACGCGCGCACCACGCGCGTCGGCACCACCTCCATCACCATCCGCGTCACGGTCGAGGCCGAGCGCTACGGCGGAACCTCCGAGAGGATAAAGGTGACGGAGGCCGAGGTCGTCTACGTGGCGGTGGACGCCAACCGCCGCAAGATGCGCATCAACAAGGAACTCATCCAGGGTCTGGAAGACGTGGAGCAGCACGAGACTTCCTGAGGCGGCGCAATGACCTTTTCAGGGTCTCTTAACGCAGGCGGCCTTCATTTTGGGATTACTGGGGGAATCCGATGCGGCGCAGGAGGTCTGCGAAGCGCGGGTCTGGATGAAGGTTCTCGAACACCGGGTCAACTTTCATGAAGCTCTGCCCCGCCGCGCCCTCGTCAACGGCTTTCTGCAACAGGCTAAAAGCCTTGTCACGTTCTCCGAGCGCGGCGTAGATTGTCGCGAGCGTGTACGGCGAGATGTAAGACTGCTCCGACCGCTGCTCTAACTGGGCGAGAACCTTTTGCGCCTCGTCCCGCTTCCCGGCGCGGGCGTATGTGTAGCCAATCCTGCCGAGCGCCCCGCCTAAGGACACTCCCAACTCCATACTCTTACGCATCTCCGCGACGGCCTGGTCGTACATCCCCTTTTCGGCGTAGCACCAGCCGAGAATGTTGTGCGCCATGCCGAAGTCCGCATCCATCTTCAACGTGTCCTGTAATTGCCCGACGGCTTCGTCGTACCGGCGGGCGTAGTAGAGGATTCTGCCCTTGTCCGTGTTGATGATGAGCGAGAGCGGGTCGAGTTCGATGGCGCGGTTTATCTCCGCAAGCGCCTCGTCCGGCTTGCCGAGGACGCTCAAAAGGATGGCGTGCCACTGATGCGCCGTCGCGTACTTCGGATTAAGCCGGATGGCCTCCTCGAACTCCGCCCTCGCGCCGTCCCAGTCGCGGTCGCTGAGCGTCTTGGCGAAAGCCAGCGAGGTGTGCGCTTCCGCGAGCTTGGGGTCGATGGCGAGGGCGTGCGCCGCCGCCTCTTTGGCTTTGGACAGCTCCTGATTCTGCCTGCCGGGGCGGAGCACGTAGCAGTCTGCCAGCCCCGCGTAGGCGAGCGCGTAGTTAGGGTCTTTCTCGATAGCCTGCCGGAAGTAGTCTATCGCCTCATTAAACCCTTCGCCCGTGCGCTTGTTCCAGTAGAACCGCCCTTTCAGGTAAAGCTGGTAGGCTTCCGCGTTGTCTGTGTAGCGCTTGGTGACCTGCTCCCGCTGCTCCCCGCTCAATTTCAGGCGCAGCGTGCCGACGATTTCGCGTGCTATGTCCTCCTGCACGGCGAGCAAATCCGAGGTCTTGCGTGTGTACCTCTCGCCCCACAACTGCGAGCCGTCTGAGACGTTCACCAGCTCTGCCTGTACGTTCAGGCTTTCACCGACTTGCACCACTTTGCCCGTGAGAACCGTGTCCACGCCCAGTTGCTTACCGACCGCCTGAAGGTCGGCGTCTTTCCCCTTGAAGCGGAACATGGTGCTCCGCGCCAGCACACGCACGTCAGGCAGTTGCGACAAGCTGTTGATGAGGCTCTCGCTGATGCCGTCCGTCAGGTACTCCATACTCGGGTCGCCGCCCGCGTTCTGGAACGGCAGCACGGCGATGGAGTTCTTCGCCGCGCCGGTCTTGACGCGGGAGAGGTAGAAGTAAGCAGAGGCGGCGGCGGCGACGGCGATAATAGCGGCGACCGCGATCAAGAGTCCCTTGCGAGACTTCGGCTTGCTCAAATCCTGCGTGTTACCGGAAGCCGGCCCGACGTCTAACACGGTCGTCGGCGCGGCAGGGCTGCCCGGCGCTTCACCGGTCGGCAGGATGCGCGTCCCCGCCTCGCCCGTGACGGGCGCGGAGTCGAACCGCAGCGTCCCCGCGCCTTCACTCACGAAGCCGCCGTCGCTCACGAGTCGCGTCCCGTCCGCCCGGCAGAAGGCGAGCGAGTCGTCACTCTCGGCGCGGTTACATTTGGGACAGCGTTTCATGGGGACGGCAAACGGGCGAACAGGATGGATGCGGAAAGCCCGGACATTCTACCCGCGCCCGCCCGCGCCCGCTAGGTTAATCTGCCGCGAAAGTATTGACTCCGCACCGGGCGTGCCTCGGAACTGCCGGCCATGTTGATAAAGGCATCAGCGCCGCTGCTCGTGTCTATCGCCACCTACCCTGCCGCGCCGGCAAAACAATACCTTCAAGGGGGGCCGAAGAAATTTAACCGTTACTTGTGCCGCGCTCGACGGGCAGCCAGCGGCCGCGCCAGTCGTACTCTTCGAGCCCGGCGAAGTTGCGCTTGTAGTCGTAGGGCGAGGGCTCGCGCGTGCCGTAGCCGGGGTAGTAGAGGCGGCGTCCGAGCCGGCGCGTGTGCTCGACGGCGAGGAGCATCGTGTAGACGCCGAGGCTGCGGCGCGACTCCGCGGGGTCGAACATCGCGTAGACGGCCGAGGTCGCCTCCGCGCCCACGTCGAGGAAGTGCGCGGCGACGCAGCGCGCGCCCGCGTAGACGCGGACGGTCTCGTTGCGGCAGGGCGTGTCGGCGGGCGAGCGTGAGAGGAAGTCGTGGAGCGAGTCGGGCACGTCCTCGCGGAAGCGGCGGCGGTGCGCGGCGAACATGAGGCGCAGCTCCGGGTCTATCGCCGTCGGGCGCACCTCGACGCGCAGGTCGCGGTTGCGCGCCAGGACGCGGCGCTGGCTGCGCGAGGGCTCGAAGCGTTCGAGGCTGATGCGCAGCGGCGTGACGGTCAGCACCCGCCCGCCGTGCCGCCAGCGCCGGTAGCGGTAGAAGAGTTCGCCGAAGTGGCGCCACCCCTCGGCCCACAGCTCGTCCATGAGCGCGGGCCCGGCGCTCCGGCAGAGGAAGTACTCTTCGGGCGAGGCCATCGGTGATTTCTTCAACGGCCCGACGGCTCAACGGCTCATTCGAAGGAAGGTTTGAGACATTCATCAACGAGCCGTCGAGCCGTCGAGCCGACGAATCAATTCAGCTTGGCCTGCACGCGCCGGAGGGCCTTCGCGGCCTGGGCGAAGCCGGGCTGCTCTTCGAGCGCGAGGCCGTAGTGGCGCGCGGCGTCGAGCGGGCGGTGGCGCTCCTCGTAGACGCGGCCGAGGTTGAAGTGCGGGAAGGCGTAGGACTCGTAGCGCGGGGCGAGGAGCGCGCGGCGGAACCACACGACGCACGTCCAGAGGTCGCCGCGCGCGGTGAGGTAGCTGCCGATGTCGTTGTAAGGGTTGCCGAAGCCCGGGTCGACGCGGATGGCCCGCAGGCACTCGTCTATGGCGTCGTCGTAGCGCCCCTCGAAGCTGTAGACCCAGCCGAGGAAGGTGTGCGCCTCCGCGGTCGGGTAGGTCTCTATCGAGCGGCGGTACAGCTCGGCCGCCTCCTCGTAGCGCTTCTCGGCCTGCGCCTCGTAGGCGCGCCGGAAGAACTCCGCCGCGCGCTGCCGTGCGCCCCCGGGCCCGCGCCCCGCCTCTTCGACTTCTTCGAACATAAAACCCACGCCTTCTCGCCCCGCCCGTAGTCAGGGCGCGGCCGACTTCGCCGCGGGCGCCGCGGCCGGCGCGCACGGCCTGGCCCCGGCCGGCGTGTCGAGCCGGCGGATGCGGCCGTCCGTCCGCGGCGCGACGGTCTTCGCCTCCTCGATGGCGCGGCGCAGCACGCCCGAGTCGGTCAGCTTCTCCTTCAGGGGGACGCCCTTCAGCCCCTTGAACATCGCGTACTGGTCGCCGCCGCCCGCGACGAAGCTGGTGGTGACGAGCGTGTAGGTCTTCTTCGGGTCGAGCGGCCTGCCGCCCACCGTCACCTCCGTGACGCGGACGCCGGGGAGCTTCGAGGCGTCGAACGAGTACCGAATCCCCGACACCTGCGGGAAGCGGCCGGGCTCGGCGCCGGGGGCCGTCTGGGAAACGCCGTGTTCGAGCGCCTTCAGGAGCACGTCGCCCGGCACCTCGATGACGGCGAGGTCGTTGCCGAAGGGGAGTATGGAGAGCACGTCGCGCACGGTCAGTTCGCCCTCGGGCAGCACGTCGTCGGCGCGGATGGAGCCGCCGTTGACGAGCGCCACGTCGGCGCCCGCGGCGCGGCGGAACGCGTCGGCGACGAAGTCGGCGACGTTGGTCTCCTCCGTCCGGCTGGTCGCGCTGCGCGCGTCGAGCGCGACGGTGGTGCGCCCGACCGGCTGCGAAAGCTCGCTGGTGAGCTTCGCGTACTTCGCGACGACGGGCGCGAAGTCCGGGTCGTCTTCGACGGCGTCGTTGACGGGGATGATCTGCCAGTCGACGGACTCGACCCTGCCCGCCGCGGGGTCGATGTTGAGGTCTATGCGCCCCAGCTCGCGCGCGTCGGCCGTCATCTTGAAGATGGGCGTGCCGCCCGATGAGGACTGCAGGAGCGTGTGCTCGTGCCCGCCGATGATGACGTCGATGCCGGGCGCGCAGCGCGCGAGCGCCTTGTCCTGCGCGAGCGAGAGGTGCGTGAGCGCGACGACGGCCTGCGCGCCGGCCGCGCGCATCTGCGGGATGACGGCGCGCGCCGTCTCGCAGGGGTCGCGGAAGACCGTCTCGGGGCCGGGCTTCGAGGTCGTCTTCGTCTCGGGCAGCGTGAGGCCGAAGAGGCCGACGCGCACGCCGCCGAACTCGCGCACGTCGAAGAGCGGCGTCGAGCCGAAGGGCCTGCCCGTCCGCGCGTCCACGACGTTGGCGCCGAGCCACTTGAACTTCGACTCCTTCATGCGTTGCAACAGCACCTCGTCGCCGTAGTCGAACTCGTGGTTGCCGAAGACCGAGTAGTCGAGCCCGACCTGGTTCCACGCGTCTATCATCTGCGCGCCCCTGTAGGTGATGGACTCGACCGAGGGCGAGATGGTGTCGCCCGCGAGCAGGAAGAGCGCGTTGGGCGACTCCTTCAGCACGCGCTTGCGCAGCGCCGAGACGCGCGCGAGTCCGCCGCGCGCGCCGCGGTCGGCCGGCGTGAAGCGGTACACGTCGTTGACCTGGAGGAGCGTGACGCGCACCGTGCAGGCGCGCGACTGCTGCTGCTGCTGCTGCCGCCGCGCCTGCGTCGCCTGCGGGGCCGAGAAGACGAGGGCGAGCAGCGCGAGGGCGAGAGCGCGTGTCCGCCGGCGGATGAATGCCATCGTGTCGGAAATCCCTTTCTCGAAAATGTTCGGGAGTTGGTCGGCCGGCAGTCCCGCCGGCGTCTGCTGTTAGGCCGTGCCGTTGGTTTGAATTATACTCGTCGGCCGTCGGACGAAACAAACACGGACCCCGAAAAGAAACTCACGATGAGCACACAGACCGGACTTCGGGTCGAACTCGGCGACGCACTGCCCCCGGACGCCGGCGCGGGCGGGGCGGTCGCCGTCGGCCTCTTCTCGGACGGGGCGCCCGCGGCCGCGGCGCTCGGCGGCCAATTGCGCGAACTCTGCGAGCGCGTCGCGGCCGACGGCGAGTTCAAGGGCGAGGCGGAGACGACGCTGCTGCTGCACACTCAGGCCGGCGGCGACGAGGCGCGGGGCGGCGCGCGTCGCGTCCTCCTCGTCGGGCTCGGGCCGCGCGCAGACTTCGACGCGGCCGCGATGCGCCGCGCCGCGGGGACGGCCGTGCGCGCGTGCGTCGCGGCGCGCACGCGCTCGCTCCACCTCGTCGTCCCCGAACACTCCGAAGACCCGCGCCGCGCCGTGCGCGCTCTGGCCGAGGGCGCGCACCTCGGGCTCTACGAGAACGGTTTTTATCAGAAGAAGGACGACGACCCGCCGCGGCTCGAACTCGTGACGTTGGTCGGCGCGGGCGCGGCCGGCGAAATGGGCGCGGAGCTTGAGCGGGCGCGCGTCGTCGCGGAGTCGGCGAACTGGGCGCGCGCTCTCGCCGACGAGCCGGGCCTGAGCCTGCCGCCGCGCGAGTTCGCGCGCCGCGCCGCGTTGATGGCGGCGGAGGTCGGGCTGCGGGTCGAGTCGCTCGGGGCCGAAGAGATTCGCGCGCGCGGCATGGGCGGGCTCGCGGGCGTCGGGCAGGGGTCGGATGAGGAGCCGGCGCTCATCGTCCTGCGACACGAGCCGGAAAGCGCGTCGGCAGACGGCGGGCTGTGGGCCTTCGTCGGCAAAGGCATCACGTTCGACACGGGCGGCATCTCCATCAAGCACGGGCTCGACATGTATGAGATGAAGTCCGACATGGCGGGCGGCGCCGCGGCGCTCGGCGCGCTGCGTGCGGCGGCGCTGCTGGGAGTCCCGCGCCGCCTCGCGGCCGTCGTGCCCGCCGCCGAGAACATGCCCTCGGGCAAGTCGCTCAAGCCCGGCGACATCGTGCGCACCTTCGCCGGCCACACCATAGAGTGCGTGGACACTGACGCCGAAGGCCGCCTCGTCCTCTCCGACGGCATCGCCTACGCCCGGCACCTCGGCGCGACGCGCGTCGTAGACCTCGCAACGCTGACGGGCTCCATCATCGTCGCGCTCGGCACGCACCGCGCGGGGCTCTTCTCGAACGACGACGAGTGGGCCGGCCGCGTGCTCGACGCCTCCGAGCGCGCGGGCGAGCCCCTGTGGCGCATGCCCGTCTCAGACGATTACAAGAAGCGCATCGAGAGCATGATCGCGGACTTCAAGAACTACGGCGGCAAGCCCGACGCCGTCGCCGCCGCGCTCCTGCTCTCGAAGTTCGCGGGCGACACGCCCTGGGCTCACCTCGACATCGCCGGCACGGCCCGGTACGACGCCCCCACCCCCTACGCCCCAAAGGGCGCGAGCGGCGCCGGCGTCCGCACGCTGGTCGAGCTGGTCCTCGGCGCCGACTGAGGGCGAGAGCGCGCCGGCCCTTCAAGACTGTTGCCATGAAGCGACTCGACCTCTGGATGGGCGGCGCGGCGGGGCTGGCGCTGGTCGCCGCCTC